>JAGXIP010000072.1 GCA_024635585.1 Saccharicrinis sp. | reverse complement strand
GTGTAAGAAAAAAATAATTACGGGTATAACAGTTGCTCAACAAATGAGTAAAGCCAGGATTATACTGAATAGTCAGGTTATTCCACGAGAAGAATTGTTTCAGATACGAAAAAAAATGGATACGCTCAGCCCAGAACTGAAAAGTGCATTAAAAGCAAATGCCTGATTTAGTAAAGAGATCTTAATACACAATTCTTTTTAAGCACCATCACCATGTATATTTACAATACCACTTTCGTGGTAAATAATGCCACTTTTGATGCTTGGCAAAATTGGCTCGATACAACTTGCAAGCCATTGATTCATAATTTAGTACCAGCTTCGGAAGTGGATGTGTACGAAGTAATGAGCATTGAAAACGAAGAAGAAAGAACTATATCGGTACAATGGAAAGTAGTAACTCCCGACGATTTGGATGCCATCAATAAACAATCGCCCGTTATGCTAAAGCAAATGAGTATGGATTTTGGCGAAAAGGTGTTGTTTTTTAGTTCTATATTGCGCTCGTTATAATTTATTGAGTGGTAAAGGAACGTATAATATTGGGTATTGACCCCGGAACAACAGTTATGGGATATGGGGTAATTAAGGTGGTGGGAAACCAGCCTTCCTTGGTTTCTATGGGTGTGCTTGAACTTCAAAAGTACGACAACCACTATATCAAACTCAAAAAAATATACGAAACCATCATCCGCCTATGCGATAATTACACGCCCGATGAACTGGCCATTGAAGCACCTTTTTTTGGTAAAAATGTGCAGTCGATGTTAAAGTTGGGGCGTGCTCAGGGTGTAGCCATGGCTGCTGCCCTTTCGCGCGATTTACCCGTTTTTGAATATGCCCCTCTAAAAATAAAGCAAGCCATCACGGGCAGTGGACGGGCAAGCAAAGAGCAGGTGGCTAACATGTTGTCGCGTTATCTGAAAATTGAAACAGATCCAAAATATCTGGATGCCACCGACGGCGTAGCAGCCGCACTGTGTCATTTCTTTCAGAACCAAAGTCTTAAAACGGAAAAGACCGTTAATAGTTGGAAAGAATTTATGAGCAAAAATCCAGGTAGGGTTAAGTAATTCTTGATAAAACAGTACCGTTTTAAACAGACTAATTTTATAAATTGGTTTCTTCAACCTCCGAAATCCATCGGCGCCATTGGTCTGGAATGAGAACCGAGGTCTGTGTTTTTGGGTCAAAACCTACCATCACTGAGTTGCAAGTGGCTTTTAGGTTGTTTTTGTCGTCCACAATATGCTGAATCATCTTCATGCTTTTGTCGCCAATAAATAAAATCTTAGTTTTTACCACTAGCTTATCGTTTAGAAAAACAGGAGCTAAAAAATCGGTTGTTATAGTGGCTACAATGGCGCCAAACTCTTGCCAGTTGACTTCGTTTTTAAAAACCTTGTTAAAGTATCCCAATCTCCCTAAGTCAAAATATTCCTGAATGGTGGAGTTGTTGGCATGACCCAGCCCATCTATATCGTTAAAGCGGATTTGGATATTGTTTTGATGGTTAAAATCTATCTTCTCTGTTTTCATGCGATTCTCTGATTACTGTTGACCGATTTCCCGTCAAAAATAAATGAATTTAAAGATGACGGGATGTCACTTCGTTCCAACTGATTACTTATTCTCTAATTATTTTAACCTGTCCGCCAACGTCAAGTTTAATAATGCTTGATGGGGCAGGGTTAGCTGTTTCTGTTTGCCGGAATTGTACAATATAGTCAACGCCATTTTTCACCTCTTCTGCAATTTCGCCAAAATATCTGGGCGATGGTTGCCCACTGATATTGGCAGAGGTAGAAACAATGGGCTTTTTAAATCGCTCACAAAGCTTTTTAGAGAACTCCTCTTTGGTAATTCGTATGCCCACGCTGTTATCTTCGGCCAATAGGTTCCTGGCCAGGTTTTTGGCATTAGGATAAATGATGGTCAGCGGCTTCACGCTCAGCTCAATCAAGTCCCAGGCCATCTCGGGCACCTTAGTTACGTACGAACTTATCTTCATATCCTTATCAAGCAGCACCAACGCGCTTTTGCTATCGTGGCGCTGCTTTAAGGTATAAACTTTTTTCACAGCATCCTCATTGGTAGCATCGCAGCCAATACCCCAAATGGTATCGGTAGGGTACAAAATAAGCCCACCATTTTGCAATGTTTCAACCGCTTTTCTTATATCGTCGTTCATTTTTTTAGACTATTAGATAATAGACCGTTACCTGCCAGCCGGCAGGCTGGGATGATAGATTATTAGATGTTAGACTGTTAGAAAAGAGACAGGAAGATAATGACTTATGGCTTCCAAGTCTCTTCCCGCAATTCTGCGGGATGTCGAGCAAAGCGAGATCCCGATTCTTACATTTTATTTCCTTCGGGATCGCCTTGCTCCAAATCACCAAATCATCATCACATCATCACCACATCTTCATATCAGCACATCAGCACATCAGCGAATCATCACATTACCACATCATCACATCATCACCACATCATCGCATCATCGAATCACCATATCATCAAACCGCTACATTATTCTCGCGCAAAGCATCGTTTAACGAAGTTTTTTTATCGGTTGATTCTTTTCTTTGTCCTATGATGAGGGCTGCGGGCACCTGAAAATCGCCAGCAGGGAATTTTTTTGTATAAGTTCCGGGGATAACTACAGAACGTGGAGGAACGTATCCTTTGTATTCAACAGGTTTGTCGCCGGTAACATCAATAATTTTGGTGGAACCTGTTAAAACCACGTTGGCACCTAAAACTGCCTCTTTACCCACACGACAACCTTCCACCACAATACAGCGTGAACCGATAAAAGCATCGTCCTCAATAATAACCGGAGCAGCTTGTATAGGTTCTAAAACACCACCAATACCCACGCCACCGCTTAGGTGAACATTTTTGCCAATTTGTGCGCAGCTGCCTACTGTAGCCCAAGTGTCCACCATGGTGCCGCTCTCGATGTAGGCGCCAATGTTAACGTACGAGGGCATCAAAACAACACCGCTAGCTATATAGGCACCATAACGAGCTACGGCATGAGGGACTACCCGTATCCCTAGCTCAGCATAATTTTTTTTGAGCGCCATTTTATCGTGAAACTCCATTGGACCAGCGTTTATGGTTTCCATCTTTTGAATGGGGAAATACAAGATAACGGCCTTTTTTACCCACTCGTTCACTTTCCACTCGTCACCATTGGGCTCGGCTACCCTTATCTTGCCCTTGTCCAACATCTCCATTAAAGTGCGGATAATATCTTGGGTATCCTTTGATTTTAATAGCTCCCGGTTCTCCCAGGCTTCCTCAATAACTTTTTTGTATTGTTCTATCATGCTATTACTTTATTGTTTGCCACAAAAATAGGAGGAAAGCATACTAATAGCAAATCATATAACCACATATTGTGACAATTTGATAGATGTAAGTGTAATTTGATAATCTCGCAATGATAATCAGCTAAAGTTAAAGTTTGGTTAAGGGAACGGTAAATAAATTTCAATGTTTATTTGTTTTGTATTTTCGATACTTATTTTTAAAAATGAAACACAAGCATATTACATCAGTCATTTTTTTTCTCTTGATAGCAAATATTTCTTTTGCACAAAGTACCGAAACAAAACGTTTTGGCGCCTATCTTATCCAAGAGCCTAACGAGGAGGTGGTGCCGTTTGGAGCCGTAAAAAATGAAAAAACAGGGGAAGTTACCCTAACTGATACCGATGGTTCTTTTGCCATTTCGGGTTCCGTAGGTGATACATTGCGATTTCATAGCCTCGGATATCGCGATACTACTTGGGTTATTCCTAATGTTTGGTACGTTATGGAACAAAAAATACAGCTTAAAGTGCGAACCAATGTGTATGCTTTAAGCGAGGTAGAGGTGGTGCGATACTATTCGTATGCCCATTTTAAACAAGCTTTTAAAGATTTAAGAGTGCCAAAGACCAAGGAGGATTTAGCCAAGGAAATGGCAGCAGGATGGAACTTTGATGATGCCATTGCTTGGGGCAAGTCAGATGCTGTTGCGGCAAGAGGAACGTTTGGGGTGGGAATAGGCTTTGGAGGTAAAGATAAGGTGGTGAGTCAACGGAAAGAGGTGGAAAAACTGGAAGAGATACAGCATAAAAGTCAGCGCTTCAATTATTTTACATCGCGCGAAAATATCACTCGACTAACCGAATATAAAGGCACCTGCTTAGACTCTTTTATGGTGTTTTTGAATTCTGGTTATAACTTAAACTATCAAATGCCCGAGTACAATTTATTGGCTTCCATTCTTGAAGCTGCATCTAACTTTAAAAAGTTGAAAGGGGATGAAGAATGGTTTTTGGATTTTGAAAATGGCGATAACCACTAAGGCACTAAGTAAACTAAGGTTAACTAAACTATTTTTTTCAATCCCACGATAATCTTATCCTAACCCCAGCGTTAAAAAGCAAATAACTATCCTGCTTAAAGTATTCTTGATATGTAATGCCAATCATGGGTGAAATACTAAAAATATCTTTCTGAATTATTTTATAGTCAGCAGTAAATTTAACTTCCTGACGATAGCGATAATCCGTTTTTCGCGACGTCCAACGGTAATTGCCCGATAGATTTAGTTTACGTTCGTTCAAATTGATGTCGAAGCCCGTAGAACTTTCGAAGTAGGTCGATTTTGGGTTCATGATGGAAGTAAATCCGATACCGTAATTCAGTTTTATATTTTTTATGGGTATCCGTAAAATCAGCACTTGCCAGTCCAGTGATTCCAGCGAGCCTGTATTATCGTGCAGAAGCGCGTATCTAAAATCCGTAGCAAGCAATCCCCAATTTGCTCTAAAAGATGGGTTAAAAGTGAGCTCCGAAAAGTTGGTTCCATAGTCCAAATCCGCTTGAAGCGATACAAGGTTAGGATGACTTTCTTTATTGTAGAGTACTGACTTTTGTGCTTCGACACTTATAAAAGCAAGCCCATGAATAATGCTACCAAAAATATAGTCGGTAAAACTTTCTTTAAAGCTTGTTCTATCGTTGTATGAATTATATGAATTACGATAGGAGCTGTGTGAAGAATTAGACAAATAAGCAACAGAGCTACTTTTGTCATTTTGTACAGAGCTCTTGATGTTTTGCACCTGTGAATAAACACCTGTGCTAGCAAATAGCAGGAAGGAAATAAAAAGGATGGATTTTGGTGAGGGGTGCATAAGTGTGGTTATTGGCATTTAGTATATGACAATTTAAACACGGTTTGCACGGATATTATTTACTCACGGGGTGATTATCGCTTACTCACGGGGTGAATATTGGCATCATTTAAATATTCACACCGTGAGTAAATTACCCTGGAAGTAAATTCACACTACCTCAGCTTGTCATAAACAGCACGCTTGGCCAAAATGGTTTGCGCTACTCCTCGTGATAGCATAAATAAAAGCATGGACATCCACAAGGCATGAACACCCAAATAGGGATGAAAGATATAGTATGGAACAAAGAAAAATAAGATGGAGGCGATGAGCATGGTGTTTCGCATAGCTTTTGATGCGGTTGCACCTATGTAAATGCCGTCCCAAATAAAAGAGGCAAAGCTGGCAAGGGGAATGAAGATTAACCAAGGTAAATATTTTTTTGCTTCGTCTAACACCGCTTGGTTATCGGTAAAAAATGTAAGCATTGTTCTTCCACCCAAATAATAAGCAAGGGTAAAGGATACACCAAAAAATATTCCCCAGTAAAATAGTTTTTTTGAAGCTTCCATTAATTTTGCTTTGTTTGCTGCGCCAAAATACTTACCAATAATAGCTTCGGCAGCATAAGCAAATCCATCTAAAAAATAGGAAAAGAAGAATAGAAATTGCAATAATATACTGTTGGCTGCCAATGCCACATCGCCAAACGTGGCCGATTCGGAGGTGAAAAAAGTAAAAACGGCCACTACGCACCACATACGCACAGAGATATCAGCACTTACATGTAAAAAGCTTTTCAGTTCGGAGGCTACGAAAATAGCTTTGATTTTGAAAAAGCTGAGTACTGAACGGTATTTTCTTAAAAATAGGATTCCCGCCAAAAGTAAACCAACGTATTGGGCAATCACCGTACCCATGGCCACACCGCGTTCTTCCATGCCAAATTCGCGTACCAGCAAAAAACTGCTGCCTATATTAATTAAATTAATGCTTACGGCAATAATCATCGGGTACAAAGCATTTTGCATTCCTAAAAACCATCCATTTATAACCATTAAGGCAATAGCGGCTGGTGCTGCCCAAATCCTGACGTAAAAATAACTTCGGGCAAGCTCGGTTACCTCGGGCGAACCGCCTAATAAAGAAAATCCCAGCTTCTCTATACCAACCTGAAATATAAGGAGTAGCAGTCCACCAAAAACAGCAATACCTATTCCCCTAAATAAAACCATGGCCATTTCGTTGCTATTTTTCTTACCATAAGCCTGTGCAGTAATTCCACTAATGCTCATGCGTAAAAAATTAAACCCCCAATACACAAAATTAAAAATAACCCCACCCAGTGCTATCGCACCAATATAAATCTCGGAACCTAAATAGCCCATTAAATGCAAATCGACCATGCTGAGCAGGGGAACGGTAAGGTTGGTTAGTATGTTGGGTATGGATAATTTAAGAATGTCTTTGTGCACTGTGTATAGTATTGTTTTAAATTGATTTTGAACAGCGAAGATAATATTTTAAAAAATCTTTAAACAATTTAGGTTTGGTGGCGTTATAGTGTTGAGTTCGATATGAGAAATAAAGATGATAATATCTCAATAAAAACAAAGTATATTTTCATTTCGAATTAGATTGTAGAACATTTTAAATTAACCAAAGTTATGTCATTTAAACTACCTGAATTAGATTACGCATACAATGCATTAGAGCCAAATATCGATGCTCGTACCATGGAGATTCATCATAGCAAACACCATGCGGGATACACCAATAACCTGAATGCCGCCATTGAAGGAACTGATTTGGCCGGAAAATCAATTGAAGACATTTTGGCTGGGATATCAAAACACCCGGTGGCAGTAAGAAACAACGGTGGTGGATATTACAACCACGATTTATTTTGGAAAGTAATGTCGCCCAACGGAGGTGGACTTCCAAGTGGTAAAGTTTTACAGGCCATCGAAAAAAGTTTTGGTTCGTTCGATGCATTTAAAGAACAATTTTCAAAAGCAGCCGCCACACGATTTGGTTCGGGATGGGCTTGGTTGGTTAAAAAACAAGATGGCAGTTTGGTTGTTAGCTCAACACCAAATCAAGATAACCCTTTAATGGATGTTGCCGAAGTAAAAGGAACACCAATTTTAGGGTTGGATGTTTGGGAACATGCCTACTATTTAAAATATCAGAACCTTCGTCCTGATTATATTGGCGCTTTTTATAACGTTATTAATTGGGATGAGGTTGCAAAACGTTTAGGTTAGTTTGTTTATTTTGTCTGGGTAATGTGGGGTGTCTGTTTTTAACAGGCACCCCATTTTTGCTATATGGGTTTTTAGTAAGCACTTGCCTTAACACATCTCTTAAATTAGTGTGGATGTTGTTTTTTTGATGTAAGGCCATATTCTTGATGTTTACATCTGATTTAATAGTATGCAGATGTAGCTCAAATGTATAGCTTTGTTCATTAAAACTATTCAGGTTTCGATGAAGAAAAAAGTAAAGAACTTCTCCAAGGCATGGGTTTATAAATTTCTCAAACTAATATCTTTTAAAAAGATAAGAGAAAAGGCTAAGCGTGAGCTGTTGGTTATTAATTACCACAGTATTTTAGGCATAGATACGGATCCCAGAATCAATAAAAACATTTACCGCTCAGAGGATGAGCTGGAAAGGGATATAATTTTCTTAAAAAAGCATTATGATTTTGTTAGTCTTTTGGAGCTAATAAAATACAAGCTGCAGGGTGAAAATTTACCCTTGAATAGTGTGTTTTTAACATTTGACGATGGCTTGGCAGCGGTGTATCATAAAATACGACCCATCCTTTTAAAGCATCAAATCTCCGCTGCTTTTTTCTTAAATCCTTTATTTGTTGATAATAAGGTTCTTCATTATCAACGAAAAAAAAATCTTATCGCACAATCCGTTTCTGCAATTGAGGTGGATGCAAAACAATCTATGTGGAAAGCATTGCTTACAGAGCATGAAATTGAAGCTGATGATTTTTTTGTGACTCTTAATTCCATAGCTTATAACAAGTCGCCTATTTTAGATGAGTTGGCTACTTTATTTAATATCGATGTAAAGCAATACTTAGCTGAAAATCAGATATATTTAAGTAGCCAACAGATTGAGAAGATGATAAGCGAAGGTTTTTGGTTTGGGGGGCACAGTATGGATCACCCAAAATATGATGAAATTTCTTTTTCGGAGCAGATAAATCAAACATTGGATAGCATCGATTGGGTAAAAAAGCGCTTTGGATTATCCTACGCTATATTTGCATTTCCTTTGCGCGACCACAATATGTCCATCCAACTATTTGAAGCCATAGCATCTAAATGTGAAATTACGTTTGGGGTAATGGGGATGGGCAATGATATAATAAACAGTCACATTCAACGTATCGATGTAGAAAGTTCTGGGGTATCCATTAATTTAGCCCTAAAGTTTGAGTATTTAAAATATTTTGTGCAAGGTTTAATGGGTCGTAAGACGTATGAGCGACCAAAAAAATATAAAACCCTACTATAATAATATACTAAATGTCCGTATCACATAAAAAGCAATTAATCGACAATACTTTATGGGTTTATGCCGGTACAATTATTACTCAAATATTGGGTTTGTTTGCTACCGTGTTGGTTATTCGTAAACTACCCGTGGAAGTATATGGTACATATACTTTTATTTTTGGTTTATTTGTTGTTTATCAGTTGTTTATAACCAGCCCTCTTAAAAATGTTTTGTTACGATATGTGCCTGAACTTACCCAAGGTGGACACTTTTCTGTAGTGCGGAAACTTTTATTATATTCCGTTACGTTGGCCTTTGTAATGGTGGTTTTATTTTCGGTTTTGTTATGGATTTTTCAGGCTGGGTTTTCCAAGTTTTTTAATATAGATAGTTTCGATACACACATCACAGCTTTTTTCGTTTTCGTAATTTGCTATGCACTAAAAGTGCTTGCCGAAACCATCATTTCATCCTTCCTAAAACACCCCTTAAGTGCCAAAGCCAATGTTTTGGTGGTTATTTTTAGAGCTTCGGCTTATATACTTATGCTGGATAGGATAACGGTTAATTTACTACTGTACATCGAAGCCATGGCATTTTTAGTATTTGTATTATTCGTAATAAGGGGCATATATAAAGAACTAATCAAAATTAATAATCCTTCGGATTCGCATACGTCATTAACGATAAAAGGTAGAATTTCCAGATTTTACATGTTATCTTTTTTCTCCGAATTAGGCTATGGTATTATTGGTAAAACCAGCGATCATTATATTATTGCTGCCATGTCATCACCCTTTTTTGTGGGATTATATGGTTTTGCACTTAAAATATTTGAGATTTTTTATAAGATATTACCGTTTAGGGAATTTGAGTCCGTATTAAAACCTATATTTTTTAAACGGTTCGCTTATTCCGATAACCATAAAGAGATAAATGATTTTTATATGTTCGCGGTCAAAGTATTAATGCCCTTGTTTATGTTTCCGGTGTTGTATTTCGTAATATTTGGCAAGGGAGTCATTATTAATGTGTTTGACGAAAAATACCTTCCGGCCTATTGGGTTACCTGTGTTTCATTGCTGGGAATATTGGTCAATGGTTATTTTTATCCGCTTAATTTGGTCATTCAACTTAAGGAAAGGGTAGAGATTAATCTGTATTCAAGGGTAATTGTTGTTTTTAGTATCGGGTCCGGAATTTATTTTATGAAATGGTTTGGAATAGTGGGTGTTGCGCTAGCTTCAGTTATGGGCGAGTTTCTTAAAAATTTATTTATGCTCATCTTATTACGTCGATACGTACCCATAAAATATCCTCGAAACATTATTTTCCGATATGGGATGTTATTCCTATTTTTAGGAGCGGTGAGTTTGCCTTTTTATATCTATTTCCAGACGCTCATTGGCTGGTTGCTGGGTAGTGCTATCTTTGGTATTTTATATGCTTTCCTGCTTATAAACTTTCATCCTTTGAGCAAGGAGGAAACAGATAAATTGGAAGGGGTTTTTACTTCGTCGGAAAAACTTCGAAAAATATATCAAAAATTTCAACCAGTTTTAATGAGGGGTAAAATTTTAAATAATGATTGAATGTGATTAAAGTTTATGTATGGATAAGGACAGAAAAGATAAAAAGTCGATAGCAGTTATTGGACTTAAAGGCTTGCCCGCCTTTGGGGGTGCTGCTACGGTTGGAGAAAATATTATCGCACAATTGCATCAATCTTTTAAGTTTACCGTTTTATCGGTAGATACACATGCGGCGCATAGCTACCAAGTGGGAGATGTTAATCAGTTGATATTTAAATCATTTCCTATGGAAAAATTTAATATTTTCTTCTATTACATCAAATCGTGTTGGCATGTTTTGTTTCTTGCAAATTACGATTTCGTGCACTTGCACCATACCGATGGCGCTTTTATTTTGCCTTTTTTACGGTTGAAATATAAGGTGGTTGTTACTTCGCATCAACGTCCGCAAGAAAACAATAAATGGCCATGGTGGGTAAAATTGTTTTTTTCAATTAATGAAAGGATTGCTATCTTTTTTTCCACGGTTTTTACGGCTGTTTCGCAACCTTTGCAGCAGGTATATTCATCATTGTATAAAAAGGAAATTGTTTATATCCCCAACGGTATTGACATAGGGCTGTTGCCAATATTAGATAACGTAAAAGGTAATGTCAATGATGTTATTATGTTTGCGGCCGGGCGAATAATACCAGTAAAAGGATTACACATTTTGTTAAAAGCACTTCGGCAGCTGGATTATAATGGCAAAACGATTGTGGTTGGTAACATAGATCAGCTACCTGTATATAAAAAACAAATTTTAGTTCTGGCAGATGGATTAAATGTCGAGTTTGTTGATATTATTAAAGAAAAAATAAAGCTGCTTACCTTGGTGAAATCATCTAAATTATTTGTGTTTCCATCGCTTACCGAGGCCATGTCGATTATGCTGTTTGAAGCAGCTATGGTAAAGGTGCCAATTATATGCAGTGACATTCCAGCGAACACAGCAGTCTTTAATAAGGATGAGGTCGTGTTCTTTAAAACTGGGGATGAGTTTGATCTTGCGGCTAAAATAAAAGATTTTTTGGCCAATACTGCGAATCACACTACAAAACCTAACAAAGCATTCCAAGCACTCATGATGAACTATACATGGGAAAAAATTGCACCAAAATACAGTGAAATTTATAAACAAATTGTTCAGTAAGTCGCCTTTGTACCATTGTTATTTTCTGAGAAATATTAAGACTTTAAGGTCTGAATAGCTGTTTTGGATTAAAAAACTAACTACATGGCTAAAAAACAGTGCCGTTAATCAAATACCATAAAAAGAACACTCTTATTTTTGTTAAGTTTGTGTTGATTTTATTTAGATTTGAGGATGGATAGACTGGTCGAGCTTCAATATTAAGTTATATCTACAGATTGCTTATCCTTAAGCAATTAAATTAAGGTCTATTTTCAGTTAGGACAGACACATATATTTTGTGACTGACCAGACGAAGTTGTGCATAAAGACTATCTTTTTTCTAAGACTTTTAATTTAAAGAGCTATGCAAACATACCTCATGAAGCCAGTTTTTTAGAGGATTTTGCACCATCTGAACCCACAACTAGCAACCGCTACTTTTATGAAATCAACACATACATTAATAATAGCAAAAGCCACAAAAAGTAAGATTATTTCATTTTTTGTAGGTTTTCTGTTATTATTGTTTTCTAATACTTTGCTGGCACAAACAGCCGATTTTACTGCTGATATAACTACCGTTTGTTCTGGAAGTACCGTTATCTTTACCTATCCTTCTACGGGATTTTTGATATTTAGTTACAAATGGAATTTTGGAGAGGGGGCATCTCCTGCAACAGCTGAAGGTAAAGGCCCGCATACAGTAACCTATAGCGGGACGGGAGCGAGCACGGTTAGTCTTGTAATTAATCATGCATTCTTAGGAGATATTAAGGAGATCAAGGAAGATTTTATAACCAGGGTACCTAACACGGCAACGATATTGTTGACCTCAGGCGATAACAAGCTGAAGGTATGTCGTAACACGGCCATTGCCAACATCATTTATACCATTGGAGGTAGCGGTACGGGGGCCACGGTTACCGGACTTCCCCAGGGTTTACTGGGTGAATTCGCGGATGATAGCTTTACCATCAGCGGCACCCCCACTGCAGATCCGGCGAAATACGACTACACCGTAACCACCACCGGGCCATGTGACAATGACACTGCAAAGGGAACAATCGACGTTAAAGAGGATG
>JAGXIP010000071.1 GCA_024635585.1 Saccharicrinis sp. | reverse complement strand
CCATGAGTGCAGAATCGAGAACAAATCCGGGTGGTTATGCCAATCCTGAGTTAAACACTGAGTTAGAGCAGTTTTCGGTTAATGATGATAGAACAGCAGCTGAAATAGCAAATATGATTAGAAGTAATGGTTATGAAGCTGTTTGGAAAGATTGGGACTACATTCTACAGTAAACTAATTTGTACAAATATGGACTTAGAAAGATATAACAGACATATTATTTTACCTGAAATAGGTATCGATGGACAAACGAAGCTAAGCAAAGCAAAAGTTTTAGTAGTAGGTGCCGGTGGCTTAGGTTCCCCTGTGCTAACTTATTTAACTGCATCGGGCATTGGGAATATTGGGATTGTTGATGATGACGTTGTGAGTTTAAGTAATTTGCAACGACAAATACTTTATAAAACCTGCGACATAAATCAAATAAAAGCTGAGAAAGCTAAAGAGCGTTTGTTAGAAAATAATCCTGACATTAAAATTGATATTTATAATACCCGCATTACTTCAGAAAATGCAAATACGATTGCAGAAAACTATGATATTATAGTAGACTGTACCGACAATTATGATAGCAGGTATATTATTGACACAGCATCAAAAGAATTAAATATTCCCATGGTTTATGGTTCTATATCAAAATTTTCAGGACAAGTAGCTGTATTTAATTACAAAGGTGGCAAATCGTATAAAGACCTTTTCGAAGAAAAACCCGAAAATGACAAAAATGATGCAAGTCGATTGGGAGTATTGGGAGTATTACCAGGTATCATTGGGGCAATTCAAGCTAATGAAGTAATTAAAATAATTGTGGGAATTTCAGGTGTACTAACAAATACCTTATTTTTGCTTAACTCCAAAACAATGGAAACTAAACAGATTAGTTTCTAGATAAATAGTAAACAACAGATTGACTTCATATAAAAAATTGCTATTTGCCAGCAAATAAGCATTGTTTTACGGCCCAAACGGTATTTTGGTATAGCACCACCGTTTGTCCGGTCGAAACTAAGCCCCCTTGGGCATGATAACATACAATTGAAGATGTTCCATCATGCTTTCATATTCTGGAAGTATTCAGACAGGCATCCCGGAAGTATATTTCCCCTTAGCAAATCGGGAGGCTAACCAACTTATGCTCCAAGCCTGCTATTTCTACTTCTACACCCGAACGTATCATACACTTGCCTTTATGTCCCTACATTTTCCAGTGAGGTCAACACCGTATAAATAAAAACACACCACAGCCCCGAGGTTTATAGTAGTTAATTTGTATTTATAAACTTTTTCAACAACTTCCGTCTGAGTGCACTGCTGCTCATGCTGGGCACACACACAAACACTATATTGAGACTAAATTTTCCGAACTCGCCATAACAAACCCTACCATAAGAATATATACAGAATCATTTGTTTACCTTTACGTTAGTGGCAATTAAAACGAACGAAAATGAAAACATTAAAATTACTTTTTGTCCTAATTTCGATTATTTACGCATCTAGCTGCAACAATAATAAAACAAAAGACAAAGCCAGTGCCTCAATCGAAATCACACAACCGAATGATTCAACAATATTAGGAGAGTGGAAACATATAGGCCCAATAGGAGCAGTTAAAATTCACTTTAAAGAAAATGGCATTGTAGAAATAGATTTAGAAGATAATAATTCGATTGACATTATCTCAAATTACATTGTAAGATCTGACACAATCGAATTCCTTGACAAAGAGGGTAAATCTTGCCCAAATTCTGGAGTTTATAAAATATATAACCGAGGATATACAGTTGCATTTGATGTCCTGGATGACCTTTGTAATGGAAGAATAAAATCTACATCTGGATTTTGGGTTAGGCCTAACTATATAGAGCAAATAAATCAGTTAAATTCAATAATTAAAAAACAGATGATAAAAAATATATTTTACACAGAGGGAGGATGTATTTAGCGCTTAGAGAAAATAAATTAGCAAAAAAAGACTTTGATATATACCTAAAAAGAGATTCTTCAGATGCAAAAGTTTACATTAACAGAGCTGCAACCAGATTTCCAAATGGATTTAAAGGAATTGTTTATGATTGTAATAAAGCAATAGCTTTAGACTCAACTGATAAAAATGCTTATTTTTTGAGAGGCTTAGCATATTATGGATTAGGTGAAAAACAGAAAGGATGTGATGATTTTCAAAAATCTATTGATTTAGGATTTGAAATATTAATGGAAGCAGAATCTTACAAATGCAGAGATTTTTGGTAGAATTAAAACGGGTTTTAATCGCAGGCTGCCGATAGACTAAAAGCCTATCGAAGAAACTCTCACCACCATACGTATGCCTACGCCGAAGCTTCACCGCGTTCGCATAAAGCTTTCTCCAGCGGCACGCTGCCGCTGAAGCCTTAGATAGCACCTATGCTGAAGCTTCGGCGTAAGCGTAAGAGACCATAGCCTTTGACGAAAAACCTAGCGGTTGCGAAGCGTAGGGGCTTGTGAAGGACTCAGCGGCACCCGATCCTGCTTCCCTATCCGTCCCTGCCTAATCGGCAGGCAGGCCTCAAGTGGGCTTCACTCCCAAAGTTGCCCTTGACGACTACGTTTTTTCATTCGCAAAAAGTGCAGTTTACTAACTGGCTCAGCCAACTTACCAGTAAGGGACTTTTACCACGTGGAATATTAGCAAGCTATTCCACAGGATGAACCCAATGGATTATTTTGAGTACTTTAGCACTGGTGCTCATGCTGGGCATACACAATGTGTATAATTCATAAAAGATTAAGAGGTTTACGAGCATTATCACCCACATCAATTTTTAGTGATAAACTTATGGGTTTGAAGCATGCAATCCCTTACGAAATCACACACGCAACGTTAGTTAGCAGTAATACTGCAAAAAACCTAAAAAAAGACTGCTTACGAAAAAAAATAATTAAAATAAATGAGTTTATTTGTTTTATGTTGTCGTATATACTATATTTGCGACAACATATTAAAATAAAACAAAATGAGACAATTAGAATTTACATCTCTACAGGTTAGAGATCTTGAAATTTCAAAGGAGTTTTACACAAAAAAATTAGGATTTGAAGTATCTGAAATGAAAAATCCGGATGCAATTATCTTTAAGTTTAACAAAGGAGAAGCAAGCTTTGCAATCAGAAAACCTCTTGAAAGTTTAGACAACAAAGAAGTTGGAAACGGTGTATCGATTTGGTTTGCAATAGACGAAAAAATTGAGGACTTACAAGCTATGCTTTTAGAAAAAGAGGTTGCTATTTTAGGACCTATTATGAATACCCCTTTTGGAAAAGCCATACATGTAAAAGATCCAGATGGGTATAAACTAACATTTTTGGAACAAAATTAAAACCAATGGACATTGCACAAAAATATTGGATAATTGTTGCTTCCAAAGACCACGTTAAAACAGGAATTTCAGAAGGAATTGCACAGGCTTGTCACGCAAAAGCAACACCATTAAAAAGAATGAAAAAAGGAGACTTCGTAATTTATTATTCAGGAAAGCAAACTTTGGGAAAACCCGATAAATGCCAAGAATTTACAGCAGTGGGAAAGGTATTAGACAATGAAATATATCAGTTTCAGGTTTCGGAGGACTTTTGCCCTTCAAGACGCAATATCGAATATTTGCAATGTGAAGACATTTCAATTTTACCTTTGATTTACGATTTACAATTTATCCAAAACAAACAAAGTTGGGGTTATCCATTCCGTTTTGGATTTTTCGAAATCAACAAACACGATTTTGATTTAATCTCAACTCAAATGCTATCTAAAAAATATGCCTGAAGAAATTGAATTTAGTTTTAAAAGTCCAAACGAAAGTCCAGGTTATTTACTTGGACAAGTAACATTGCTTTGGCAACGAAAACAAAAGAAAGTTTTAGACCCGTTAGACTTGACACATACTCAATTTGTATTGCTGGCAGCATTAGGTTGGCTGTCAAAAAAAAACAATGCTGTTACCCAAGTTGACATTGCTAACCAAAGTAATACTGACAGAATGATGGTTTCCAAAGTTTTGAGAACCTTGGAAGAAAAGAAATTTATCAGTAGACAAGAACACCCAACTGACACAAGAGCCAAAGTAATTCAATTAACAAATAAAGGTGCGGAAATTCTACAAAAAGCATTGATAAGGGTTGAAAATACCGACATAGATTTCTTTTCAGTTTTAGGTAATGATTTGCCTTCATTTAATAAGAATATGGCAATTTTGACTGAAAAAAATAAGAATTAACAAAAGCACTAACTGCCAAAGGAGTAGGTGGCTGACGGCCAAATGACCGCCAGTGCACTTCTCATATACTCTTTTTTGATTTTTTTGCCAAATGCCTGTCTGCCACAACTGTCCCAAACTCCCTTATCGAAAGTCAGGATAACCCATCGTATTTCGGAAGCTTTGGCATTGACTTGTATTTCATCTTTAACCATAGTTCGCTTTTTTAAATAACGCAACCCTAGAGCAAAGGAACACGTAACTCAGATATAGTAGTTTTCAACCCTACTATTTCAAAACTAATCATGCTCTATCTTAATGTTTTTTTAATATTCAATAACCATGGTTCTAATAAGATTTTAATATATTTATCCATAATACTTACTCCAAATTTCACGCATTATGAGCAAATTTTACCACAACGCACTTATATTACTAACCTTACTATTTTGCTTACCAAATGTTTATGGACAAGGGGTTCAACGCCCTGTTTATTTAGACAATACCGATGCCCCCTATGGCTTTTACGAGTACCTGCCTGTAGGTTACGATACCGATCAGAGTAAAAAATTCCCCTTGATTCTTTTCCTGCATGGAGCGGGCGAAAAAGGTAACGGTAACAGCCAACTCAAAACTGTTATTATGCACGGCCCATCAAAACTTATTGGCAAAGGCAGGCCTTTTAATGCCATTGTAGTATCACCACAATCGCCTACATGGTGGAATAACAATACCCTCGACACTTATTTAAAATGGCTTGAGGCTAATTACAGAATAGATTCATATCGAATATATGTAACCGGACTAAGCATGGGTGGTGGTGGAACATGGAATCTGGCAAAAGCTTATCCCGAAAGGTTTGCCGCCATTGTACCTATATGTGGAGCGGCATCGGTGTCGTCGCCCGAAAAACTCATTAACCTGCCCATTTGGGCTTTTCATAACCGAGGCGATGGAACTGTAGCCGTAAACAACACCCTGGGCTGAATTAGCGGCATTACAGATGCCGGGGGCTCTCCCAAAATGACCATATACGAAAAAAGCGGGCACGATTCCTGGACCGCCACCTATAATACCGAAGAAATGTGGGAATGGATGTTCAATCAGCCTAAGGCACCTACAGGTATCATTATTGAAGAGCTCACCATTATAAACAACCCTGTACTATACAAGAAAGACAGCTATTTCAAAATATCAGCCAAGGCTACTGATGAGCAAGGCACAATAGATGAAGTTTACGCCGACCTATCGGCTGTGGGTGGGAGCTCAAAGGTTGTTTTCACCAAAGGCGAAAACAATACTTTTACTTTAGACCACCATTTAGCAACAGATATTACCGTAGGCTATCATGAGATTGAAGTTAATTTTGTTGACAATGATGCCAATACCACATCAAGACACAGTGGCATTTATGCCGTTGAAAACATACTTGCCAAAGGTGAAACTTACGACACCTACCTAATTAACTTTAATCTGGAGCACAACGAAAAGTTACCATGGAATAACATGAATGCCAATCCGTCGAGTCCGGTAACAAAAACCAATTTCACCAGTATTAATACCATTGAGCTTCCGTTCACATTACAAACAACATCAAAATGGGGTGGGCAAAACAATATTGATCAAACCAGCGGCAATAATTCGGCAGTATTTTCTGATACCGTAATGCACACCTGTTGGTACGTTCAAAATGAAACCGGTAATTTGAGCATTAAAAACCTGCCTACGGCCTTCAATTACCGACTTACCGTTACTGGAAGCAGAGACGGCGGCGGCGACCGCACCAGTGTTTTTATGGTAAATGGGCAAACAAAACAATTTAATGCCAGCCACAACCTTAATGAAAAAGCCGTTTTCGATAACATTAACATTGAAGCTACCGGCGAAATCACCCTCTCCCTCACTAAAGGCTCTGAAGCTTCATATGCTTACCTTAACGGGATGCAGATTGACCTTATAGCCAAAGATGTTCCTATTGTTAGCGGCTTTGACAAACTAAGTCCTGCAAAAACCACCGAAAATTGGCTAAGCCTTTTGAAAATGCTATTCAAATAACTAACAATAACTTAAGTGGAAAAATACAGCAGGTAAAGCTTTTTAACCCATCGGGTAAACTACTATCACAATACAATAACATTAACCAAAATATCTTTGAAATTATTATAGATGCAGCCTTGCCCACAGGTATTTACTTTTTACAAATTTACCAGGACAACAGCAGCACAACAAAAAAAATCATGAAAAAATAAGTAACTACTCAGCAAGCATCAACTGTCAATAATTAAGGTAATATGCTTTGGATATTTTGGGTGTAGGAAAATTCCGAGTTGTTCTGTTCGATTGTCACGGTCTGAATTTTTAAAACATACATTATTGTGCGCTTT
>JAGXIP010000070.1 GCA_024635585.1 Saccharicrinis sp. | reverse complement strand
GTTGAATACGGGTAAATTTGAGCAGATTTGGAAAGAAAAGGACTTCAATTGAATTTAATTGCTTCTTTTTTCAGTAACTTGTATGCATATTAGGAAGAAAATACAATGAACGGCTCCTCTAATAAAGTTGAAGAATTTCTGGAAAGGCTTAATGAAATCACAAATGCTAATCTTTCCAATTCACAATTTGGCGTATCTGAACTGGCACGTGAAATGGGGATGAGCCGATCCAATCTCCACCGGAAAGTACGTGCTGCTGCCAAAATATCGGTAAGCCAGTTTATCAGCCACGAGCGCTTGAAACATGCCATGGAAATGCTGCGCCAAACATCCCTTACAGTTTCTGAAGTTTCCTGGGAAACAGGATTTGGAAGTGTTTCTTATTTCATAAAATGTTTTCGCGAATATTACGGTTTCCCGCCAGGAGAGGTCGGAAACCGGGAAATTGAAAATAATAATGTCCCCAACAGTGAAAGCACTAAAGCCAAAAAAAGAAAAATTACAGTACTACTGATTGGATCATCGGTAATTGTATTGTCGGTGATTTTATACTTAATGCTATTCCATTTGCCCGGAAAAGAAGGACTAAAAGAAAAAATTTCAACTAAAAACCCGCAGGCATTGTATTTGTTTAACGAAGGTCAGGAATTACAAAGATCTGCATCTTTATACAAAGATGTGAATTTAGCTCAGCAGGCAAAAGAAAAATATGAAATGGCCCTTAAACTCGACTCTGGTTTTGTTCCACCTATGGTTCAACTGGGGTGGATTTATGTGGGTCATATGCAAAGAAATTTTGCCACACGTCTAATCTACCTCGATTCAGCACTTTACTATGCTAACCGGGCAATTAAGTTTGATAAGGAATATGCAAGTGCATATAATCTTTTAGGCAGATTACATCATGTCTCCGGAAATATTGACAAAGCTTTTGAAAGTTTTAATATGGCCCTTCAATATGACAAGAATGGATCTGTACAAAATCTGGCCCTCTTATATTTTGAAACAGGCAAGTATGTGAAGGCAATTGATCTCTTGTATAAACAATTAGCAAAAGACATGGAAACTAATCCTAATGAGAACTACTGGATATTATTCACATTAAAACAGCGTTTGGAACTACTGGGTTTTTATGAAGAAAGCAATAAATACACTGATTTAATCCTAAAACAAAACAACGATTCAACGGCCTGGTTAAATAATTTAATGCACACTGATTTTATTTTTGGAAATTACGATTCGGTTACAATTTTTGCTGATCGCTGGTTAAAAGGCGATACATTAAAATTTAACTGGTATCAGAACTTAACCTGGACCGTTCCCTGGTCATTTTTATTTTTAAAGAATTATGAAGAATCATTTAGATGGTTTCAAAAGTATATTGACAAGCAGGCATCAGACGAAACTATTTCGTATAACAGCGACGGCCTTGCATTTCTTTACTTAAAATATGGTCAGAATGAAAAAGCAGATTCAGCATTTGACGCATCAATCAGAAAGTTAAACTTCCAGATTGAGTATTACAACTGGCAGGAATTAACAGTTTCTCATATTCTTTTAGCTTCTGTTTATTCTGCCATGGGGGAAATAGAAAAAGCCATAGAAACCCTGCGCCAAAACAAAAGCACACATTTACTGGCTGTTACAGAATTAAAATACAACCCTATGTTTGACAAAATTCGTAATGAGCCTGAATTTCAGGTAATACTAGCTTTAATTGAATCAGAATATCAGAAAATTCATGACGAAGTCGCTGTAATAGTTAGAAAATACGAAAATTAGAATTAATTAAATACCTCAGTTCCTTCAGTAAATCTCCAAAAAATCAATCAGTTAATAATCCTGGAAAAACAATCAATTTTATCCGTTTGAAACACCATTGCAACATAATTTATATCCATTCTACATAAGTTATACCCATCATAAGAAAGTTCATATGCTTTTCAACATGGTTGATTAGTGCTGCAACACGCTTTGCCGGAATTTTACATCAATTAAAATAATGTCGAATTTTAAAAATAAATAGTTATGAAAACACATGTTACTTTTTTGGCAGAGATGTTCAATGTAGAATGCTTTTTAAAATTAAAAAACATGAACACCAGGCTGTCTTTCAGCATTTTGATGATGTTCCTTTTAGTTTCTTTTCAGGGATGGTCCCAAATGTTTTCCGTCAATCCAATGATTGTTCAGGTACATAGCGAAGGGCTGCAAGTAAATATGTTTAACGATGCAGCAACACGGAATATATCGGTATATCTGCCTCCGGATTATAGTAAAAATCCTGACAGGCATTACCCTGTGGTTTACCTTTTATCTATGGAAAAGGAAACCAACAATGAATGGTTTAGGCCCCGGGGAGACATGAATCTGGTTGAAATACTGGATAAATCGATTCATTCAGGGAGAATTAATCCGGTAATTGTTGTGGCTGTCGATGGCAGAAACAAATTACAGGGAGGTTGGTATACTAATTCTCAGGTAACCGGAAATTGGGAAGATTTTATCGTGAATGATGTTCTTGGTTACGTTGACCAAAATTTCCGAACTCTGCCGTTTCCTTCCGGACGGGGAATTGCTGGTAAAAGTATGGGTGGATACGGGGCTTTGAAACTGGCTACTAAGCATCCGGATAAGTTTAACACTGTTTATGCAATGAATGCATTCATCGATTTCCAAACACTTTTCAACGACACTATTATTTGGAAATCAAGTATTAAAACAGCTCTCGAAGCTAAAGATTTTCCAACTACCGACGATTTTGCAAACAGGTTATTAGCTATGTCCGCAGCTTTTACTCCCGATATAAATGCTCCTCCCATTTACGGGCAATTTCCGCTGCTGGCGCCGGGAGAACCAAATAAAACGGTTTCCGAACAGTGGTTGAAACAAGACCCAATGCAAATGATAACTTCCTGTTCCGCTAACCTGCGGCAGTTAAAAGCCTTAGTATTAGATTGCAATATAACCGATAAAAGCATCATTTTTAATGGAAATTACTCCAAATCATTAACAAACAATGGCATCGCAAACACATTTCTTTATTATAACGGAAACAATGAACAGGATGTCTTTCAAAGGGTTCAGGATTTTATGCTGCCTGTGTTTTCCGAAAATTTGTCTCCCTCGTTACTTCAGGTGAATTCACATTTTTATTACTCAACGGTTGACCAGATAAACGCATGGCTGAACACCGATGGCAAAATAATTATTGTCCCCTTTGAAACGTCCAACAGTGAGGAAGAGATTGAAGCCAATAAGTTATTTGAAATAGAAACATCCGCAAATAATCGGGTAAAAATTTCATTAACTGCTCTCAGAAAAGGAGTTTATAAAGCCGTTGGAATTGCCAGTTCCGGATTTATAGGAAAACCGTATGTGTTTGGCATTAATGAAGGCACTCCCCGGGTTAAAATCGGCATCACCGATTTTACCACCGGTAAACCAATCGAATATTGTGATGTAATGAGTAATGAAGCTGTGTGTAAACAGGATCCAGATGGATATTTTTACCTGGAAGGCGGCGGCACTTACAATTTATCCATAAACAAAGAGAAATATTACACGCTGAAATCCAGTGTAATGGTTTATACAGATACTGTATTCAACTTTTTACTGGTTAAAGATTCCTATTTGAAGGTAATTGAAAAAGGTTATGGCAAACCCGTATGGGAAGCAGTGGTTACCCAAAACGGACGGGCAACCTTAACTGGACCCGATGGTTTTACCACAGTTCAAAATCTGGATGAAGGTATGCTCGATTGCCGGATTTTCAAACCGGGATATTTTACCGAAGTTGTGCACATGCCCCTTCAGTCGGGGAATTCAGCAACAGTAGAACTTACCCTGAAACAGGCAGACATCAGTTTTGTGTTAGTTGATGAAAAGGGAACGGGCTTACCCGATGCAGTTATCAATATTGCTGGTAAATCTTTGCAAACCGATGAAAATGGAAGGGCCTTGCTCGAAAATGTGGAAACACGGCAGGAATACACCTTTACAATATCGCAGGGAAATTATGAAACCCTGCAAGAAACAATTTATCTTGAAGCGGATATCACCATTGCCCGGCAACTTTCATCTGGAGAAAAAACAGTTGTCCTGTTTTCGGGAGAAGGAACAAAATCAGTAAATCATTTGGTTACTGGTGTTGAGAATAAGCTGCATAAGGACTTACGGATTTACCCCAATCCTGCCAATGAAGTCCTTTACGTAAAAACGAGCATCACAAGCGGTTATAAAGTTATGCTCTCAGATTTGAGTGGGCGGATTGTTTATCAAGCCCAGCCAAACGAAACTGTTCACAGTATTAATTTATCTTCTTTTAACAGAGGGATTTATTTGATATCGCTAAGTTCAGACGGTTATTCTACCATTCAAAAAATAGTAAAACAATAATAATATTTTGATTTCATAGTCAGTTAATCTCTGTTTAATGTTAATGTTATCTAAAACCATTCGGCATGAGCCGGGTGGTTTTTTTACATTGCACGGGTTAAATGAATACGGAATTCAAAGCGAAATTTACTTTACCAAATGCTTTCTCAACTGTTTTGGCCTTGCCTTTGGATAAAAAGGAAACAATTGCATTCATTCAAACAAAATACGTAAACACCCTTTATCTCATCAATCTTTTTCAGTAACTTTCATCGATATAAGGAAGAAAATACAATGAACGGCTCCTCTAATAATGCAGAAGAATTTCTGGAAAGGCTTACTGAAATTACAAAAGCCAATCTCACCAATTCACAGTTTGGGGTTTCTGAATTGGCACGCGAAATGGGGATGAGCCGATCCAACCTCCACCTCAGGGTAAAAAAATTGACAAAAGCATCTGTGAGTCAGTTTATCAACCGGGTGCGGCTGAAAAAAGCGCTGGGATTGCTTAAGCAAGAATCATTTACAGTTTCAGAGGCCGCTTTTGAATGCGGGTTCAACAGTGTTACATACTTTACCAAATGCTTTGGCGATTATTACGGTTATCCTCCCAGTGAGGCTGGAAAACATGATGAAACAGAAGAAATTCCTGTTGATTTAATTGAAGGACTTGCATTTATATTGCTTCAAAATGGACAAACAAAAAAAGCCGATTCGGCTTTTTTTGAGGCGATTAAAAATCCGAACCACCCACATAAAATCATCATCTACCTTGAATTATTTGTTACTAATATCCGCTTAGCCTCTGTGTATTCTGCCATGAAAGAAAAAAAAAGGCAATGGAATACCTGCGTGCTAATAAAAGCACACATCTCCTTGCCCTGACTATTTTAAAATCAAGTCCTTTATTCGACAATATTCGCAATGAACCTGAATTTCAAAAGATAGTAAAAGACGTGGAAATTAAATTCCAAAAACACCATAAACAGGTTGCAGAATTTTTGCGGAAAAAAGGCGAAATCAAATAATTTCCGAC
>JAGXIP010000069.1 GCA_024635585.1 Saccharicrinis sp. | reverse complement strand
TTTTAAAGATGCCTTTGATGTAAGTTGCCCTTTGCGCGAAGCAAAAGATGTAGCAGTGGCCTTTAAAGATAAATTGACACAAATGCGAATAGATGTGGATCAATTATTGGCACGCAAACAATCTTATCCTTTTCTAAAAAGTCTAGAACCATTTTCAGAAAAACTAGACCGCTGGTCTAAAAAAGAGTACAGTTATTTTATTACAAGTGTATCTGAATTTGAAGATGCGCTATTAGATACTAAAGAAAATTTGCTCTCGCCTATTCAACGATTTATGAATGGGGAACAACGTAATATTTATGACGATGTTAAAACCTTATTAGAAGGGAATACAGCAAACTTTGATTATATACAAAGTGACGAATTAGACACGCTCAAAACGCTAGTAGCTAGTGATACACCTTACAAAGGTAGTGGTGTGCAATTAGCAAAGGCGGCGAAAGATGAATTGTCTAAAAAAGTATTGGAACTTATAAGACAAGAAAAGACCAGTTTTATAGATACCGCAGAAGAATATATTACAGATATAAATAAGCGCCCTGTTTTTAAAACACTAGATACAGATCAGCAATTGAATGTTGTAAAAATTTTAAGCGACAAAAAAAATACGGTATCAAATGAGAGCTTTATAGCAAACATCAGGCAATCTAAACAAGAGTTATCTCAAATTCATACAGACGCATTAAATCTTATGGCCAATATGGCTGCACCTAAAAAAGAAGAAGGTAAAGTTGCAGAACCTGTTGCAAAATATATAAGACAATCACAGATTCACGTCGATTATGACAAGAATGAATTAGTGTCTGAAGAAGATGTAAACGCTTATGTAGAGGTATTAAGAGCTGCTTTTCTAAAGCGTATAAATGAAAATATTAAGATCAACTTAAAATAAATGAATACTAACCAACTAAAACGCTTTGCCCAAGAAGCACGTATAAAACTCATAGACCAAATAGGTGCTAAACTAGAAAAGGTATTAACTAGCGATAGTGTTGCCTTACGTGAAAAAGCGGGCCATTTAAAAAAGCTTCAGGAAGCTATAAATAAAACGTCTAAAACAGAGGTAATAGACACCGTAGCTTATACGTGGTTTAACCGTTTTGTGGCGTTGCGTTTTATGGATGTGAATGGTTACGAGCCTTTAGGCATTTCTATAGTAAGCCCTTTGAAAGGTGGTACCTTACCTGCTATTTTACAAGAAGCCAAACAAGGTAATATACCAGAAGAGTTGCCTGTACAACAACAGCGTATTTATGATGTATTAGATGGTAGAATACCGAGTGCAGATGCACAGAATGAAGCCTATGCAACCTTATTCGTGGGTGCTAGTAATCATTTAAACCAGATACTGCCTTTTCTATTTGAAAAGATAGATGATTATGCAGAGCTGTTATTGCCGGATGATTTAATTTCTCAATTTTCTATTTTACAAGATGTCCGTAATGGTATGAATACCGAAGACTGCGTAGATGTTGAAATAATAGGTTGGCTTTACCAGTTTTATATTTCAGAAAAAAAAAATGAAGTATTTGCTAGTAAGGGCAAAGTAAAAAAAGAGGACATTCCAGCAGCTACGCAATTGTTTACCCCACGTTGGATTGTTGAATATATGGTACAAAATACCGTAGGAAAATTGTGGTTACAAAACAACCCAAAATCTAAGCTACGTGACCATATGCCTTACTTTATAGAGTCGCCAAGTGTGACCACAGACGATTATCTTAAAATAAATAGTGTAGAAGACATTACCTTATTAGACCAAGCCTGTGGTAGTGGGCACATTTTGGTTTATGGGTTTGAGTTGTTTTCTAAAATCTATGAAGAGCAAGGTTATAACGAAAGTGACATACCAAAGCTGATCATTGAAAAAAACCTCCACGGTTTTGAGATAG
Organism: Saccharicrinis sp.; assembly: GCA_024635585.1. Classification (GTDB taxonomy): domain Bacteria; phylum Bacteroidota; class Bacteroidia; order Bacteroidales; family Marinilabiliaceae; genus Saccharicrinis. The sequence goes on along the minus strand of JAGXIP010000069.1, from coordinate 14,955 downwards.
ATACACGTGCTGCACAGTTGGCAGGTTTAGCATTAATGCTAAGAGCTAGACAATATTACCGTCGTGTATTTAAAAAAGATATTAGCCCGAATATTTTTTGTTATCAAGATTTAAAAGTAAGCGAAGAAGATATTAAGGCAACATTTAAATCGGTAGATGAAACCTTAAGCGATGCATTATTGTATGACCTTAAAACAATGCAACAAGCGACTAATTTAGGCTCGCTAATACAACCTCACACTACTTTAACAGATTTAGAAAAAACGAGAGCTTCTTTAGCAACTAAAGTCAATAGTAGTGATCTTTTTCATACCCATAATTTAAGAGGCATATTACAAGCCATTGTACAATTAAGTGCGCTGTCACAAAAATACCATTGTGTGGTAGATAACCCGCCTTATATGGGTGGTGGCAATATGAATAAACCATTAGCAGACTTTGTAAAAACCCACTACCCTAAAAGTAAAGCTGATTTAATGGCCTGTTTTATGGAAGCAGGACTTGCTGCGTTAGAACCAAAAGGGTTTTTAGGAATGATTAATCAACATTCTTGGATGTTTTTGAGTAGTTACGAAAAATTGAGAGGAAAATTAAGTAATGATATTTTCTTTGACACTAATTTGCACCTTGGATCACGTACATTCCCAGAAATAGGAGGGGAAGTTGTTCAAAATACCTCATTTACATTTTGGAAAACAACTTATGATAAAAAAGGAATTTATTTTAGATTGGTTGATCAAAAAAATACATCGAGTAAAAAAGAAAAAGTAATAAAAGGAGTTGAGACTTCTGATTGTAATTGGTGTTACGCGGTCAGCCAAAATAATTTCAAAAAAATACCTGGAAGCCCTTTAGGATATTGGTTAACTAACAAGGCATTTAATGTTTTTGAGGAAAATCAATCAATATCTCAGATAAGTAATCCGAGATCTGGTATGCAGACTTCAAATGTAAATAGATTCATTAGATTTTGGAATGAAGTATCTCATTCAAAAGTAAGTTATAATATAAAAACCAGAAGCGAATCAAAAGCTAGCCTATCCAAGTGGTTTCCTCATAATAAAGGAGGTGGGGAAAAGAAATGGTTTGGTAATAATTTTTATATAGTAAATTGGGAAAATGATGGAGTAGAACTTTTTGAGTTTGCTACTAAATTATATGGAAGCCCAACACGAACTCTAAAAAACTTAGATTATTATTTCAAGCCTAGTGTAACTTGGGGTATGGTTAGTAGTAGTGCTTTTTCTTGCCGAGTTTGTGAAGCAGGCTTTATTTTTGATGTAGGAGCACCATCTGCTTTTCCAATTGTGGATAATTTACAAATTGTCGCTGGGTACCTAAATTCTAAAGTAGCTTCATATTTTTTGTCAGCGATTAACCCAACTTTAAATTTTAATTCTGGAGATATTGGACGTCTTCCTTTTAAGGACATTGACATAAATAATTATAGAATTAAAATTTGTAAGAATATTACTGATTGTATAAAAATTTCTAAAAATGAATTTGTTAAAAATGAAATTTCATCAAATTTCACTCAAAATGAATTGGTACGTGTTAGCGGTCAAGATTTAGAAGAAGCCTATGAAAGCTATTGCCAATATTGGCAAAATAAGTTCTTTGAGTTGCACAAAAACGAAGAAGAACTCAACCGTCAATTTATAGACATCTATGGTTTACAAGAGGAGCTAACACCAGATGTACCTTTAGAAGATATTACAATACTTAAAGAAGAAACTACAATAAAAAAAGGTGCTTTGGTTTTTCGAGAAATCGAAATTATGGCGCAGTTTATTAGCTATGCAGTAGGCTGTATGTTTGGGCGTTATAGTTTAGATAAACCTGGTTTAATATTAGCCAATCAAGAAGAAACGCTAGAGGATTATCTAAAAATTGTTTCACTTAACGCAGAAGAAGTGTCTTTTCTTCCAGATGATGATAATGTAATCCCAGTACTAGACAACGAGTGGTTTGAAGATGATATTGTAAATCGTTTTTATGCCTTTTTAAAGACCACCTTTGGCAAGCAAAACTTTGATAAAAACCTTGCTTTTGTAGAAGACAGTGTTGGCGATATACGTAAGTACTTCTTAAAAACATTTTATACAGACCACGTAAAACGGTATAAAAAACGTCCTATTTACTGGTTGTTCTCATCGCCTTCTGGTGCGTTCAATGCTTTAATTTATATGCATCGCTACACACCAGATACCTTAAATACAATGCTTAACGGGTATTTAAAAGAATATCAGGAGAAACTGAGAGCACAAGACACCCAATTAGAACACGTGAAAAACGTAGGTACAGACCGTGAAAAGATAAGTGCAGAAAAAGAACAAGCACGTATTAGTAAAGTGCTTATAGAATTACAAGAATACGATCGAGAGTTATTTAAAATAGCTACCGAGCGTATCGCCATAGATTTAGATGATGGTGTTTTGGTTAACTATAACAAGTTTGGAGAAGTTATAAAACCAGTATCAGGTTTAAATGATAAAAAGACAAAAAAGAAAGTAAAGGAATTTGATTGGATTGATGTAACTCAAATACAGTAGTGGTATGAATATTAAGAGTAAGGCAACTGAAATAAAAAATAAAGCCAAGGAAAAATTAAAAAAAGAAGTTTCCGATATTGAAAAGCAGACAGATCTCACGGACCAACAAAAGGTAGATAAGATTATTACCATTTTCAGTACTTTTTGCGCTGCTATTGCCGTACAGCCAATCCCATTTGCCGACGTTTTTGTGCTTACTCCAATTCAGGGCTATATGGGTAAAAAGCTAGCAGATATTAGAGGATACAGTATATCGGAAAACGGTGCAAAAGAGGTTTTTAAAGAACTTGCGGGTTTAGTTGGTTTAGGCTTCTTAGCGCAGCAATTGGCCATTGGCGCTTATAAAACAGTTTTACCATTTCTCGGAGCGATTACCACGATACCTTTAGTTTTTGGGCTCACATTTGGTATGGGCAGGGTAATGGATTATTATTTCCTGAAAAAAATAAAAGGAGAAAAAATTAACAAAGATGACTTAAATAATATCTTCAAGAAAGCAAGAGCAGAAGGTAAAAAGACTGCAAAAGACAATAAAGAAGAAATCAATAAAAGAAAAAAAGAATTATAGTGTCTACTGTAAAGTACATTAGAAAAAACATCGATACCACTTTAGTGCTAGGAGCTCTAGCTAAATTGACCTATGGTAAGCTAGAACACTTAAGCGAAAACGAAGAACTGGTTTTACAGGCCTTAAAGCGTGCAGTTCCTGATTTGCAGGATAAGAGATTGGATGAGGTGCAAGATTATTTACAAAGTTTAAGCGAACAACAATTGTTGGGCCTGGCCAATAATGTAAAAGGAATTCTACATGAAATTCAATTTGTACAAATAGAGAATGAAGATGGTGATGATGTTACCGCGGCATTATTCACAGATACAAATCATCCAGATACAGACGTGCTATTAACCAATAATCAAACTGGAGAGGTGATTGCGGTTCAACTTAAAGCAACAGATAGCTCCTCTTACGTTAATGAGTGGATAAACAACCATAGAGATGGCGATATTTTAGTTACAGAGGAGATTGCCGACAAAATGGGATTGGAGTCTACAGAAATTTCTAATGAGGAACTTACTGCAGATGTATCTGAATTTATCAGTAAACTGATAAAGTTGGATGACGATGACTCCCTTTGGGATTATATGCCTGGATTACCAGTTATTTCTATAGCGATAGCTGGTTATTATTTATACTTGGAATATAAGAAAGGAAAGATTTCTTTTAATACTTTCAAAATAAAGTTCCTTAGGCTGACAGGTATGAAAATTGCAAAATTCACCTTGATTGCTGGCTTACTGATGGTTCCCGGAGTCAATGTACTAGTGGGTTCCGGTTTACTCTTTAGTTTACTATACAGTACAGGAAGTTTTTTAAACCAAAATGTAAAATGATTATGCCGCAATTAGATTTTTTTTCAGAAAAACCAGCTGATGGAAAAACCATTAAAATTCAGAATGGGGAATATATCTATATTCCAAACTTTTATACCGGTACAATTGCAGATAAATACTTGACCCGTTTAATAAATGATATTAAATGGGAGCAAGAATCTATGAAGATGTATGGTAAGGAGGTACCTTTTCCTAGATTAACAGCTTGGTATGGTGACCAAGACAAACCATATAGTTTTTCAGGAATCACATTACAACCACACCCTTGGAGTCCGGGACTTTCAAAAATTAAAAATGATATTGAGGCAAAGGCAAATGCGCAGTTTAATAGTGTATTGCTCAACCGATACAGAGATGGTAATGATTCAATTTCATGGCATACTGATGCGGAGAAGGAATTAGGACAGAACCCAGTAATTGCATCAGTGAATTTTGGAGCTGAGCGCAAATTTCAGCTTAAACATAAAGACACTGACGAGCGTATAGAAATCGTCTTGCAACACGGTAGTTTACTAATTATGCAAGGGGAATTACAGCATTTTTGGAAGCATCAAATCCCCAAGACTAAGAAACCTTTAGGAGAACGAGTTAATTTAACTTTTAGAGTAATAAAATAGCCTATGCCTGATTATCAAACTCAAATCAGCTCTTTGAGGGAGCTTTCGTTTCAGAACATAAGGGCTATTGCCAACAACCAATTGAGTAGTTTTTCTAAAACTGAACGAGATGAGTTACGGCAAGAACTAAAACGAGGCACAGCACTGCTTCAGACGCCTAACCATCTTTATCAATATCTTTTTTCATATGGGAATATGCACCAGGCAAAACTTCTTGATGCAATAAAGGAATTGCCTCAAGAATTATTACAAAACCCATTTGAAGTAATAGATTGGGGCTGTGGTCAGGCAATGGGAACAATTAATTTGTTTGACTATTTAAATCAGCAAGGTCTATCCAATGTCGTTAAGAAAATAACATTGATAGAGCCTGCAACCGTTGCATTAGAACGAGGTTTCATTCACACCAAGGCGTACGTAACTGAAGAAGTAGAGATTATTAAGATTGATAGTTTTTTTCAACAAATTACTCCCCAACAAATAGAAAGTAATTCAGGTTTACCAGTATTACATGTATTTTCAAACATATTAGATGTAGCAGCAATAGACTTAAAGTCATTGTCTTTATTAATTGATAAAAGTCAGAATTCAGATAGTTACTTACTCTGCGTAGGACCTCTAAACCCTAACAACCATAGAATAGATGCTTTTTTTAGATACTTTAGGGAAGATGCAATCAATTTGCTTTATGAAGCAGAGGATTATAATTTTAGAACTAAAGGGTGGACGTATAAAGCTAGACTACATAAACTTTCGTATACCGAAGAAAGTGTATTAATACCTATTGAATATTATCCTGCAGTACAATTTGCAGCATCTTATGAACTAGATTCAATTAAAGAGGCTCGAAAGGAAAGTGATGCTAACTACTCAGAGCTATTAAGCTATTTTGAAGCTTCCGCACCGTTTGACCTAGGAGCAAGTGTCTATGAAGATGTACACCCTATATTTGCGGTTGCACATAATATAATAGTAAGGGGCTTACCCACTAAGACAAGTTTGTTTGTTGAAAAATCATTACAGAAAGCCTTTGGGAAATCAACTGTGCAAATAACATATGGTGAAATTAGATATACAAATACAAGTGATTTCAATTTTGAAGTAGCGCAAAATATATTCTTAAATAATTTAGATACGAGCTTTAATTTTAGCGAAGATGAAAAAATAAACACACAGCTTTTATTAGTTCCTGCCGCTATTGCACGTTTTCAAAAAGTACTTGTTGAAGCTCTTATAACAGGGTATTTATCTTTGGATAATTCTTCTTGGAAAATTATGATTCAAGAAGTAGATGTGCCATTTGGTCATTTAGCAATTGAAGATTTTAAAAAACTATTCTATCACCTTACACAATTTAGTGCTGAATATAACAACCTTGTACTTCCTAAAATTGATCTTTACGTAAAAGGTAATCCACATTTTAAGGAGTCACCATTGCATAATGGTTACGATACTTATCAAACTATTCCATCTACTATACAGGATATAGAATTTGATTTAGTGGTTGAATTGGCCATGTTTAAAACAGGTGTATCTGCCGTCAATAATTTCAGTGAATTTAAATGTAAGAACAATTGTTATTTTGATATCAGGTCTGTTGCAAGTAAAAAGACAAAGAGAGCAATATACACATCTTCGTTGCTTACTTATCAATCGCTTGTTGAAAAAGATGAACAAGGAAATTATATTGAAATTGAAACGAACAAAGCGCATCTTACCTATTTTCTGCAACTGTTATTTAGAAAAGAAGCTTTTAGGGCAGGTCAACTTCCCATTCTAGATAGAGCATTAAAAAATTTACCAGTAATAGGTTTGCTTCCTACGGGTGGCGGTAAATCATTAACGTATCAAATAGCTGCAATACTTCAGCCTGGAGTTACTATGGTGGTAGACCCTCTTAAATCATTAATGAAAGATCAGTTTGATGGACTGATTAATAGTGGCATAGATAGCGCAGCATATATAAATAGTTCATTAAGTAGAAATCAGCGATTAGACATTGAAAACAGGCTTAAATCATCTGAGTTACAATTTATATTTCTCTCGCCAGAGCGTTTATCAATAGCGCAGTTTAGAGAAGACCTTAAACATATGCACGATTATAATGTGTATTTCGCTTATGGGGTAATTGATGAAGTTCATTGTGTTTCAGAATGGGGCCATGATTTTAGATTCTCATATCTTCATTTAGGGCGTAATCTTTATAACTATGTAAAAGCAAAAGAGAATGAAATTTCATTGTTGGGTTTGACGGCAACAGCATCCTTTGATGTATTAGCAGATGTTGAACGGGAGCTGTCGGGTAATGGAGCATTTGAACTAGATACAGATGCGATTGTACGTTATGAAAACACAAATCGATTAGAACTACAATATAAAATCGAAAAAGTACCTGTTCAATTTGAGGCAGATCGTTTTTATGATACAAACAATGTAATGGAAGCCCATCTTCCAAAAGCATTAAACATTACAAACCATTGGCCTCAATACGATTCTAAAAGTGATTATTTAGCAAACTATATTTCATTGATTCCAGATTACATTAATGGTTTACAGTCAGATGAAAACATTGAGTTTATCAAATCTAGTTTTACAGAGCGACAAAATAATGAAGAAGGTGTAAATATCGAACTTCAAACGTTAATGCCTCAAATTCCGAAAGATGCAATTTCAACTTATAATCAAGCTGGTATCGTTTTCTGCCCACATGTCAATTCAACTGGATTATCAGTAAGGGTAAATACTGAAAAGCTTTCTGAATCAATACCCAATGTTGATTCATTTTCTGGAAAAGATAACGACGAAAGGGCGATGCAGTCTTTAGATAATTTTAGGGATAACAAAAGTCCTTTAATGATTGCAACAAAGGCCTTTGGGATGGGCATAGACAAACCCAATGTGCGATTTACTGTGAACATGAACTATTCTAGCTCTTTAGAAGGGTTTATCCAAGAAGCTGGTAGGGCAGGTAGAGATAGGAAAATTGCATTATCAACAATTTTAGTATCTGATTATAGGTTAGCCACTTTAAAAAGAAACACAAAGGTTGTAACATTTCCTACAGGTACAATTAGAGGTAAATGGTTTCATGAAAAGGATCTAAATGAAATTATTGCTCATTACAATATAGATCTTCCTGAAGATGATATCTTGATTGCCACACCTGAATCGGATATTGTAAAACTTTATTGTTCTAAGGATAATATAATGTTTGCATATAATAGGTGTAACATAGAATGTTCAGAATTCAGCTCATGTAAGCTCAAAAATGTAGCTCAAGAGAGTAAAGGCTGGAAATCAGAAATTGAATTAATACAAGATTTGAGTTCTCAAAATTTAAACTTAAGCAAAAAGAATTTTCAGTATCTCAATCCAGACTACCAATCAGTAATGTTTTTCTTCAATCAAAGTTTTAAAGGAGATATTATTGAGAAGACATTTATGAATAATATTCTAAGCAAGAGCGATGTATTTTTGAAACTTGCTGATGCACAAGCAAATTCAAACGCTATTGAAGGTTTTTTGGAAAGTGTGTTACAAACTGAGAAGATAAAAACCGATATCTTCATTCCATATAACGAAGAAAATTATACTGATATAGCCAAAGCCATTTATAGAATGTGCTGTATTGAACTCATAGAAGATTTTACACAAGATTATTCAAATAGTCTATTCAAAATTGTAGCTATTAACAAGCATGTAAATGGATATTATAATGGTCTATTACAATTTCTTTTTAGGTATTACACTATTGATCGTGCTCGACTAGAAATAGAAAAAGTAAAGGCTATTGAATTACCTGGGGATATAATTAATCCTTTGAAAAAAGAGATTTATCAATGCCTATCTTATTTAACAGGTTTTGTTTATGATAAAATTTCCGAGAAAAGAAAAAGAGCAATAGATGATATGCGATCTTTCTGTATGGAAGGTGTTCATCCTGATTACACTTGGATGGAAGCAAATGAGAAGCTTAAAGATTTTATCTTCTATTATTTTAACTCTAAATATGCTAAAACTGATTATGTAACCGATTCCGGTGAGCCTTTTTCCCTTGTAAATGATACCGATTCCGGAAAGAAATCAGATTTTTCTATTCTAAATAAATATTTGCGAGTTATTGATGATGACATTGTTGGCGTAGGAACACCGCTAGATAATGTAAAGCATTTATATGGAGCCATTAGGTTAATAAGTAGGTCTCTAACAGATACTAATCCTGCTTTGGCTCTCTTAGAAACTTTTTGTTTGGCCTATCTAGGAACTAAGAAGAATAAAAATTTAGAAAACCAATTGGCACTTAAGTATTCAGAGGCATTTATGGATAGTTATGATCGTACTGATGACTATGACAGTTTCTGGAAATCCTTCGAAGAATATAACAACTTGATAAAAATATACATGACGCCCAAAGACCTTGAGGTTCTTACGACAGAGACAGCGTTTTTAATACACTCAAAGAACTTAAGCAACCTAACTACCAAATATTTAGAAATTTATGAATAATGATACTATTAGTAAAGCCTTAATTGAGGTTGAAAAGAATTTAAAAAATTTAGCATCCGCAAGAACTCAGGTTAATTCTATTTCTGAAAAAAGTGAAATTCTTATTGCAGAAGTAGCAAAGCTGATTAGTAAGGTTAATATTTTGCAAAATGAATTCGATAAAGAAAAGAGTGAGTTAAATGAACATGTAACTCAATCTATTGCAAAATTTCAGAGTTCGTTACAGAGGGAATCAGACATTTTTATAATAAAATCAAAAGATATTTCTTCTAGCTATGCGGCCAGTACGAGTGATAATATAAATATTCTTAAAGAATTTCAGGAAAAAATTAAAGTTGCGGAGGAAAGCATAGCAAGTTTAGATTATGAAAAAGGTTTGGCTGATTTTAAAAAAGATACAAATACAAAGTTTGACTCCTTATCCACTAACTTTTCTAATTCAATAAATACATTGAAAATAGAACAGCAGTATTCGCATAGTGATTTGGTTAAAATTCTTAAAAACCAAAAAAAAGAATTAGCCAAATTAAAGGCTATTCTTTTTATAATCATAGCAATATTTATTGTTGGATTTTCAGTTATGTTTTTAATGTTCAAGTAAAACAAGTATGAACAGAATACAAGAAACATTAGAAAAAAAATTCCACAATCACGATGTGATTTTTTGGTACGATGAGCGCAATGAACTAAAAGAAAGCTATGATGAGCTGGAATTAACTGGTGTTGAAAAATACCAGATAAAGGGTAATGAATTTGAAATAAAATATAAGATTACCTCAAATACGTCTAAGACCAAATTTCTAGTATATAGTAATACCCCTAAACCTAAACCCAATGAAAATTGGTTATTAGATTTAGAACTGGCATATCATATTTTCCATACCGATCAAGAAGCCATTATTCTTCAAGACCTAGGTTTAGAGTTTAGTTTTAAAGAATTAGTTGGGGAACATATTCAATTTTTTAAGTCAAAAGATCGAGTTGATAAATTAAAAGAATTATTAGGTAAAGGGGACTCTCACAGAGACATTCGCTTCAAAATGGTCGCAGTAACCCTAAATACTGATTACGTGAATCTTAACACCTTTATTCACGCACACGGAACTGCCTTTGCTAATGGAAATGAAAAGTTGCAAAGAGATTTGGAACGTTACGAACTATCAGACTTTTACTGGACTCAAATTCAAAACAAGTTTAAATACACAAGTAAAACGCCATCAATCTATGATTTCCTTGTAGAAGCATTTACAGATAATTTTAATGCATCTGCTATACCTAAACTTTCTAAAGAAACAAGACTTTTATTATCCCTTTGGAAAGATAGTATTACCTACCGAGAAGGATTTGATAAAATTTCTTTGCAAATAGCCAGCGACCTTCAAATTGAAAGTATTCTCAATACGTTGCCTTTAGAAAAAGCGGTAAACGATGAATTATTTAAACTCACGGACAAGAAAATAATTCACGATCTCGTTCAGCGTTTAATTACAAATGAAATTTCAAATGAGTCCTTACAAAATATTATAAAACAAAGGGAACACACATTTTGGTATTATCCGCATTTTGTGGCATTCTACGAAAGTGTATCGTTTGCATCACAACTACAGTTTCAAATTCAAAAACTTAAAGTAGTATTTACCTCTATTGAAAACGGTTTAGAGCAATACACGACGTCACTTTATGAAATTGATTATCTCTATAGAAAGTTTATACTTAACTACCGAAGATCTAATCAAGATAACATACTTACCGGTTTGGCTCAAAAAGTAGAAAAATTATATACCAATGACTGGTTACTTCATTACAATGATAAATGGCAATCTATTATTGATGATTTAGAAAACTGGCCAGTAGCCAAAAACTATAGTCAAAGACAATTTTTCAAAAAGCACATCCAACCTTTTGTTGAAAAAAAGCAACGTGTGTTTGTCATTATATCTGATGCATTACGATTTGAGTGTGGTGTTGAGTTAAATAAAAGATTAACTCAAGAGAATAGATATGATAGTGAAATTGAAGGTGCGTTAGCGTCATTACCATCCTATACACAATTAGGGATGGCTTCTTTGTTACCTCATAAAGAACTATCAATAAAAGAAGGAACAGACCAAATTTTGGTGGATGGAATGCCATCTATGGGTATTGCATCTCGCTCAAAAATTCTAACAGAAAATTCTGAAGCACGAGCAACAGCAATTTTAGCTGAAGATTTTATGAAGTTTAGTGCCAATACAACAGGTAGGGACTTTGTAAAGCAATATGATGTTATTTATATCTACCATAACAATATAGATGATACTGGTGATGACACAACCTCGCAAGACAAAGTATTTGATGCGGTAGAAAGCGAGCTAAACTTCTTTATGGAGGTATTAAAGAAGATTTCCAATATGAATGGTAATAATATGATTATCACTTCAGATCACGGTTTTTTATATCAATATGAAACATTAGAAGAAAGCGATTTTACAACGGCTGATATAAAAGGTGTAGTTGATAAGCATAATAGAAGGTTTGTACTTGGAACTGACATAACTGGGAATGATGCAGTAAAGTCTTTTACGCACGAGCAACTAGGACTAAAAAGTACTGGTAATGCATTAATTCCAAAATCGGTAAATAGATTACGAGTTAAAGGTGCTGGATCTAAATTTATTCACGGTGGTGCATCGCTACAAGAAATTATAATACCCGTAGTAAAAGTGAATAAAAAGCGTCAAGACACCACAGCCCAGGTAGAAATAGATATTATAAAATCTACCGACAAGATAACTACAAACTTGCTCGCGGTTTCATTTATTCAAACAGAGCAGGTAGACGACACTATGTTGGAAAGAAAAATTAAAGCATCCATTCAAGCAGAAGATGGCACGTTGTTAAGTGATCAGTTTATCTACACCTTCGATATTAAAGAAGAAAATCAACGTCAGCGAGAAGTTAAGAATAGATTCCAATTAACCGCTCAAGCAAGCGGTAAATATAAAAATCAACGCGTAAAACTGGTACTAGAAGAACCAATGGATCGCGCTAACAAATGGAGAACTTACAAAGAGTATTACTATACCCTCAATATTTCTTTTACTAACGACTTTGATGAATTTTAAAACCTATGAACGCACTAAATATAAAAATAAACGAGCATTTTGCAGGTAAGGTAGTTCGTAAGGATTTAACCAAGTTAGTAAAAGGTAATGCTATAGTTCCTACCTATGTCCTCGAATATTTATTAGGGCAATACTGCGCGACAGATGACGAGGCGACAATTGATGAAGGTGTAGAAACTGTTAAAAATATTATTGCCAAACATTTTGTGCATCGTGACGAGTCTCAAATAATAAAATCCACAATTCGAGAAAAAGGTTCTCATAGAATTATAGATAAAGTTGCAGTTCAGCTTAATGACAGACAAGATAGATATGAAGCTTCATTTGCGAATCTAGGTTTAAACCGCGTTCCAATTTCAGATGCACTTATCAGAGAGCATCAAAAATTACTATCTAGTGGTGTTTGGTGCATTTTAACTTTGGCTTACGTTCCTTCAGATGAAAGGGATCATATTCCTTGGATGGTAGAAAGTTTGAAACCTATCCAAGTTTCAAATGTAGATATTGAAGAATATAAAAAAGTTCGGAAACATTTTGACAAGGAAGAATGGATGGATGTTTTATTGCAATCTATTGGACTTAATCCAGAAGAATTTACATTTCGTTCAAAACTGCTGCAACTAACCAGACTTGTTCCATTTGTAGAGAACAACTATAACTTAATTGAACTAGGTCCAAAAGGAACAGGAAAGTCGCATATTTATTCTGAAATGTCACCACACGGTATTTTAATTTCTGGTGGAGAAGTATCAAAAGCGAAACTATTTGTAAATAATAGTTCAGGTGATATAGGGTTAGTTGGGTACTGGGATGTTGTTGCTTATGATGAATTTGCAGGTAAAACGAAGCGTGTAGACCGTGGCTTAGTGGATATAATGAAAAATTATATGGCTAATAAATCCTTTTCAAGAGGAACTCAAGTCTATGGCGCTTCTGCATCAATGGTATTCGTTGGAAACACAGACCATTCAGTAAAATATATGATGAAACATAGCGATCTTTTTGAGGCCTTGCCTAAAGATTATTATGACACAGCTTTCCTTGACCGTATGCACGGATATCTTCCAGGGTGGGAAGTTCAGAAATTACGAAATGAAATGTTTACCTCGCAATACGGTTTTATTGTTGATTACCTTGCTGAAGTATTAAAGAACCTAAGGAAAGAAGATAGAACGCACGATTATACAAAATACTTTGAATTATCGAGCACAATTACTACCCGAGACAAAACATCAATTGCCAAAACATTCGCTGGTCTAATTAAAATAATCTACCCAGACAACGATTTCACTGAAGCTGATGCGAAAGAAATTTTAGATTTCGCTATTGAAAATAGGAAACGTGTTAAAGATCAACTTCGTAAAATGGACGAAACCTTTGAAGAAGTCGATTTTAGTTACGTTAGTAAATCAATAGGAGAAAATTTTTCTATCTCGACATTAGAAGAGATTGAAAATGAAGTAAAACCTACTATACAGCAAACGGAAGTTACCGAGAACAATCAATCGCAGAAATCCGAAAACGTTAATTTATCATTAGAACCTGGGCAAAAGATAATTAGAGATAATCAGTCTGGTATTTCCTATAATAATTTGTTTGGAGCTTATTTATTAAATGCCACTGATATTAATATCACAGACCCATACATTAGGCTTCCCTATCAGTTGCGCAACTTTATGGAACTAGCAAAACTGATTAGCGAAAAGAAAGATACTGATACTGAAGTTAAGCTTCACTTAGTAACTAGTAATAATGAAGATTTTATAGAAAACGCGAAAGATGCTTTTGAACAAATGCGTTATTCGTTGGAATCAATGGGTATCCTATTTTCATATGAGTTTGACGATTTTATTCACGACAGATCTATTGAAATGAATAACGGATGGAAAGTGATTTTAGGCAGAGGACTAGATATTTGGCAAAAAACTGGCGGTTGGTATGATATCAATGAATACATCCAAGAAAGACGTGTATGTAAGGCTTGTGAGATTACGTTTGTTAAATATAATGGATATACTGGAGCATGCTGACCCCCCTTGGCTATTTTCTTTCCAGTTTTGGTTTATTTGATGGATATCATCAAAAAGATAACGAATGGCCGGAAAACCAAAACCAATGAGTCAAGTAAAACAAATACTTCGCCTGCATCATCAGGGAAAAGGAATCAAAACCATTGCCAGTAGTTTTAAATTAAATTACACGCTTTTCTAACTGTAAAATCCAAATTCATTGTCAATCAAAAGGGCCCTATCCAAGTAGCTGTTAAATTCTTCGCAAGATGTTTCGGGAAGTAAACCGCACGAGTAACAGCAGGCCAGATTCAGGCCGCCAATTCCTTGTCCTTCGGAATTATAACAAATCGGATCAGAAGCACAATCTTTTGCCCTTGCCAAGGCTGAATTTAGGATTTTTAAAAACCTTTCTGAATTCGCTTGTGAAACAAGTCCTCCAAAACTTCCTTCAGCTCCAGCCATTGTATAAATCAGAACACCTTGCATATTTTCTTCATTAACATATAGTCTTTCAGAAAGTGAGGTAGCTGGATAACCTGTCAAAAATTCAAGCTCTTTTATCAGAATATGGGAAAAGGTATGGATAAATATAAATGTTGACAAATATTCAATATTAGCAAACATTTTTTCTTTTTCTTCCGTTGGTTGGATATTCTGGTGATGCTGACCCCCATTCTGGCCATGTTGACCCCTCTGTAGATTTTGGTCAAAAAGATAATTTCATGACAATATTACAGTTTTTTTCTAAGACTTTCTCCCTTTAATTCTATCC
>JAGXIP010000068.1 GCA_024635585.1 Saccharicrinis sp. | reverse complement strand
GCTTTTACCTGTAAACTTTTGGCATTGATAAAAGGGGATAAATTTACAAACTTGACGATGGTGTTACCTTTGGCCAGATCCACGGTTTTTTTTCGAACTATCTGTGCTCCATCTATAAAAACAGTTACTTCGTTTACTTCAGTTTTTACTTCTTTTTCGGTAATACTTTGAGCATGTAAGCTAGTGAAAGCAAGTGCTATGAATAAAAAAAATATCGATTTCATGACAAGTTCTTATTAAGGGTAGAGATTAATAAAATAGGTAATTTATTTATATGAGAGATGGTATAACTTGGGTTTAAAATTTTAAGTTGGAAAGATAGAAAAAAACAAGAATACGTTTTTAGATGATTGAAGGCTGTTGCAATATTTTACCTTTTGTACATCAAACCAGTTTTTTTCACTCCGAGGATGAAATAGTAAAGCATCTATTTTCTTAGTCAGGGCATGACATTTACAGCTCGTAGGTAGTCAAACCCTGAGAACTGCTGGCTGAGTACTCAACGCTGAATCCGCACTCTGGCATCAACGGCGATAATGACTTCTCTATTTCCAAGTAAAGGATTGATGTCCAACTCTTTTATCTCCACGGCAAAACGCAACATGGTAGATAACCTAACAATAATATTGGCAAACTCATCAATATGAATACCTTCCTGACCACGTATGCCTTCAAGAATTTGTTTTCCTTTGAGTGTGTTTATCATACCTAAAGCCTCTTCTTTGGTTAGTGGAGCCAATCCTGACGACACATCTTTTAGCACTTCGACAAAAATACCGCCCAATCCACAAAGCATAACATGTCCAAAACCCTGTTCGTATTTTGCGCCTATAAATAGTTCGATTCCCTTAAGCATAGGTTGTACCACAACCCCTTGTGCATTTTCAATACACATCATACGCTCAAATTCTTTTTCAAGAAATGAGCTACTGTTAATATTGATTGATACCCCACCAACATCCGATTTATGCAAGGGTCCAACCACCTTCATCACACATGGATAGTGTACCTCGTGGATTATTTGAGCCAGTTCATTCTCATCCTTAATCATTATCTCCCTAACCATAGGGATACCGGCGGCATAGAATAAGTTTTGTATCTGTCCCGGTTTCAAATATCCATCTTCAAAACCAGCTATCAACGCCCTAACAGTAGGTATATCCACACCTCGCATCTGAATGGATTCTTTTGCCGGTCTAATGGAATTGTGCACTTTTGAAAGTGCATATCCTAACATTACCTCATCGGGGAAATTAATATTACCCTTGGAAAGGAAGTATTTTATATCCTCATCCGCATTTACTACGGAAGGCAAAATGGGATAAATGGGTTTTTGGCAGGTGCGCATTTTTTGGTGCAGCACTTCGTACACTTCCCTTACGGGAAAAAGGCCCGGACTGCCAAAAATAACTGCCATGGCATCAATATGGTCAAAGTCCTTTTCGCAAGCATCAATGATATCGGCCAATTGGTCTGCTGTTCCGGTTGCCAAAAAATCAATTGGATTACTTACACTTGAACCATCGTACAGTTTACTTCGCAATAAATAGGCCTTTGGTCCCTCGATAGTGGGTATTTTGATGCCTCCCTGCGACAGAGAATCGGTGAGCATAACCGCAGGTCCACCGGCATGTGTTATCACAGCCATGCTATCGCCTTTAAGCTCTTTGGCCATAAATACCGCTGCCACCGTTGCCAACTCCAGGCGGCCATAGCATCGCACAATACCCGCTTTTTTAAACAAAGCATCCACGGCAGCATCCGGAGTAGCCATGGCACCGGTATGACTCTGTGAAGCCCTCATGCCTGCCTCCGAAGTTCCGGATTTTATGGCAGCTATCATACATCCTTTGTGCACTAAAGAATTGGCATGGTGCAATAATTTATCCGGGTTATTAATACTTTCGATATAAAGCAACTTTATTTTTGAACTATGTTGGGGATCAAAGGTTTCGTCGAGATAAGCCAGTACATCCTCCACAGCAATTTGTGCACTGTTACCTACTGAAAATATACTGTTAAACTTTAAGCCTAGAGCAACTCCCGTTTCCAATATAAAAACAGCAGTGGCTCCAGAACCTGAGATGAAATCGGCACCTGAGGGATCCAACATCGGTATTGGCTGCGTAAAGATGCTGTGGTGGTTCACATTAATAATACCGATACAATTGGGCCCCATCAGGCAACCGTTCACCGCTTTAACGGCATCAACCATTTCTTGCTCGTATTGCGCCCCTTGGGCACTTTCTTCGCTAAAACCAGCCGATATAACAATAAATGCCGTCGTATTTTTTTCGATACTGAGTGCCTTAACCGCAGCCGGACAATGTTTGGCCGCAATGGCTATTACCGCCAAATCTACATCTTGCGGCAAAGCACCAACAGATGGATACGATTTAACCCCTTGTACAAAGTCCTGATTTGGATTTACCACATAAATATCGCCACGGTAACACTCCAAAATATTATGCAAAATCTTTCCACCAGGTTTCTGCAAATCGTTGGAAGCTCCAACAACAACAATGCTTTGAGGGTTTATTAGCTGCTCATTAATCATTATCTTAAAACTATGGGGTAAGCTAAAAATCAAAATTCATCATTTAATTTTCGGATAACTATGAAATATATCACCTACACGTGAAGTGTAAATAATTAGTGCAGTTTAAAATTGTATGAAATATTAACTTGAAGAAATATTAATTCAAAGATTTGAAAGATGCTTTTGACTCTCTTCAAATTTGGGAGTGATTATTAGATTATTTTAATGTAATCAAAAACCAGTTAAAATACAGCCAAACTTTTTTGGAAGTTTAACTTTAACGGTGTGTGTATTAACCTTAACATTGTTGATATTTGTATAGATTTATAAAAAGTCAGGTATTTTTTTTGCAAATGACGGTTTAAATAAAAAACATGTGGCTTACCATGATGAATAACAATATCGAAAATATACTTTGTAGAGAAGAATTAGATTTTAAGGATATAGTCGCTCTTTTGCAAACCGAGGGTGAAGATCAAAAACTGCTGTTTGCAAAGGCGCAGGAGATGCAATTAAATTATGTGGGCAAAAAAGTTTATTACAGGGGTTTAGTGGAGTTCTCAAACGTGTGTGCAAAAAACTGCTTTTATTGCGGTATCCGTAAAGACAATAAAAACGTGGATCGTTATAATTTAAACGACGAAGAGGTGTTGGAAGCGGCCAGGTTTGCACACATAAATAACTACGCTTCGTTGGTGCTTCAATCGGGCGAGCGTAGTGATGTTCATTTTATTGAGCGAGTAGATAAGTTGCTAAAAAAGATAAAGGAAATAACCCGTGGCGAGCTTGGCATTACCATATCCTTAGGCGAACAAAGCGACGAAACATATCGCCGTTGGTTCAGCAGCGGTGCTCATCGTTATTTGCTGCGCATAGAAACTACTAACGAAGTATTATATAAACAGATACACCCTAATAACGACAAACATGATTTTGACAATAGGTTACGCTGCCTGAACGACATAAAAAACATTGGTTATCAAACGGGAACCGGCGTAATGGTAGGACTTCCATGGCAAACCTTTGAAGATTTGGCTCGCGACCTCCTGTTTATGAAAGAAATGGATATTGATATGTGCGGCATGGGACCCTACATAGAGCATCATGACACACCACTTTTTAACAACAAGGATATATTGTGGCCAATTAAAACGCGCTTTTCGGTTACGCTGAACATGATAGCCGTTTTACGAATTTTAATGAAAGACATTAATATTGCCGCCGCAACCGCCCTGCAAGCTATCGACCCCATGGGACGCGAAAAGGCGTTGCGCGTAGGCGCCAATGTTATCATGCCAAATATAACTCCCACATCACATCGTAAAGATTATCAGTTGTACGAGAATAAACCTTGTATGGATGAAGGTGCGGCTGTTTGTGGCGACTGCCTATCGTTACGGATTGAAATGGCCGGGCGCGAAGTGGGATTGGGAGAATGGGGCGACTCGAAACACTTTTTGAAGCGGAAAGAGTGAGCTAAAATTTTACCCACGGGATGACTATGAGCGTCTTTGATATAGTTACCCCTTGAGTAAACAAAAAGATGTATCTTTGTATAAAGCACAATTAGTTATGAACTCAAATACCCCAGAAATACAACCCAATGTTTCCAAAAGAGCCTTTTGGGATATTGACTTTAACACCATCGATTGGGAACACAATACGCAATACCTAATTATTAGGGTGATTGAACGAGGCAAACTCCAGGATATTATCGAGCTCATTAAATTTTACGGAAAGGAAAGGATAAAAGATGAACTTAAAAGTGCTTCACGCTTGCCTATTAGAACGTATAATTTTGCCAAAACTTACTTCTCGCTTAATTCAGACGACTTTAGATGCTCCATTTCGAAACGGTAATCCCTGAAACATTATTTATCCTGGAGGATTTAATGCTACGCGATGAATTAAAAAATTATCGCTTGGTAGGTGGTACTGCATTGTCATTATACAAGGGACATAGAATTAGTGATGATATTGACTTGTTCCTATCTCCCGAAAAGGAATTTGAAAAAGAAAAGATTAAAGCGGTTTTGAAATCGTTAGCAGAGAAACCCGAAGATATTGATATTTCGGAAATGCCTTTTGGACTTACGGCATACCTAACATACAATATTAGCGGAGATGAGTTAAAAATAGACCTCATGAATTTTGAGAGCGATCCTTTCATCGACTTTCCTACTTGTTTTAATCAAATCCGTTTGGCCTCTACTCGCGATATTTCGGCTATGAAACTTAATGCTATCACAAGTCGTTCAGAGAAAAAAGATTTCATTGACATCAATGAATTATTGGCAGAATTCACCATAAAAGAAATGTTGAATCATTACCAACTCAAATATCCTTACCACGACCCCAAAGATGTAATACTTGCCTTATCCTCCATTGACAATGCAGATAATACCTACATGCCTAAAATGCTGAAAGATTTGAATTGGGAACAAGTTAAAGAAAACATTAAAACGCACTTCCGAAGCTATCTTGATGGGGAGGCAAACTTGCAAGCATGAGCCCTAAATTCCATAACTTATAAGTTTCCTGCATTTCATTTTCAAGATATGTATTATTGATGGAAATTTCATCATCTTACAAAAACGCCTTACATCACGCTGACCTTATGGCATCTTAAAAACTGATTTAGTGACAATGTGGCACAGAAATTATAATTACTTCCGACTTTACGTCTGAAATATTGCTGTGGTACGCACTTTGAAATAATGGGTGAAACAACTAAAAATTAAATAACATTTAAAATAGGAGGATTTCATTATGACATTAGTAAAAAGAGTAAACAGTAATTTTGATTCAGTAATGAATAATTTAATGGGTGGTGATTTTTTTATGAACCAGTACGGAATGTATAGTGGGCATAAAACGTTACCAGCGGTTAATATTAAGGAAAATGATGATCAGTATTTGATTGAATTAGCAGCTGCTGGTTTGGCAAAAGAAGATTTCAATATTGAATTGAACAATGGAAAATTGACCATTTCGGCAAAAGGTAAAGAGTCTGATGACAATTCAGGTTACACGCAAAGAGAGTTTAACTATGGAGGTTTCAGTAGAACGTTTGCAGTGCCAAAACAAAAAGTAGACGATGCAGGTGTTGTGGCCACTTACGAAAATGGTGTTTTGAGTATTGTTCTTCCCAAGCGCGAAGAAGTGAAGCCAAGGCCAGTAAGAAAAGTTGAAGTGGCTTAATATTAGGCGTGAGTTTATTAACGATATGAGGAGTTCTCGAAAGGGAACTCCTCTTTTTTTTAGAATTAATCCTGAAGTATAGATAAATCTATCAACCGTTGCCATTCGTTCTCAGCCACCAGCCATTAGCTATCGGATCATCCGCTAAAAAACCCTTCTTTTTTTGTTTTTGTATTTCCTGTGGCTTGAGCTTGAGAGTGGGTTGGCCGATTCGGAACAGGGCAGCGCGGGTCGTTTACCGCCGAGCCTTAAGTTAATCTGTTGATTGAATTCAAAAATAAGAGATAGCTCGTGTGCACCTTGCGCATTCCATCCTAATCCGGAAACGGACACATCGTAACTGTATCCAAAACGTAAGGGTCCAAATTTGTAGGATAACAGCGCCACTATAGCATCCTGATTGATACCAGTGCTGTTGTCAGTTGTGATAAAAGGAATGCCGCGATACCAAATACCAACTTCAATAGGGTCGTTAAACCAATAAACACCCATATCCAACTGAATATCTTTGGCCTGTTGTTGTAATCGATAACTCAACGAAAACGACCGGGTCGCTATTCTTTGACGGCTTCTTTCGTTCCAGATATTCATTCCCCCAAACAGAACAAATTTAAGAGGCATTCTCATCTTTTCGTTCATAAACGAATAGTTGGGTTCAGCCATGTGATCAATAGTCAGTCCTGTCCAGTATTTAGAGCTGTATAAAAACACGGAGGCGGCAAAATCAATATATTCGGCCTTTTCGTTGTTGAGCCTGCTCCATGAGCCCGAGCCGCCCATACCTGCCATCTCATCTCCGAATTCGAGTTTGCTAAAATCGATG
>JAGXIP010000067.1 GCA_024635585.1 Saccharicrinis sp. | reverse complement strand
GTGTACAGAGGATTCGTGGGCTCGGGTAAAGCTAACGTGAGCGGTTGCCTTACCGAAGACAAGGGGCTGGCGAAGCCGGACATTAAAAATTCTATTTGGCAAAATATCCTGTCCATGATAAAACGTTACTCAAGCGACCAAATAGCAGGTGCTGCCGTTAGGGTAGAGATTGACAATAAAGAGCTGGAAACATCAACCAATGAAAATGGACTGTTTTCGTCCACCGTGTCATCGCCAGGCTTAAAGCCTAAATCCCATAACCAATGGATAGCCTGCAAAGCAGTGATGAAACATAGTGAAACAACAAATCAAGAAAAAGTATTGAGCTGGGGCGAAGTGCTTATTCCGGGAACTAATGCAGATTTTGGCGTGATATCGGACATCGACGATACCATAATAGTAAGCCACTCAACACAGTTTTTGCGCAAGCTAAGGCTCATGTTACTGCGTAACTCGCGAACCCGCAAACCTTTTCCGGGCGTGGATGCTTGTTATCGGGCTTTAAGCGATGGAGTTAAGGGTAATAATTCAAACCCCTTTTTTTATATTTCGAGCAGCGAGTGGGCACTCTACGATTTAATTGACGATTTTTGCACCTATAATAAATTACCCAAGGGCGTGTTTTTACTTCGCGAGTTAAAAGTAAGCATCTGGAAGCTTTGGAAATCTGGTGGCGGAAAACACGAACATAAATTTAATAAAATAGATATGCTCTTTAAAACCTATCCAAATCTTAACTTTGTGCTTATAGGCGACAATGGGCAACAAGATACCGATATTTACACGAGAATAGCCCGCCGATATCCTAATAGAGTAAAATCCATTTACATTAGGACAGTGAAAAAGGTAAAAGACGATAAAATGAAATCAATTACTGAGGAATTACGAAGAGAAAATATTACGATTCTGTTTTCACCCACTAGCGTAGAAGCTGCTAAACATGCAGCAGCCCAAGGTTTAATTGCCCCGGATTCGGTACACGCGATAAAAGCTGATTTGTAGTGCAAATAAGAGAACTCAATAATTCTCAATTAAAACCCTCTAATTCTCCCGAAAACAAGTTCGGGACAGGCTCTAAAGGGAGAACCAAAAATCCCCGAAGAGAGCTAGTTCTCCGGCAACTGCCGGATTAGGGGTAATTACGATGAAGTATTTTTTAAAATATATAGTTTTCTTAGATGTGTTAATTATGGATATGAAATTTTTTAAACAAAACAACATGAGCATAGTTTATTATCATTGCTATTGACCCATTTTTTATATTTAAATCACCATGTGGCTTCGTAAAATTTATAATATATTTTTAATAGTTGTCTTTAGCGTGTTAACTGTAAACGCTCAGGATAATTACGAGGTGCGTCAAATAAAATTTAATGGCAATAAAACCCTCGAAAAAGATTTTTTGCTCGAAAACATGGCATTAAAAGAGGTGTCGTACATTGAGAAACTCATCTTTAAAAAAGAACCTTTTCTTTTTAACCGCGAACTAATTGATTTGGATATGATTCGCTTACAACGAATTTACCAGAGCGAAGGATTTATTGCCGTTGAATCAGCTATTGATAGTTTAATTGTAAACGAAAAAAAGAAAAAAGTAAAAATACGCATCGAAGTTGAAGAAGGACAGCCCGTAATAGTTGATAGCGTAGGTATACGTTACAACGAGGAAAAACTGGATATCAATATAGATTCGCTCCACAATAAAATATTTAAAAATTTAGTGCTTAAAAAAGGCGCACGTTTCATTGACAAAGAAATTAACAACGATTTGCAAATTATTCAGGATGCCTATATGAACATGGGCTATGCTTACGTAAAAGTTGACTACGATTTGAATTTGAAACCCGAAAAATTTAAAACCGACATTTTTTATATCGTTAAACCAGGACCAGTTTGCTATGTGGGAGAAACCATCATTGAGGGCAACAAAAACGTGAGCGATAAGCTAATACAAAAGCAAGTTAAGTATGAAAAAGGTGAAGTTTACGACAAATCAAAGCTTTCAGATACCCGAGAAAATTTATACTATCTGCAACTATTTAGGGTAGTGAGTGTATTGCCTCAAAAAAATGACACTGCTCGTAATAGTATTATTCCGGTTAAAATTTATATTGAAGAAGCTCCTCGCCTTTCCGCACGGTTTGGCGCAGGATACGGAACAGAGGATAAATTAAGGGGATTTATAGATGCAAACTTTAGAGGATTCATGGGAGGAGCGCGGCGTTTGAATTTTTATGCCAAGCACTCGGCCTTAGAACCCTATCTGCTTAGTTTGCGGTGGATACAGCCCCAACTATTTGCAACAAAAACAACACTAACTTTAAATCCATACATTGGCCGAAAATCGGAACCTGGTTACGACACCCGTACCTTTGGTATAAATGTGCCGGTTTCGTACCGTTTTAATAACAGGTTAATTGGTACGGTGAGTTACTATCTCGAAAATGTGAAGCAAACGGTTGAAGAAGGCGACCAGGAAATGCTGGATAGAACCAGTGATAAATTCCCATACAATAAATCCGGAATATTAACCAGTGCAGTTTTTGATACCTCCGATCCCAAATTTTCGCCCGACCATGGTATGCAAGTATCATTGGGACTTAAAGCTAACGGCTATTTTTTTGGTGGAAATTTTAGTTATACCCGTTTATGGGCCGATGTGCGCAACTATCAGAAGGTAGGCTCGGTGGTACTTGCATTGCGTGGAATGGTGGGCGGCATTAAATCAGCGGATGCCGATGGCTTTATACCCGTAGAAGACAGGTTTTATTCGGGTGGTAGCAACTCTATACGTGGTTGGCAAAGAGCCCAGTTGGGTCCCAAAAGGGAAAGTGGTACGCCCTTAGGTGGTAATAGTGTTGTGGAAGCCAACGTTGAAGCACGCTACCATTTATTTTGGCGCTTAAGCACCGTTTTATTTGTTGAAGGTGGTAATGTTTGGACCGAATCATACAATTATCAATTAGGCGATTTGAACTATGCCGTTGGTACCGGTTTAAGGGTCGATACGCCTATTGGTCCTGTGCGATTTGATGTGGGATTTCCGGTATGGAACCAAAAACGAAGCACGCAGTTTTTTATCAGTGTTGGTCAAGCATTTTAATATGAAGAAGATACTCAAATATACCTTTCGCATACTTTTATGGATATTATTATCCATAATAGCCTTGGTGATATTAGTCCTATTGCTGATACAAACCGGGCCGGTTAAGAAAAAACTGGCCGATATTGCTTCGGAACAAGCCTCGGTGTTTGTTAACGGCGAAGTAAACGTGGGAGCTATCGAAGGAAACTTTTTAACCAACATTAAACTAAAAAATGTTTTACTTAGCGATGCAAACAAAGATACACTTGCACATATTGAGGAAATAGATGCCAGCTACAGTTTGATGCCCTTGTTGTATAACGAGTTACGCATAAAAAGTTTGAGAATCCATACGCCCACCATCTTTTTAAAACAACTAAACGATTCTACCTGGAATGTACAAAATATTGTAAAACCTACACAACCAAAACCAGCGGATACAACTTCTTCTCCTTTAAACATTTATTTACCGGAGTTTATACTGAGCAACGGCAACGTGTTTATTCAATCGCCGGACACCCTCCTACCCCGAAAAATTGCAGATCTTAACACCGAAATTTCATTGCGCTATACATCCGAGGAGCAAGAGGTTCAACTTAAATCATTTTCGTTTACAAGCCAACAGCCCCAAGTACAGTTGCAACAATTAAGCTTGCAACTCACCCGAACAGCAAAAAAAATTGTATTAAAGGATTTATATATTAAAACTGCACTCAACAAATTACAAGGCGAAGCGCAATATGTAAATAAGCCCGATACAGTGGCCAATGCAAGTTTAAATACTGACCCTTTACGATTGGAAGAGTTCGAATTTTTTATACCCGGATTACAATTCCCGGCAACCCCTGTTTTTTCGTTCGACGCTTCCTTAAAAAAAGATTCTGTAAGCGCTACAATAGAATTAAAAGACGGAGATCAACGCATAAATATCAATGCGTATTCGTCCAATTTACTGGGTTATATCCAAAACCAGAACGAAGTAGTGCTGCAATATAATGTAAAGGGATTGTTCGAAAATATTGATGTAGCTTACTGGTTGGGCAAGAAAGAGCTGAACCATTTATTAAATGGTAACCTCCATATTATAGGGTCAGGCATAAAACCTGAAACAGCTTCGGCTAAAGTGGATGGCGATTTTAACAATTGCCTCGTACAGGGTAAAAAAGTAGAGCGCCTTTTTTTTAATTTTGATTTGAACCAAGGTAACTTAAAAGGTATTGCCCAAGGAAAAGGCCAATTTGGTGAGTTTAAATTAGTTCCCAATATTCGCGATTTTAACCAAACACCTGTTTACACCTTTGAGCTTACCGCTAAAAAACTTGATTTGGCTCCCCTCACAGGCAACGACAGTTTGCAATCCAACATCAACTTCACAGCTCAGGTAAATGGACGTGGCTTTGAACCAAAAAAAATGCAAGCCGATGCCAAACTGGTTTTTTCTAAGTCGCACATCTATAATCTTGAGCTGGATACCTTATTAGCCAAAGTAAGATACCTGAACGAAAATTTAAACATCGATACTTTAAACCTGTCCACCAAAGATGTTAAGCTTACAGCAAGCGGAAACTACAGCTTACAGTCGCACTCCGATATTTCTTTATCGGCTACAATTGCGAGCCTCGAGGATTTTGCCGATTTTATTCCTGGAGCCAAGGTACAAGCTCAGGGACAGATAGATGCACACCTGTGGGGTACATTAGACTCATTGAACCTACAAACGCAAATTGCCCTAGATAAAACCAGGTACGATAGTATATTTGTAGCCACCATCCGACTTGATGCCGATGGCCTGTTAACCCCTATGGACACTCTAATAAATGCAAATTTATTGGCCAAAAATATCGACATCAACAACTTAAAAATAGATTCGGTTTGGGCTGATTTAAAAGCGGCTCCCGATTCAATGTACCTTAATGCCCGGGTAGCAGCCAAAGATGCCAAGACCCAATTGGAAGCCACCATAAATTTGGGGAAGTTGCTTAAGGTTACGCTACACGATTGGGCCATAAATTTTAAAAACCAGAATTTTAAGTTGCAACAGGCTGCTACTATTCAAATTGATTCGGTATATTACAGCATAGCCAACTTCAAACTGGCATCGGGTGTAGCAGATAGTGCGCAATATATTGAAGCCGACGGATATATAAGCCGAAACGGAGCCCAGGATTTTAAGCTCAATATTAACAATATTGATGTGGGTGAAATACTATCTTCACTGGATTCTGAAATTAAAGCGTCTGGCTTGGTCAATGTGGACATAAAACTCAACGGAACGGCCACTGCTCCATTAATGGATGGAGATATCAAATGGAACGATGCCATGCTTAGCGATTACAAATTCACGGATGTTGGTGCTACTTTCTCTTACAAACAAAAACAATTAACTGCTGATGCCCTTATAGTGCCGCAAGATAGCGGAAGGATAACTTTGAAAGGCTCCTTTCCTGTTGGGTTTTCGTTGGATAGCATGAAGGTGGATTACAGCATGAAAGATCCAGTAGACGCAGTGGTACGCATCGAAAAATTTCCGTTGAGCGTGCTAAGTACTTTTGATATAGCCGATAAAA
This sequence comes from Saccharicrinis sp., assembly GCA_024635585.1. Taxonomy (GTDB): domain Bacteria; phylum Bacteroidota; class Bacteroidia; order Bacteroidales; family Marinilabiliaceae; genus Saccharicrinis. Next base: position 13,674 of record JAGXIP010000067.1, on the reverse strand, counting down.
TAAAAGGAGAGCTCAATGGTCAAATAGATGTGAAGGGAACACCCGAATCGCCCGATTTAAATGGATCGATAAAATTAGAAGATGCATTGGTTAATATCCCTGAATACGGTATTGACTATCGCGACATGAAATTCACCCTCAATTTTTTGCGCGACAAGATAAAACTCGACACTTTATATATCAGAAGCAACGATGGAACCCTTACGGGAACCGGAGAAATGAGCTTTAACTCCGACTTTTACAAGGGCGATGTCAGCAACTCATCTATCATCCTCAATTTTGATAGGTTTAACCCGGTTGATCATAAGCAGTTTAACATGGAACTTTCCGGCAAAGCAAACATAGGCGGAAAAAAAGGCGATGTGGTTTTTGGCGGCAACCTTACGGTCCCCGAAGCCCAAATATATTTGCCGGCTGTATTGGCCATGATACAAAAAGGAAATCAGCCAAAAATTCCTAAGCCTATTTTGGTACGAGAAATGGAAAAGATGAAGCTCGCGATGGATACCATGGCAGCTCAAAAAATAGATACTGTCCGTGTGAATAGTGTAAGTTTCGATTACTTTAATTTTATTACAGGTAAGGTAAAAGTTAAGATCCCAAAAAACACCTGGATTAAAAATGACGATATGCGCATTGAGCTTTCCGGCGACTTGGAAATGATAAAACATGCCGACTTTTTTGAGATGTTTGGAACGGTGGATATTGTGCGTGGACAATACGACCTATTGGGAAAAACGTTTATGATAAAAGAGGGTGCTGTGAGTTTTCAAGGAGGTGAAGAGTTATTACCCCATATAAATATAAAAGCTACCTATAGCTTCCGCAACAGCCAAAAAGTTGAGCAGGAAATAACCGTTACCGTGGGCGGAACCAGCGAAGCACCTACTGTAGCCTTTACCCTTGACGGCAGCTCTATTAGCGAAGGCGATGCGCTATCCTATATCCTTTTTGGCAAGGCTATGAACGAGCTAACCATGGATCAACAGGAAAATGTGGGTGGTAAAGGCGATATGGCTACCAAAGCAGCCGCTTCGATGCTCTCATCGCAACTTACCAATTTTTTGGGCGACAAGCTTGACGTGGATTACATTGAAGTAAAAAGTGATGGTGGCTTCGACAATGCTACAGTAGTGGTAGGTAAATATATCACCAACGATTTGTTTGTGAGCTACGAACAACGTTTTGGCCAAACAGACCAGCAGGATATGTCGAAGTACGAGGTAAAACTGGAATACGAGCTATTTCGCTTCCTTTTCTTCCAACTAAACAACTCAACAATTGATAGCGGCTTTGATGTGATTTTTAAAGTGGATGCAAAATAGTAATCACCAAAGAATTCGTTAAAATCTACAAAGGGTTTCGCTAAGAGCACAGGATAGATTTAAGATCTGATTACCGAGGGCTTCGCTTAGAGCGAAACTCTCGGATAATATTAAGAAATCCCATTTAAGAATTCTTTTGGAGTCAATATCTCTATTGAAGAATTCGTATCTTGATCACCTTACCTGAACATTATGCTTATTGTGAACACACTCCTTTATTTCACTCAGTAACCCAAAGCTAGCATAAATAGGCTTATAGCTTTAAAACCTCTGTATTGTCAGTAAGGGCAACTAAGACAATAATTGTGTTGCTTATTGTATATCGCTAACCTCAACATGTAGAAAAACGTAGCCAAAACATTCCCCCTCCTTCAATTCAATCACCAACACCTAATACTACATAACACATTGATTTATAATCTATTTATTCCTTTTTTTAGGAAGCAAAAAGTTACGTGGCACGTTTATTACATATGTACTGTTGAAGTGTAAACTAGAAATAAAATAATCTTAAACAATATGAAGACAAAAGAGATAAGCAAAAAAATGGTAGCTCTACTTGTAATAGCATTCTTTTTGGTATTTGGAGCATGTAATACAACCAAAACCCTTAAAGGTGGAGCCATAGGTGCAGGTGCCGGAGGAGTCATAGGAGGAGCCATAGGTTCAGGATCGGATAATACCGCTAAAGGAGCCATTTTCGGTGCCATGATTGGTGGCGCAGCAGGAGCACTCATAGGTAAGTATATGGACAACCAAACCGAAGAACTTCAGAACGATTTGAAAGGCGCCAAAGTTGAACGGATTGGTGAGGGTATCAAAATTACTTTCGATTCAGGCATTCTCTTCGGATTCGATTCATCACAACTCACTGAACCTTCAAAAAAGAACATTGAAGATTTAGCCCGAGTGCTCAACAAATACGATGATACCGAAATTCTTATCGAAGGCCATACCGATAACAAAGGAGCAGATGATTACAATCAAAAATTATCCGAAGAAAGAGCCGCATCGGTGGTTGACAACCTTACCGCTCGTAACGTGGCTAATAAACGGTTCACCATTGTTGGCCACGGCGAATCAATGCCCGTAGCATCTAACGAAACCGAAGAAGGCAGAAAACAGAACCGACGTGTAGAAGTAGCCATTTATGCCAATAAAAAACTTAAAAAAGCCGCCGAAAAAGGAGATATAGGTAAAGTGTCAAATTAATATACAAACACAATTTCAATACGTAACTAAATCAAAAAGTATAAATTATGAAGAAAGTATTTTTATTCTTAGGGGTGGCAGGTCTATTTGTCGCACCCAACATGCAAGCGCAAGAGTCCTCAGTGGGTATAAAAGGTGGTGTAAATTTATCCACCCTAAGCATCGACGATAATAACGATAAAAACATGAAACTGGGATTTAACGTTGGGGTATTCAACAAAATAGCCCTTACCGAATCCTTTGCCATTCAGCCGGAGTTGCTGTACTCCCGACAAGGTTTAAAAGTTGAATATGATGGAATAGCTGACGGAGAAACAAAGTTTAATTTAAATTACATTAATCTACCCGTTAAATTGGTGTTCAATTTATCCGAAGATTTTGAATTTCAATTTGGGCCCTACGTTGGCTATTTAATAAATGCCAACCTTAAGAGTGACGCCGAGGTACTTGGTTTGTTTGATATAGACTCCGAGGACGATGTAGATCGAAAGAATTTTAATTCGATTGATTATGGTCTGACTGCTGGCTTAGCTTTTGATTTAAAACCACTTATTGTAGGTTTTAATTATAACTTGGGTTTAAGTCAGGTAGCCAAAGATGATGAGTTCTCCTATAACATGCTCGGTAACGCCAAAAACAGGGTTATCCAAGTGTATGTCGGTCTTAAATTTTAATCCTAATTATTAATCTTAAAACTTACTACTATGTTACGTTTAATCATTACCTTTTTTATCATAGCTCTTATAGCCGCAATTTTTGGATTTGGAGGTATCGCAGCTGGAGCCGTTGAAATAGCTAAAATCATATTCTTTATTTTTATTGTTCTTTTTCTAATATCACTTATAGCAGGTGGCGTAAGAGGGTGGAAATAAATTATTTAAAATGTACCAATCCTAAATTAATCTTTAACCATACACACCCCTAAACCTTAGCCATTTTTGGGTTATTCAATCCGTAGTTTCCCTTTTACCAACATGTTGGTAATTATTGGGCTAACTACGGATTTTTATTTTTATTAAATAAGTACCTTTGCCCTTCAAAATATTTTATTTACACGATTTTTAATAAAAAGGGTACTTACCTAAGGATGAAGAGAGAAGAGTTTGAAATAATGGCGCCTGTAGGTTCTTACGAATCATTGAGAGCAGCCATTCAAGGAGGAGCCAATTCAATTTATTTTGGCATTGAGGGGCTAAACATGCGTTCCAAATCGAGCAATAACTTTACCGTTGACGATTTGCACGAAATAGTGAAGATTGCAAAGCAGCACAACGTAAAAACATACCTCACAGTAAATACCGTATTATACGATCAGGATCTTAACCTGATGCGCAAAATAATATTGGCAGCCAAGGAAGCCCAAATATCAGCAGTAATAGCCTCTGATGTGTCTGCTATTTCCTTTGCCCGCGAAATTGGCGTAGAAGTGCATTTGAGCACCCAACTCAATATATCGAATATTGAGGCATTAAAGTTTTATGCACAGTTTGCCGATGTGGTGGTGCTGGCCCGCGAGCTCGATATGGATCAGGTAGCACAGATTTATCATCAAATTCAATTGCAACAAATTAAAGGTCCTAATGGCCAACTCATCCAAATAGAAATGTTTTGCCACGGAGCACTTTGCATGGCCGTGTCGGGCAAATGCTACCTAAGCCTACATAACACCCAATCATCGGCCAACCGAGGTGCATGTTTGCAAACCTGCCGCCGCAGCTATATCGTAACAGACAAAGAAACCGGACAAGAGTTGGAAGTGGACAATGAATACATCATGTCGCCCAAAGATTTAAAAACCATTCATTTTTTAAATAAAATGGTAGATGCAGGTGTACGCGTTTTTAAAATAGAAGGTCGCGCCAGAGGACCGGAATATGTGCACACTGTTGTTAAAGCCTATAGCGAAGCTTTAAATGCTATATTAGATGATAGCTACAATCAAGAAAAAATAGATGTTTGGAATAAGGAATTGGCTACTGTTTTTAATCGTGGTTTTTGGGATGGCTACTACCTAGGTCAAAAACTGGGCGAGTGGAGTCACAACTACGGCAACAGAGCTACGCAGCGGAAAATGTATATTGGTAAAGGAACCAACTATTTTCCTAAAATCGGGGTGGCCGAGTTTGTGATGGAAACACAAAGCTTAAAGGTGGGCGACCAGATATTAATAACCGGCCCTACAACAGGTGTGATAAAAATGATAGTTCCCGAAATACGCGTAGAATTAAAAAAAGTAGAACAAACCGTAAAAGGTGATACTTTCTCGATACCCGTGGCTCAAAAAATTAGACGATCTGATAAGTTATATAAATTGGTGGAAGCACACGCTTCGCTAAATCAGTGAACAGTAATCAATGAACAGTAATCAGTTAGCAGTACCTTAGCCGCGAAAAACAGCTTATCCAAAAATTTAACTGGGTTGAGATGCATTGCAAAATTACCCCTAAGGGGTAAAATATAAATAGCCCCGGGTTTTAACCCGGGGAATAGATGTCATGCAAATCCGACGCACCACAGTCCTTATTAAATATTTACAGCAACTTTGCGTCGGAACATGAAATATATTTTATTCATTAGATTTTTTGTAATCATTTCATATTGTGACACTTACATTCTTAGTTAGATAAGAATAAAAAGTAATCAGTAAACAGTTAGCAGTCAGTTTAAGGTAATACAGTAGTTTGGTAATTAAGGGAAACCTTAAACTCTTTAAACCCTAAACTTTTTGAACCTTAAACTTTTTAAACCCTAAACTTAGTAAACATGAAATACCAAGGCAATATAAGCAAGATGAAAAGTAACTTAACGGACACGGTTGAGTACTTATTTCCCATTGGTGAGCAGCAAATACCTTTAAACCAGTTTATTGGTAAAAAAATAAGCCTCACTTATTTGCAACAAATAAACTGTATTGCCTGTGGTAAAAAAACCAATAAATCCTTTGGTCAGGGGTTTTGTTATACTTGTTTTTCCGAGGCACCCCAAGCCAGTGAGTGTGTATTGCAACCCGATAAATGTAAGGCTCACCTGGGCATATCGCGCGATAACGAATGGGCACAACAGCATTGCTTAGCACCACACGTGGTTTATTTGGCCGTATCATCTAATTTAAAGATTGGTATCACCCGCCTTACCCAAATACCTACCCGTTGGATAGATCAAGGGGCTTCATTGGCTATTATTGTAGCACAAACCCCAAATAGGCACATAGCCGGAACCATTGAAAAGTTTTTGATGCAACATTATTCCGACAAAACAAATTGGCAGGGTATGTTACAAGGAAAATCCATGGAAATAGATTTATTGGTCGAAAAAGAAAAAGCTTGCGAATACTTACCCGCGGAGTTAAAACAATATTGCAATGAAGATGAAAACATCACCCAATTAAATTTCCCTATCAGCCAATTCCCTGATAAGGTAAAAAGTGTAACTTTTGATAAAATAGATAAGGTGGAAGGAATAATTACTGGAATAAAAGGGCAGTATTTAATTTTAGATAATTCAAACGTTCTTAATGTTCGCCGTCACAATGGGTACTTAGTAGAATTGGATATAACAGAATAATAAGATAAATAATCACCAACCAATCTTATTCTGGGATAGTTTTGCCTTTAATTCTCTTCGAAATGTTATTGTTATTGAAAGTAAACCGTACTATTTCCCTGTTAATCAAAGTGTCATTACTTTGTGGTTTGTATGAACTTACAATTTTCAAAAAATCGTTAACCAAAAAATTAGTTTCCCGGCTGGTTGATTTTGCATCGCTCAATGCATAAATATTTATCCAGTTTTTAGTTAAAAGCTCTTTAATACCCGCATTGCTTTCATTAAAGTTACCCATTAAAATAACCGGAACTCCAGATGATATTTCGTCCATCCTTTTTAAGAAATCAAAAGCTATCATTTCCGATTGATAACTGTTTAGGCTATCCTGAAGCTGAATGCTAAAGAAATAAAAAATATGACCCGATTCAGAGTTTTTTAACTGATACCAGGATAGCATATTTTTATTTTGCTGCAACGTATCGTTTTTATAAATATAATAGGATGATCCTAAAAATTCGAAGGATGATTTTTTAATGGCTACAGGCGAAAACCTAACTGTGGTGCTATCATTAGGCATATTGATAGGAATAAATCTATATCCTGTCGATTCAATTTGATTTATGCACTCGCCAGTAAATTCAGTTTCCTTAAAGCTAATTAAATCAGGTTTAGCATTTTGAATAAATAATTGTAGGGTATCAAATGAAGGCTGATATAGGTCAATGGGGTTGCTGGTATATCGACAATCGAATTTGACGGTAGAAAAGGAAACCCCTTTATTACCCTTATCGCAGCCAAATAGACCCAGTAATAATACAAATATTGCAGCAATCAATAACCTCATTATACATAGTTTGTACTAAATATACAAGGTTATCACTAACCAATGTTCAATATTACACATGGCTGCCTATATTTTTGATAACATACTTATATTTGGTGATTATCTATATTTAAAGAACTAGATATTTACATCACTTTATAAGTACAATCGCCATAAGTAAATACGTGTTAGTCTAAAGATTCGATATGGATGGTTACCCCAATTTTAAACTTTTCTTTCACCTTATTTTCGTATCGGGTAGCTATTTCGTGCGCCTCGCTAAGTTGCATATTACCTGGCAACGAAATATGAAAAGTAAGCTCGGAATGATGGCCGTACTCATGAATTAAAAAATGGTGTGGATCTAAATTACGTGTAAAGGTCTTAAAACCTATTTCGCGTATATCTTCTTTCAAGTTTTCTTCAATCCTTTGGCCAAGAAACAGAGAGAGCGCATCCTTTAAAATTTTATAAGTAGTGTAAAAAATCAAGCCCGAAACCACCAGCCCCAGCACGCCGTCTATCCACCAAAAATACTTTCCAAAAAATATACCCACCAATATAATAACACTCGAAATAGCATCACTTCTATGATGCCATCCATCGGCAACCAGGGCACCCGATTCTACTTTTTTTCCATAACGGATGGAGTATTGTGCCATAATCTCCTTAATAACAACAGAAATAACGGTAACGATAATAGCCCATTTACCATACACAACAGACTCATGCGAAACAAGCTTTAAAACAGACTCGTAAGTAAAATTGGCGGCTACAATAGCCAATAAAATACCTACAAAAATAGTGGAGATAAGCTCGGCTCTACCATGGCCAAAAGGATGATCTTCGTCAGCTGGTTTTAATGATATTTTTATACCAAGCATAACCGCGAACGATGAGATGGAATCAGATAGGGTATGCCAGGCATCAGCAATTAAAGCCACAGAATTGTATAAAACTCCAACCCAAAATTTAATTACGAAAAGTGCAATATTTAATAAAATGGACACCCAAGAAATAATTAGCCCAGTATTTCTACTTTTATCTTTGTTCATAATTTACTGTTTTATCGGCGAACTATCCATCGGATAACCATTTTTTATCCATTCACAAAAACCTCCTTTTAGCTCGTACACATTTTTGTAACCCAAAGTTTGTAACCATTTTGAACATTCCTTACTTCTTTTACCCATCTCACAATACAATAAAATTGGCGATTTTTTATCTATTTCTAACAGAAACGGCATAAAACTTTCCTTAGTTCCCGCCCAGTAAGCATTTGCTATCCTCTCTTTCTGATAATCTTCCAACATTCTAATATCCATTACAAATACATCATCATTGGATTTCATCATTTGATAAAACACATCACATTCCACAACGTTTTTCGATTGTGAATAACATTGCCACGGTATTATTAGTAATAATAGTATCAACTTCATTTAACCATACTTTAAACTACTACACCACAAAAAAATCTGAAATAATTTGATCCGTCAATATTTTTTTATCCTTATAAACTTTCAATCGACCATCTAGAATATAAATTTTTTTAAAAAGTATATTATTACGCATCCTTTCGTTGAAGAAACGTACAATTTCTTTGTTCATTGATTCAATATCACTAAGCCTTACCCCATTTTTTGTACGAAGTCCTAACATTATCGTTTCATTATATATATCTGTTTCAGATAAAATCTCCTCTTCATAAAAAATCTCCTCTTTTTTTATTTGATGCATATATTTTTTTAAATCTGCTACATTCCATCGCCGCGTATGGCCAATAAACGAATGAGCAGATGGCCCTAGGCCTACATAATTTTTAAAATTCCAATAACTCGAATTGTGTTTAGATTGATAACCAGGCAAGGAAAAATTGGATATTTCATAATCATCGAATCCAGCCCGTGTAAGTTTATCAATTAATACATTGTATTGTGCAATGCTTTTTTTATCCTCCACCTCATGGATAATATTTAATTTTAATTTTTTATAAAAAGCTGTTCCGGGTTCAATAGTAAGGTGATAAGCCGAAATATGTTGTACCTGCAAAGCAATAGCACTATCAATACTATTTTTCCACTCCGCTTGGCTCATATCAGGTATACCATAAATTAAATCTATACTAATATTATCGAAACCTGCTATTTGTGCCATTTCTACTGCTTTTACAGCTTCTTGGGTGCTGTGGCGTCGGTTCATAAAGCTTAGGATACGATCATTAAAACTCTGAATACCCATGCTCAATCTATTAAAACCAAGTTTCTTTAATTCAAGTAAATAAGCTAGGTTTATATCATCTGGATTAACTTCAATGGTAAATTCCTGTAAGTTGGATAAATCGTACGTTTCTTTTAAAGCCAAAATAATACACTCAAAATCGGCTATTTTTAATACGCTTGGGGTACCTCCACCAAAGTAAACAGTATTCACAGACGGGCTTACCAGCTCATCCTTTCGTAAACTTATTTCTGCACATAAGGCACTCACAAACTCCGATTTATCGCTTAAACCAACTAAACTATAAAAATCGCAATACCCGCACTTTTGCATGCAAAAAGGAATATGTATATAAATGCCAGCCATTGTTTTATCAATTTATTAGATATTCGTATAAATATTAGGCCTGACTTATTTTGGCATAAATTTTAATTCCACCAAAAACTTCGGCACGTTTCACGTGAAACATTTGTTTTCCCTTATTTTGTTCTACTTTTGTAAACTATTTCATAATAATACAAATGAATTTTACCTATGTTGTTTCTACAAAATTATTGGCGTTCTATTTTATTATTTGTAATCATCGTGTTTTTAAGCACCATAAACACTAATAATTTAGTTAGCGATGAAATACACTTTTTTAAGCATTTTGATAAATTTGCCCATTTTACAATGTATTTTTCTTTGAGCTTTGTATTTTTTATCGAAAATCATAAAAGTATTCGTCCCATACGTAAAAGATGGATCGTATTGGATACTATTGTTTTAGGAATAGCACTTGAGTTTATTCAATTTTTATTTACCAACTATCGTACAGGAAACTTTTACGATGCTGTGTTTAATACTTTGGGAGTTGTAGCCGGAAGTGCACTTTACTTTTTACTTCGTAACAATGGTTTTATTTATAAATTAATGCTATTTAAAAAAAATTATAATAAATAATAATCCTCTTTCTTTTCAACTTTATCCGCTATGTTTCCAATAGTTTCTTCTTTAAAAAGTTGGTACATCTGTTTTCGCACTTCATAAAACTGATCGTGTACTGGACAAGGTCTGCTATTTTCATGGGCTGATTTACAGCTTTTCATACCAATCATACAATTATCAAAAGTATCCGTCCCGTCAATAATTTTTACAATATCCAGCAAGGTAATTTCATGAGCATCTATGGCAAGAGAAAAACCTCCATGTGGACCTTTATTGGATAAAAGCATTTTTTGTTTGGCAAGGGTTTGAAGTATCTTACCCAAAAATGGGGTAGGTATATCCAAATCCTTAGATATTTGTTTGATTCCTATTTTTTTTCCATCCTCCTGGTTTAATGCCAGGTAAATAACAGAACGTACCGCGTATTTACAAGTATTCGAAAGCATAATAAAAGATTTACGAATGCTAAAATACACAATTAAGTGTAAATACAAACTGTTACATGTATGTAATGAAATAAAATATTTTTAACAAGGAATTTTATCGATCCGGTTTTGATGCCTCCCGCCTTCAAAGTCGGTTTTTAAAAAAATTGTAACAATCTCTTTGGCTTCTTCTACGTTTACAAATCTTGCCGGGAGAGAGCAAATATTAGCGTTATTATGCAAACGGGCTAGTTCCGATATTTCTTTATTCCAACAAAGTGCAGCGCGTATTCCTGCATGCTTATTTACCGTCATGTTGATTCCGTTACCGCTTCCGCATAACGAGATACCCAACTGCACTTGTTTACTTTCTACGGCAAGTGCCAATGGGTGGGCATAATCGGTATAATCAGTGCTTTGGCTCGAATAAGTACCAAAATCTTTACATTCAATACCCTTTTCTATCAAAAATACTTTTACAATTTCCTTTAAATTGTAGCCCGCATGATCAGCGGCTAAACCAATAGTAGTTACTTCCATTTTTTTTTTCAAAGATAAAAATAAACTACTTATTTTGTCTAAACTTACTTTAACTTATCCTGTGTATAACTATTGTGAATAAGCCACAAATACCTGTTGATAAATTGTTAACTCCATCTGAAAAATAATAAAAAATAAAATTGATTTTGGCAATATTTTGGCTATACTTCCTTCTAATTTCAAAAATCAATTAATTTACAATGTTTTAATAAATTGTTTCAAACAGTATTTTAACAACAAACTTGTGCTTTCAACGGATAATCTTATTAAATTTGTCAGCTATTAACAACTTGTTAATAGCTTAGCTTAATATTTTGATTTTTAGTAACTAACTCTATTTTTAGCTTGTTAATTACCTATTGATAAAGAAAGCTTAAATGTTTATTGAATAGTAAACAAACGTTTTGTTTTATTTTTATGAACTGTATGAACAGGCTATTATCATATATAAATATTTTTAGAAATCTCTCTTTATTAAATAATAATAATGGAAAGAAAAGAAAATTGGATAAAAAAAGGTTTTGTAGATGAACCGATAGCAAATATAGATAACTTGGAAGATGCATTCTTGAAATTAAAGAAAGAAAAGAATGCAGTTTTGATGGCGCATTTTTATCAGGAAGCGAGAATTCAGAATATTGCCGATTTTGTTGGTGATAGCTTGGCATTGGCCCAATTTGCTGCTAAAACAGATGCTGAAATTATTATTGTGGCTGGTGTTCACTTTATGGGCGAAAGTGCAAAAATATTAGCACCCCATAAAACGGTTCTTGTACCTGACTTAAATGCTGGGTGCAGTTTGGCCGACAGTTGTCCTCCGGATGAATTTAGTAAGTTTATAGCGCGATATCCCGACCATAAAGTAATTACCTATGTAAATACATCGGCCGAAATTAAAGCCCTATCAGATATTGTTGTAACAAGCACCAATGCAAAAGCCATTGTGGATAGTTTTGCACCTGACGAAAAGTTAATTTTTGGTCCGGATAGAAATCTTGGTAACTATATCAATAGTATTACTGGTAGGGAAATGGTTTTATGGGATGGTGCATGTCATGTGCACGAAAAATTTTCGCTTGAAAAGATGTTGGAGTTAAAAGCAGAAAATCCTGATGCAGAAATATTAGCTCATCCCGAATGTAAAAAGCAATTATTGATGGTAGCAGATTATATAGGATCTACTTCAGCTCTTTTAAAATATTCTGCATTAAGTAGTAGTAATACATTTATAGTGGCTACCGAATCGGGTATCATACATCAAATGAAACTTAAAAGCCCGCAGAAAATATTTATTCCTGCACCTCCAAATGATTCAACTTGTGCCTGTAATGATTGTGAGTTTATGCGATTGAATACCTTGCAAAAAATTTACAACGCTTTAAAATATGAATGGCCAAGTATCCAAGTTAAGGAAGATACTAGATTAAAGGCAGTTAAGCCTATTGAAAGAATGTTGGAACTATCGGCTAAGCTTGGTTTGTAACTTATACTTTTGTTAGTAATGATTGAGAAATACAGTTTTTGTGTAAAAATATCAGAATTGATTTAAATGGATAACTGCACATCTTTTACAATTTTGTTAGTTGAGGACAATATTTTGAACCAAAAACTAATCTGCCTAAATCTGGTAAAATTCGGCTATTCAATTGAGATTGCCAATAATGGTAAAGAGGCATTGGACATGGTAAAGAAAAATAGGTATGATCTTATAATCATGGATTTAATGATGCCTGTGATGGATGGACTGGAAGCAACTACAGAAATAAGGAAATACGAATCTAATTTGTCCTATTCAACTCCTATTATCGGTTTAACAGCAAATACCTTTGATGCTGATCGTGAGAAATGTTTGATGCATGGAATGAATGAATACATGGCCAAACCCTTTGAATTGGATTTGTTTATGTATCTGATTAAAAAAATGGGTATAACCCAGATGGCAAATGGAAGATAACTTTGATATACGTGAAGAAGATTACGAAAATGTAGAGAGGGAACTTGATAATAAGTTACGTCCATTAACGTTTAAAGATTTTAAAGGTCAGGAAAAGATTCTCGAAAATATTAAGGTATTTGTTCAGGCTGCTTCTATGCGGGGAGAAGCTTTGGATCATGTTTTATTACATGGACCTCCTGGCTTAGGTAAAACCACACTTTCGAATATTATAGCCAACGAATTAGGGGTGGGTTTTAAAGTAACCAGTGGGCCTGTTCTGGATAAACCTGGTGATTTAGCCGGAATTCTGACTAATCTTGAAATTAATGATGTATTATTCATTGATGAAATCCATCGTTTAAGTCCGGTAGTAGAAGAGTATCTGTACTCTGCCATGGAGGATTATAGGATTGATATACTCATTGATAAAGGCCCGGGAGCACGTAGTATTCAAATAGAATTGAATCCTTTTACAATGATTGGTGCCACAACACGTAGTGGTTTATTAACTAGTCCATTGAGAGCTCGATTTGGTATCAATTGTCATCTGGAGTATTATGATACTTCAGTGTTATCCGGTATTATTGGACGATCATCGCGTATTTTAGATACTAAAATATCACATGAAGCTTGCATGGAAATTTCCAGAAGAAGCAGAGGTACACCGCGAATTGCAAATGCCTTACTTCGTCGGGTCAGGGATTTTGCACAGGTAAAAGG
>JAGXIP010000066.1 GCA_024635585.1 Saccharicrinis sp. | reverse complement strand
GACGTGCGGGGAGACTGGAAGCCGGGGTGTGCTATCGAATGTGGACTCAAGCTACTCAATTGCGCTTGCGCGACCACCGTACGCCAGAAATAATGGAAGCTAACCTGGCCTCTTTGATACTCGATTTGGCTGTTTGGGGAATATCCAATCCCAACGACCTTGTATGGCTAACACCGCCACCACAGGGAGCTGTGGAGCAAGCTATCGAACTCCTACACCAATTGGAGGCCTTGGAAAACGGAAAAATAACAGAGCATGGCAAACTTGTGAATCAACTCCCTTGCCATCCTCGCATCGCGCACATGCTTTTGATGGCGCAGGAGGAAGGGCTGAGTGCCCTGGCTACCGATGTGGCTGCTATTTTAGAAGAACGTGATCCTTTGGACAAAGAAACGGGCATTGATATTAACTTGCGTATAGAAGCCCTTCGGAAAAATAGAACGGGAACTTTTAGCAATAAAATTTTAAAGCGGATAGAAAAGGTAGCTGCCCAATATCGTAAGCTACTTCATATTAATGTTGAGAATGATGCGGTAGATCCTTTTGAAACAGGGCTTCTTTTAGTGTATGCTTATCCCGAACGAATTGCCCATGCCCGACCCGGCAATAATGCGCAATTTAAGCTGGCCAACGGTGCCATTGCTGCCGCCGGGCATAAAGATAATCTTGCCCACGAAGCCTGGTTGGCCATTGCACACATGAACATGCGCGATTCCGTAGGTAAAATATTTTTGGCATCACCTTTAAATCCCAGAGATTTGGCTCCTATGGTAAAAGAACGGGATTTAGTGGAGTGGGATACCAAGCGGGGTGGATTTTCAGCGGTAAAAAATCTTTGCGTGGGCCATATCATATTGCAATCAAAACCACTTACAAAATACGATTCTCAATTAAAAATAAACGCCATCTCAAAGGCTATCCAAAAAGAAGGACAGCATTTGCTCAACTGGGACAAGGAAGTAACGCAATGGCAAAACCGGGTTATGAGCTTAAAGAGCTGGAATAAAGACCAAGTATGGCCCAATGTAAGTACCAGTAGCCTTTTAGTAGATAACCAAAGTTGGCTCTCGCCTTATTTATCTCAAATTAAAAAACCCGAGGATTTAAAAAAGATAGACCTGAAATTAGCTTTGCAACATCACCTCGATTTTGATAAGCAAAAATTACTCGACAAGCTGGCACCAGAAAAGATTACTGTACCCACAGGTTCGTCTATTATTATTCAATATCAGTCCAACGGAGATGCTCCTGTACTGGCAGTGCGCCTGCAAGAGGTTTTTGGAATGCAGCATACGCCCACAGTAAATAATGGGAAGATAAATCTTTTAATACACTTATTGTCGCCCGGTTATAAGCCTGTACAAATAACCTCCGATTTAAATAGCTTTTGGAACAATGCTTATTTTGAAGTGAAAAAAGAACTTAAAGCCCGATACCCCAAACATAAATGGCCAGATGACCCTTTACAGGCAACGCCAGTGAGGAAGTAATGGTTCTTGGTTTGTCGGCTTGTCGGTAAGTCAGTGTTCGGTTTGTCGGTATTTGGATACTAATTACTATTCCTTAAAGATATACTGATAGCTGAAAACTAACGTCTGAAGACCGAGGACTGAAAGTTTGAGTTTTTTAAACAACAAAAGCAAAAACAATATTCAAACTTTGTTGTTAGGTTTATTGAAAAAATAAACATACTTTATCGTCTTTAAACATTGTTTTAACAATATTACCTTGTGGTAACTCATCAAAGCGTTTTAGTATGCTTATTTTAAATAACCTTCAAGCAAAAAAAGCATGAAACATCTGGTTTTAATTAGTTTATTTATTTTAACTTTTCTCACCGTACAAGCGGAGAAAACTGATCAAATTGGTGTTAACGAACATCTGGATGAATACTTACCTTCTGATATAGAATTGGTAAATGTAAATGGCGACACTGTATTGCTAAGCTCTATAATAAAAGACAAGCCTACGGTTTTAAACTTTGTTTATTATCGTTGTCCTGGCATCTGCACACCCTTGATGAATGCGGTTACAGAAGTTGTAAACCTATCCGACATGGATTTGGGTGAAGATTATCAGATAGTTACCGTAAGTTTTGATTACACCGAAACATATGATTTGGCGCTTAAAAAGCGTAACAATTATTCGTTGCAGGTGAAGAAAGAAGGCTTTGAAGATGGTTGGCGCTTTTTTACCGGCGACAGCACCAACATTGCGAAATTGACCAAGGCAACGGGCTTTACGTATAAACGTACCGGCAATGATTTTATCCATACTGCTGGTTTGATAATTGTGAGTCCTGAAGGTAAAATAACACGCTACCTAAATGGCACTTACTTTCTTCCGTTTGAACTAAAACTGGCTGTTATTGAATCATCGAAAGGAATACCCGGTCCCACTGTTAACCGAATTTTGCAGTACTGTTACAGTTACGACCCCGTTGGTCAATCCTATGTGCTCAACATTACCAAAATAGTAGGTATTCTCATGCTCATTATAGCTGCATTAGTACTTATTGTACTTACCGTTAAACCAAAACGAACTAATAATTAATACCAAATATGGAAAATCAGGAAACAACCTGGAAGCACGTGAGCTTTAGGGACCACAAAGGCAAGTACAAAGGTATTTTGGCCTGGATATTATCTACCGACCACAAGCGCATCGGATTACTGTACTTTTATACTATCATCGGATTTTTTCTTACCGGTGTATGCTTAGGTCTGGCCATGAAGCTGGAATTATTGGCACCCGGCAAAACCGTGATGGATGCGGCTACCTATAACGCTATATTTACATTGCATGGTGTTATCATGATTTTTTTGGTTGTGATACCCGGCCTTCCGGCTGTATTTGGCAATTTTATGCTGCCTTTAATGATTGGAGCCAAGGATGTCGCTTTCCCCAGGCTTAACCTACTCTCGTGGTGGGTGTATGTATTTGGAGCTATAGTTGCACTTTCGTCCTTGTTTATGCAAGGTGGACCACCAGATACGGGTTGGACTTTTTATGCCCCCTACAGTTTTAAAACCAGCACAAACATGCTACCGGCAGTCCTCGGAGCCTTTATATTGGGATTCTCGTCTATCCTCACCGGCATCAACTTTATTGTTACCATACATCGTATGCGGGCTCCCGGCATGACTTGGTTTAAAATGCCCTTATTTCCCTGGACCTTATACGGCACCGCGTGGATACAAATCCTTGCTACGCCTATTTTGGCTGTTACGCTGATGCTAATAGCGGGTGAAAGACTTTTGAATATAGGATTTTTCGATCCTTCACTTGGTGGGGACCCCATTCTCTATCAGCATTTGTTTTGGATTTATTCACATCCAGCTGTTTACATTATGATTTTGCCTGCCATGGGCGCCATCTCTGAAATCATACCCACTTTTGCCAATAAATCTATATTTGGATATAAGGTTATCGTAATATCTACCTTGGCTATTGCCTTTGTAGGGTACTTTGTTTGGGGGCACCATATGTTTACATCGGGCATGAGTGGTACTGCACTCTATACTTTTTCCATACTCACCTTTTTGGTAGCCATCCCTAGTGCTATAAAAGTATTTAACTGGGTAAGTACCTTGCACAAAGCATCCATACAATTAGAACCTCCATTTTTTTGGGACGTTTCGTTTTTGTTTGTTTTTATGATAGGTGGATTGTCGGGATTAGCTTTAGGGGCCCTGTCCGTTAACGTTCATTTGCACGATACGGCATTTGTGGTAGCTCACTTTCATTACATTGTTTTTGGTGGTACCGGCTTTGCTTTTATGGGCGCCATACATTATTGGTTTCCGAAAATGTGGGGACGTATGTATAATACGCGCATGGCCACCACTGGATGGATATTTTTCTTTATCGGTTTTAACGCCCTTTATTTACCTATGTTCTTTTTAGGTGTTGCAGGTATGCCTCGCCGTTATTACGATTATGTGGAACGATTTCACGGGCCGAACATCGTATCCACCATCGGTTCTTGGGTGCTGTTCACCGGATTGATGATCATCATCGTTAACCTGATACATGCAGCCAAAAACGGCCCAGTTGTGGGTAAAAACCCTTGGGGTGGCAAAACACTGGAATGGACCGTTGACTCGCCCCCAACCTTTGAAAACTTTGACGAGATACCTGTTGTTGAAAAAGGACCTTACGACTACCGATAAATAATATACTATGGATTCAAACGCAGCAATACTAAATATTCACAGAGACGACGAAGGCTCTAAAATGGGCATGTGGCTATTTATTTTTACCGAATTACTTTTATTTGCAGGCCTTTTTATCGTTTACGGCATATATCGCTACCTAAATCCGGAGGCATTTACTCTTGCCGCTGAGCAACTTAGCGTAACGATTGGCACCATAAATACAATTGCCTTACTTATTAGCAGTGCCACCATTGCCATGGCCAGCTCGTCTATCAGGCTAAAAAACAAAAAACTGACTTTGTTTTTACTGCTCGTAACGCTTGTAATGGCCATCCTGTTTATGGTGAACAAGTACTTTGAATGGATGGGCAAAATTCATCACGGTCTTTTTCCAAGTAGCACTACGCTTCATGACCTTGGCAGTGGCGACACCCTGTTTTTTGGTTTGTACTTTTTTATGACCGGTTTACATGCCTTGCATATAGTTATTGGAATTGTTTTGATTGCCATTGTTTTTTTAAGGGTAAAAAACAATAGCATTACCGATAACAACCCGGTATTACTAGACAATTCGGGACTATACTGGCACATGGTTGATGTAATTTGGATATTTCTTTTTCCCTTATTTTATCTCATCACTTAAAATTTCAAACGATGGAAAACCATAACCACACACATATTATTCCGTACAAAACCTACTTGTATATTTTGGCCGGGCTGATAGCGTTAACTCTCATTTCGGTGGGTGTTACACATGTAGAAGTTGGGGAGTTTAGTATAGCAACTGCACTTGTTTTGGCTTCAATTAAGTCGATATTAGTGATTGTATATTTTATGCATCTAAAATTCGATAACAAAATATTGCAAATAGCTGTACCAGCTATATTTATATTGGTTGGTCTGGTACTTTTTATTACATTCCTTGACTATAATTTTCGCTAGCTATGATTGAAGGAACAATGAATGACGCTTCCAATTTTGTTGAAACGGTAGATACTGCCTTTATTTTTATATTTGGCATCTCGCTGTTTTTTCTTTTTGGCATTACCATCGTAATGGTATACTTTGTTATCCGATACCGAAAGAGTAATAAAAACCCCACGGCCACACATATCGAAGGAAACAATGCTCTGGAGATTACATGGACTGTGATACCTACGATACTTGTGGTATTTATGTTTTATTATGGCTGGTCGGGATGGCGATTTCAGAGAGATGCCCCCGAAGATGCCATGTCTATTAAAACCATTGCCCGAATGTGGAGTTTCTCGTTTCAATACGAAGACGGCCGAATTACCGATACGCTATACGTACCCATACATAAACCCATTAGTTTGGATCTCCGCGCACAAGATGTAATTCATAGCCTTTACATTCCCGCTTTCAGGTTAAAGCAGGATATGGTACCCGGTAAAAAAGATATCGTCTGGTTTGAATCGGGAAAAGAGGGCGAGTATGAAATTTTTTGTGCCGAATATTGTGGACTCCGGCACTCGTATATGAAAACGGTAGTTAAAGTGCTGTCGCAGGAGGATTTTGACAAATGGAACACTATAGATACCAGTGCTGTGGAAGCCTCGCCAGATAACGAAGGTGCTAATATACGAATAGCAGCAAAGGCGATATTACGTAAGCATGGCTGTATTGCATGCCATACTTCCGATGGCTCCAAATTGGTTGGCCCTTCGTACAAAGGTATATATGGACATACGGTAACCGTAATTAAAGATGGGGACGAGGTAGAATTAACGGTGGATGATGATTATATACGCCGCTCTATTTACGAACCCAATGCCGAAGTGGTTAAAGGTTACTCTAAGGGTCTTATGGTATCGTACAAAGATCAAGTAACTGATGACGAGATAGACCAACTGATTGAATATTTCAAAACTTTGGCGCAGTAATTTTAGATTAGGAGATCTGGAGTGAAACGACCCCGGAGTTTATTAAATTTTGATCATCGGGATCTTATTTCATTCGACATCCCCCAGGTTTTCTAAGCATGATGTTGAGCTAATTTAAAAAAAATGAATAACCATGCTCACTTTTAAAGACATACGCACATTTGGAAAGTTCTCTATTTCCGTACCTATAGCCTTTACGGCTTATGCTGGCTACGTAATGTTCGACGAGCAACTTTCGTGGGCTGGACTGTTGGCTTCACTGGGTATTTTTTTTATGTCGGCAGGTGCATCGGCACTTAACCAATTGCAAGAAATTAGCTTAGATGCCAAGATGCCTCGCACCATAAATCGCCCACTCCCTTCGGGGCTGATGACCAAAGGATTGGGTGTTTCTATCATCCTGCTTTTTGTAATCGCAGGTTCCTTGTGTTTATATCCTTTTGGATGGTACGCAGTTTTGTGGGGTTGGATTGGATTATTCTGGTACAACTTCATTTATACGCCCATGAAAACACGCAGTGCCTTTTCTGTTTTTCCGGGTGCTGTGGTAGGTGCCATTCCTCCCATTGCAGGTTGGGTGGCAGCAGGTGGTTCTATTTTCGATGCTCGTATTCATTTTTTAGCTTTCTTCTTTTTTCTGGGGCAGATGCCGCATTTTTGGTTGCTCGTGCTCAAATACAAGGATCAATACAAAAAAGCGGGCTTTCCCGTTATTACCGATGTGCTGAATAAAAAACAGGTGATCCGTATCAACTTGGTCTGGTTCCTGGCTACCTATATCTCGGCTTTGTTTCTCCCTGTGTTTAATATGCTCGATCACCGCCTTATCATCTGGCCTCTAACTATTTCGTGTGTTGCCATGATAATATGGACATTAAAAATTACCGCACAAGCCAACAAAGAAGGCCACGCTTCCCACCTTCGTAAAATGTTTATTTATTTTAACTCATTTTACCTTTGGGTAATGATTTTGATCTATATGGATCAGATTTAGGTAGATTTTTAGATAAGAGATAAGAGACTTGGAGATATGGAGTTTTGTCTGTTTGACAAACAGGGCAACGACATCCCGCAGCATTGCGGGAAGGGACAAATGATTAGAAAAGCATAAAAATTAGTCGGCTGTAGTTGACAACCTTAGGAAAGGTTATTTTAGATTAAGACAAGTACTCATAATAATTTTCCGGTGTTATTACAACAGTATCAACATCCTCATAGGCTTTTAAAAACGTCAGCGGAAAATTTACATTTTTATGAGACTTCCATTTTATTTCATAAGCTGTAAGTTTACCGTCAATCTCCTCAATCATATCAATTTCCTGTTGCTGCTTTGTTCTCCAAAAATAACTATTCCCATAGAAACGATTGTAAGCATTCCATTTTTTGCGTTCGCTAAAAAAATAGTTTTCCCATAAAGCACCATTATCATTTCTTAACTCAACGGGGCTAAAATTACCTATTACTGAGTTCCGTATGCCATTGTCGTAAAAATATACCTTC
>JAGXIP010000065.1 GCA_024635585.1 Saccharicrinis sp. | reverse complement strand
TTGCAAATCACACCAAATCCCATTCAATAGGTGGCTTACGCGAAATAAAAATGCACTAAAATATGTCAATGTGCTACAAGTGCATTCCCAATTGGGAAGAACTTGGGAAAACCTTCCAAACAACTGTACTAACTTTGCAAAAAGTGATTCCGAAAAGTGAGATTATTTTTTTACGACCGGAAAAGTATCATTCAAAATAAATGCTTAGATACCTCTCAGTTTTTTAAATGCAAGATGTGTTTTTTTGTACCAAAAAAACCTTGGCTTGCTCTGCGAGGCTATGAAAACCATCAGTTAACCGTTCAATATCGAACACCTATGAGACCTAAAAAAGAAGACTGTTTTAAGCGGACGATCCAGTTGAAAGTTTGTGTTACGGTGGACGAGAGAAAGAAGATACGGGAACATTTTATGCATGAACGGTTCCCCACCTTCAGCGATTTTGTTCGCTATCATCTTTTGAAAAAAAGGGAGGTCAAACTAATCGAAGTCTCCGAAGATTTTCGCGATGTTTTCAGGTCGCTGGATTACGGGCTGGCCAAATTAGGGAACAACTTGAACCAGATAGCCCACAAAATGAATGCGTACAATACTTATATGTTGGGTCCCGAGGACAAGGAAACGTTCCGCTCGTGCCACGACCTCCTGAGCCAGTGCCTGGCTGCATTGGAAAAACACCTGATGTATTTAAACCGCTGACTCGAAGGCCATGGTTATCGTGATGCACAAAGCCCAAAACACCGTGCCCGCTTTTAACTATAACGAGAAGAAAGTGGAGCAGAAGCGAGCCCAATTTTTTCATAGCAGAAATACCAACGCTGCCAATGCTTTTATTTATACCAAAGATTACCGGTTAGAGTTATTGCAAAATATCGAGGCGAAAAATAAGCGCGTCAAAAACAAATGCTTTCACGTATCGGTGAACCCTACCCAAAACGACCTGGCCAAATTGTCGGACAATGACCTGAGAAAAGAGATGGACGCTTTTATGAAAAGGATTGGCCAACCACCCACCGGAAAACATCAACACCAAAGCATGGGTTACATGGAAAGGCTCAGTCGACAGTTTTTGTATGAACTAATGAACAATTGGAAAAAAGGTAACAGTTATCCAAGGGCTCAAAGAAAACAAAAAAGAAAGAAGAGCTTTGGGAGGAGAAATAGAAATAGGTATTGATCACATTCCCAGCTTTCCCTTCAGGGTATTCATATCCTCCGAAATTTTATTCTCCAATACCCGGGCATATATCTGGGTGACTTTTAAAGATGAATGCCCAAGGATTTTCGAAACAGTTTCTATTGGAACGCCGTTGGACAGTGTTACCGTGGTAGCAAAGGTGTGACGCGCCACGTGCATGGTCAGGTTCTTTTGTATACCGCATATTTCGGCAAGTTCTTTCAGGTAGCTGTTTAAATTTTGATTCGTTGATACAGGCAGTACCCTACCTTTTAACAAAGCTTGGGGAAAGTCAGCATATTTGTTGAGTATTTCGATGGTATTGGGAAATAGGGGGATATAGCACTTCGTATTTGTTTTTGTCCGGTTTATAATAATCCACTTATTACCATCATCCCGCTTTTGAATATGTCCACTATTAAGTTTAGATATGTCAGCATAAGATAATCCTGTATAACAAGCAAAAACAAAAACATCGCGTACGATTGACATACGTATCAATTCAATCTTCTTGCTCTCTATTTTTTTAAGTTCGTCCCTAGTAAGGAATTCCCTGTGCGCTTGTTCCAGTTTTACTTTATAATTGTAGTAGGGATTTTTTGCCAAGTGATCCATTGATATGGCAAGGTTCAACACGCGTCTCAGATGTTTGTGATAATTCCAAGCTGTATTCTGGTGAACATTATATTCGCTCTTGATGTACATGTCAAACTTGTTCAGAAAGTCATAGTTAACCTCGGTCAGCGGGGTGTCCTTGCGATGAAGTTTGCTGTTAATGAATTCAGCTAATTTTTTTCTGGATACCTTGTAGTGTTTTAAGGTGCGATAAGCATAACCTTTACCGATATTGGTTTCGATAGTCCTCAAATAATAATCAAATATTTCAAGAAACCCAACTGAGCTTCGAACGCCCAAAAATCGACTTTTTATGGCGCTAATATCGAAAGTTTTACCAACTGAAACCAATTGATTGTAGATATCATAAATATCCGTGGTTATTTTCTGTAATCGGTTATTAAAAACGATAGCCCCATATGCATGAGGGTCGATTTGCTGTTTTACTTCGTCCCAATCGTTTGGATTCACGAAGATACCAGTTGAAAGTTCTGCTCTCTTCTGATTTAGTGTTAGTCTGACATACAGGGGGTTAGTGCCATTTTTTCGTGTTTTCCCCTTCTTCATTGAGTAATTTGTGTAGAATCTCATGACCATTAATTTTTAAAGTTTGAAAATAGGTCTCGCCGTTATTGTTAAATTACGGTCGATTCCTACCCTAAACAAGTTCAAATAATATCAAATTGAGTCAAATTACACCATGAAAACCAACATGTTACCGATTTGCCGAGACCTATTCGTTAAATAGAATCAATAGGTCTCGTATTGGTCTCATTTCACCTGTATTTTAATGCTTTTTTAACACTTTTTCCTAAAATAAGAAAGCACTTAAAACCTTGGTTTTAAGTGCTTTTGGTACTTTTTGAGCAGTGCTCCAGTACCCAGAGCCGGGATCGAACCGGCACGAGTTGCCTCACTGGTGTTTGAGACCAGCGCGTCTACCAATTCCGCCATCTGGGCAAATGTCAGCCATAACATTTTTGCGGTTGCAAATATAGGTAAAAGCAGCACTCTTGCAAACAAATTATACAAATAATCTCAGCGTAAATTTTTAACTGGTTCATAATAAACACTTATCTTGCGAAAAAAATATCATATGAACCTAAGATTGAAAGCCATTTCTTACATAATGTTTTTTGTGGTAGTTTTTCCATCGGTTGGCAAAGCACAACATCAAATATTGTGGGGAGGTGGCATATCGGCGCATATACCTACCAACGGTTTTGGAAGCGATAATTTTGGTTTTAAAGATGTGGCCAGAATTGGAGGCGGAGCAAATGCAAGTACGCTTTGGATTTTGAATCCTCGTTTGTCACTGGGTTCGGAGCTGGCCTATTCCTATTTTCCTAAAAATAAAAACACATGGAACCAGGAGCGAAGGGGTGATATAAAGGTTAATTATCAGATGATTAACCTAACGGCACAAGGTATTTTTTACTTGACCGAAGAGCAGGTTAGGCCTTATTTGGGAGTGGCGTTCGGTTTGTATTATTTGCGTAACCTGGTCGATTTTAGTTCTAACTATGTAGGCACCACTAATGATGCTTCGATAAGTTATGTAAGTAATACCCTTCATGCTGGTTTTGGCCCGGAGATGGGTGTTTTGTTTAAACTGCAAAAAAGACAATATGCCACAATAAGCTTACGCTATACGGTTATACCCAATATTGAGCCAGAGTATTACGATCGGGTGACTATAAACCCGCACGGCAAACAAAATCATTGGAGTTTATCGGCAAAAATGTTCTTTGGAAAAAGATAGAACCTTGGTATTGATGTATATACGATAGCGATAAATAGCAAATCCAAGATAAAACCAGATGCGGAATTTGAATCGGAATTTGGCAGAGAAATAAATCGATTAAAAGGAGATGACAATTAAAAGACAACATAAAAAAACATGCTAGCAATATCCTATCTTTACTTCTTGAATTTAATCTTTCTGGAGTATGATATTGTTGACTATTTTTGAGCTAGGCTTGCCGTTGACTAATCCGGTACTTAAATTTCTGGTGATACTAGTCATTATTTTGTTTGCCCCTATTTTACTCAATAAAATAAAAATTCCCCATATTCTCGGACTTATCATTGCGGGGGCGATAATAGGGCCTAATGGCTTTAACTTACTTCTACGCGATAGTAGTATTATTTTATCGGGTACTGCCGGACTACTTTACATTATGTTTCTTGCAGGTTTGGACGTTAACATCGCAGAGTTTAAAAAAAACAGTTCGAAAAGTTTGTTGTTTGGTATTTATACCTTTTCCATCCCTATGCTATTCGGTATTTTATCGAGTTTGTATATTTTAAATTTTTCTATTCTTACTTCTGTATTGGTAGCCAGCATGTATGCCTCCCATACCTTAATTGCGTACCCTATTTTAAGCAAGCTAGGCGTTACAAAAAACCGTGCAGTAAATATTACTGTAGGGGGCACACTGATTACTGATACACTTGCCCTTCTGGTATTGGCAGTAATAGTGGGCGTGGCAACCGGGGAAGTAAACTCGGCATTTTGGGCTAAACTGTCCTTCTCTATCTTGGCTTTTGGTTTGACTGTGATGTTTGTTTTTCCTTTGATTGCCAGGTGGTTTCTGAAGCGATATCACGATAATGTATCGCAATATATTTTTGTTTTGGCCATGTTTTTTTTGGGAGCAGTACTTGCCGAAGCAGCTGGAATTGAGGCTATAATTGGAGCGTTTTTATCCGGACTGGCATTAAATAGGCTTATCCCTTCTACCTCGCCCCTAATGAACAGAATTGAGTTTGTTGGAAACGCTATTTTTATTCCATTTTTTTTGATTGGCGTGGGTATGCTTGTGGATTACCGTGCTTTCTTTAAAGATTTTGAAACTATAAAAGTAGCTATAGTTATGACAACGATTGCTTCGTTGTCAAAGTTCATTGCTGCATGGCTCACCCAAAAAACATTCAAATTCTCAAAAGATGAACGTAAATTAATTTTTGGTTTGAGCAACGCACAGGCCGCAGCTACCCTTGCGGCTGTGCTGGTAGGCTACAATGTAATTATAGGCGAATCCACTAACGGCGAACCTATTCGTTTGTTAAGCGAAAGTATTTTGAATGGGACTATTATTATGATACTTGTTACGTGTACCTTGGCCACATTTTCGGCTCAAAATGGTGGGAAGAATATTTTTTTAAAAGAATCATCCATGGATGAAAATAAGGAAGGACAGCACACCGAAAAAATATTAATATCCATCAGCAACCCCGACACCATTGAAGAATTAGTTAATTTAAGCACCATCATAAAATCGAAGAACAATAAAAAAGAGCTGTATGCACTTCATATCGCAAACAACAACACCGCCAAATCAGGCATTAGCTTGGGAGCAAAAAAAATGCTTGAGAGAGCCGAAATAGCAGCATCGTCTACCGATATACAATTGAATAAATTATTGCGATACGATATGAGTATTGCCAATGGTATTACAGGTGTTATAAAAGAGCATAACATTAGCGATTTAATAATGGGACTTCATGTGAAAAAAGGAATTCCAGAGTCGTTCATGGGTAAACTAGCAGAAGGAATCTTATCGAAATGTAACACGACTACTTTTGTATATAAACCCGTGCAGCCCATTGCTACCATTAAGCGACATATTATTGTAGTTCCCGCCAATGCAGAATATGTTATTGGTTTTCCATTTTGGCTTAGCAAGATGATGAATATCCATTTAAACACAGGTTCAAAACTTGTTTTTTACGCCAACGAACCAACCATCAGTATTATAAGAAACATGCTGGCAAAACATTCTATCGAAGCTGGTTATAAAGTATTTAACGATTGGAATGATTTCTTAATACTATCTCGTGATCTAAGGATTGACGATAATTTAATAATCATATTGAGCAGAGTAAATAAGCCATCCTACAACGAAAATATGACAAAAATACCGGGGTATTTGGACAAACATTTTCTATCAAATAGCTTTATTTTATTATACCCAATGCAGATTGGTGTTAAGGATTATGAGGTGATTGACTTAAATAATGCCTCGTTAATAGTGCCCATTGAAAAGCTGGATGCCATAGGAAAAGATATTGCAAAATTATTGAAGCGAAAATAAAAACAATCTTAATAAACCAACATGATACTTTCTGTATTTTTAATTATTATAGGGTTTGCAGCCTTAATTTTTGGCGCCAATTGGTTAGTTGATGGCGCATCGGCATTGGCAAAAAAACACAAAATATCCGATTTGGTAATAGGGCTAACCATTGTTGCTTTTGGCACCTCTGCACCGGAATTGGTAGTTAATTCAATTGCTTCGTTTCAAGGTCATTCGGATATTGTGTTGGGTAACATCGTGGGAAGTAATAATTTCAATCTGTTTATTATTCTCGGAATAGCAGGTTTAATTTTCCCAATTGCGGTTCAATCGTCAACGGTTTGGCGCGAAATACCTATCTCGTTGTTCGTAGCTGTGATGCTTTTATTACTTGGTAATAGTGTACTATTTAGTGATGTGGCTGAAATATCCAGATTGGATGGCATCATACTTTTTGTGTCGTTTTTATTGTTTTTGTATTACGTGTTCAAACAAATGAAAAGTGAGCCGAACCAAGAGATATCCGAAATTAAAATGACGAATTTTAAAATTTGGGGGCTCATTGTGTCAGGTTTTTGTGGGCTTATTATCGGAGGTAAGTTTGTTGTGGACAATAGCATTACGATAGCAACAGATTTAGGTGTATCTGAAAAAATTATAGGACTAACCATTATTGCCGCCGGAACATCCTTACCCGAATTGGTGACATCAGTAGTGGCGGCCATGAAGAAGAACAGCGATATAGCCATTGGTAATGTCATCGGCTCTAATATTTTTAATATCCTGCTCATATTATCAATCAGTTCTTTTATTCAGCCAGTTTCTTTCAATGCAAACTTTAACCTTGATATTGCCATATTATTGGGCGGAACTTTATTTTTGTTTTTAGCCATGTTTACAGGCAAAAAGAAAAAACTCGATAGATGGGAGGCTGCATTACTACTTGGCTTTTATTTGGTTTACACCATTTATTTGGTTTATAAAGAGATGTAAAATTGATATTACCTATTGGAATTTTTGCTTTAATCCATGCCAGTTAATATGTGAGGGGATTCTTTTACCTAAAACGCATCAATCTTTTGTTGCTTTTATTAAATTTGCAAATTCTGGATAACGATAAATAGCTGATCATGCTCGATAAAATAAAAGCACTACGCAACGAAATTAAACAACTTACTGCCCAAACTGCGGATGAAGCCGAACTCCTGAGGATTAAATACCTTAGTAAAAAAGGTATTATCCCCGAGTTATTTAACGATTTTAAAACAGTACCCAACGATCAAAAACGCGAGGTGGGGCAATTGATAAATGTGCTTAAAACCGAAGCACATGATTTGATTATGGATTTAAAGGAGCAGTTTGCCAATACGGGCGTAAAAGGAGCAGGTACTGACCTAACACTGCCTGGAACGCTTATGAAGCTGGGCAGTCGTCATCCTTTGTCGCTGGTGCGTAACGAGATTGTGGATATTTTTGCTCGCTTGGGTTTTAACATTGCCGAGGGACCTGAAATAGAGGACGATTTTCATGTGTTTACAGCACTTAATTTTCCCGAAGAACATCCTGCGCGAGATATGCAGGACACCTTTTTCATTGAGAAAGATCCGGATGTGTTATTGCGTACGCATACCTCATCGGTACAGGTAAGGGTGATGGAAAATACACAACCGCCTATCCGCTCCATATTCCCTGGTCGGGTGTTCCGTAATGAAGCCATATCGGCCCGTGCCCATTGTATTTTTCATCAAGTAGAGGGTTTGTATATCGATGAAAATGTGTCCTTTGCCGATTTAAGGCAGACACTGCTTTATTTTGCAAAAGAAATGTTTGGCGAAAAAACAGAGATACGTTTGCGTCCATCTTATTTTCCTTTTACCGAGCCATCGGCCGAGATGGACATTTCGTGCACACTATGTGGCGGCAAGGGTTGCAACGTTTGTAAATATACCGGATGGGTAGAAATTCTAGGCTGTGGAATGGTAGATCCGCATGTTTTGGAATACTCGAATATTGATAGCGAAAAATATACGGGATTTGCCTTTGGAATGGGTATAGAGCGTATCACCATGCTTAAATACCAGATAAAAGATATTCGCTTATTTTTTGAAAACGATGTGCGTTTCTTGGAACAGTTTAAAGCTAATATTTAATACAAGTTTACCGAGGGCTTCGCTTAAAGCAAAACCCTCGGTACTTACGGCGCCAATCTTCCTTCTTTCCATTCGCTACCGTTTAAGCGATACCTTATTCTATCGTGTAAGCGGCTGACTTATCCCTGCCACTGAAGTACATCTACGAACCTTGTTTATGTAGTAAACTCATAAATTTTATATTCAGAAAAGAGGTATCTTGCTACTTTTATAATAGTGAAAGGATGAAATATAAAGAAGACCAACCAAAGATTCGAAAAAACAAATATGTGCCTACTGCTGAGTTTTATAGCCAAATAATTGACAGCTTGCAGGATTACTCCGTTTTTACATTGGATAATGAATTCAAAATAAACAGTTGGAGTGCCGGCTCTTCAAAAATATTTGGTTACGAAACGGAAGAGGTTATTGGGAAACCTTTCAATACCATCTTTACTGAAGAAGATATAAAAAATGGCATTCCGGAAAATGAAATTGAAAAAGCCTTGAAAGAAGGCAGGGCAACAGACAATAGATGGCACATTGCTAAAGACCGGAGCCTGTTTTATGCTTATGGGGTAGTTTTTCCGCTTGTAGGCTCAGACGGGGATATGTTGGGTTATGTTAAGATTTTACGTGACCTGACACAGCAAAAAAGAAATGAGGATGCCATTAAAAAACATATCAGGGATCTGAAAGATCTTAATGCCCACAAAGAGAGCGTTTTAGCAATACTTTCGCACGATTTAAGAAGTCCTCTGGCAAATATTATTCAAGCCACAGAATATTTGAAAGAATCTTATCATACCATGAAGCCCGATGAAATTCAACGTATGCTTGATATGCTCTTTAAATCAGCAAAAGGTGAATTAGCGATGTTAGACTATTTAGTAGAATGGGCAAGAGTAAAATATGCATCAGACGTATTTTCTCCTACAAAAATAAAACTGACCGAATACATTAATAAAGTCTTTGATTCTTTGATCGAATCTGCTTCAATAAAAATGATAAATCTTCATCAGGAAATTGAAGAGGATATATTTGTGTTTGTGGATGGTAAAATGTTAATTTCCATCATTCAGAATATCGTTGCAAACGCTATAAAGCATACCGAAAAAGGAGGTTCAATAGATATTTCGGCAACGCGTAAAGAGGACAAAATTATTGTTCGTGTTAAGGACACTGGGATTGGAATGTCCAAAGAAGTAATGGATAATCTTTTCACACCGCAAATAAAAACTCTTTCAGAAGCAAGGAAAAAAAATAAGGGAGCTGGAATTGGATTAATATTGGTAAAGGGATTTTTAGAAAAAAATAACGGTGAAATCTGGGTAGAAAGTACTGAAGGTAAAGGTTCCTCCTTTTATTTTACATTACCAATTGATAAACCTTTATTTAAACCAGATGGTTC
Source organism: Saccharicrinis sp. (assembly GCA_024635585.1). Classification (GTDB taxonomy): domain Bacteria; phylum Bacteroidota; class Bacteroidia; order Bacteroidales; family Marinilabiliaceae; genus Saccharicrinis. Next base: position 4,974 of record JAGXIP010000065.1, on the reverse strand, counting down.
AGAATAAATTGAGTTTGATTAAAAAGCTTAATGCATAACTTTGGAATGGGTAAAGAGCGTATCACCATGCTTAAATACCAGATTAAGGATATCCGCTTATTCTTTGAAAACGATGTTCGTTTTCTGGAACAGTTTAAAGCCAATATTTAATACAAGTTTACCGAGGGCTTCGCTTGGAGCGAAACCCTCGGTTCTTAAGGCGCTAATCTTTCCTGTAACCACTCACTACCATTTAAACTATATCTAATTCTATCGTGCAAGCGGTTGGCTCGTCCCTGCCAAAATTCAATTTCGGAGGGCATAAGGGCATATCCACCCCAGTTTTCGGGTCGCTTTATGGTACCTTTCTTGGCTTCTACAAGCCAGTTTTCCAATTGCTCCCTACTTTCAATTACCCTGCTTTGTGGTGAGGCAATCGCACCAATACGGCTTTCCAAAGGCCTCGAATCGAAATAGGCATCACTGTCGGGTGCAGAAGCCTTATTAACCGTACCTGTAATGCGTACCTGACGTTCTAATAAAGGCCAAAAGAAATTAAGTGTTGCATGAGGATTTTGCTTTAATTCCTTTCCTTTTTGACTGTCGTAATTCGTATAAAACCAAAAACCAGTGCTCTCGTCCAGGTTTTTTAATAACACAACACGCGCCGATGGTATTCCCTCTGGGGAAACAGTGCAAAGGGTCATGGCCGTTGGTTCGGGTTGGTTGCTTTCAATGGCTTCGTGGAGCCATAGTTTAAATTGATGTATGGGATTGCCCGAAAGATTTTCTTCGTTTAATGCCTTCTGGCTAAAATCTTTTCGAATATTTGATAGGTCTCTGTTCATTTAATCTTTTTTCGAGTGATGTGAGCAAAAAAATAGGGTTTATTTAGTGGCTATAAGAAATCGGAACAATCTCTCTTCTAAAAACCCTCTAACTCTCCCGAATACCAGTTCGGGACAGGCTCTAAAGGGAGAACCAGAACTCCCCGGCAAAAGCCAATTCCCCTTTAGGGGTTAGGGGTAATCAGGAAGAGGTAATAATAAAAAAGAGGGTTTTCTTAGATGAACTATTTACGGTACTACTTTATCATGCCGAAATCATCTCATCACATTTTAGGTAACCGCACTTTCTTTCCACAGTTCACATAACGAATAAACATCAAATCGAATCAAAAGTTTATGTTATTAGAACATACAACCCAAACTAAAACGGAAAGCCAGCTGTAAAGAACCACCGTCCTTTGTGGTGCAAGTTGGATCTTCCATAGCCTAGCTCAATTGGTCCGATGATGGAATTATGCGATACAACCAGGTTTCCTCCGATAACTATTTGATTTGCTGCAATGCCGCGACTGGGCGAAAAGCTCAGGTACTCAAATTCTGAATCGTAGTTCATGGCTCCACCCGAGGCTTGTAAAAATAGTTTATTGAATACCTGATATCGCACATGTATTTGTGCCATTACAAATTGTTGTGCCGTTACTTCTTTGTGTATCATGCCCGGAAAAGGGATGTCCAACGAGCGAGCTGTAGATTTTAATCCACCAATATTAAAATATTGCGTATTGCCCAATTTCTCCGTTGCTCCTCCTGCGGCGAGATAATAGGACAAACTTATTTTTGGATATAAAGGATGATACTTTTCCCAAGTTATCTTGCCTTTTAAATATTTTTCCTGGGGTATATCCACCAGGTCGTTAAGCTGTACAAAGGCAGTGTCGGATCCTGAATATATAGTTCCAAAACCCAAGGGATACTCAAAACTAAGGTCGAACTCGCTCCCTTTGGTGACGAAAAATTGCTTATCGAATGAGTTTTTATTATAATGAAGACTCAGTCCCCACCAGTGATTGCCAATTTTGCTAACGTCATCGGTGAGTACATCCAATAAACCACGTCCAGAATTACCTATCTGCCGTCTATAAAAAAATCCTCCTTGTACAATTTGTTTGGTATTAGGTGTAAAAAGTACACCTCCTTCTGTACTAAAATAGTTTTGGTTAAATCCGCCTATATCGGTGCCATCGTTATTGAAATAAGGAATAGAATTCAATTCCCATGTGGTTTTCAGGTAATTACCCACCATCTGGTTATTGCCTCTATAATCGATAAACTCACCATGTAAAATGGGATACTCCGAAAGGTTGAGACTGAGAGATAGGTTTGAGCCTCTGATTATTTTATTGCGAAAGGCGAAGTTAAAAATAGCAGCTACCTTATAACTATTGTCGTAGTGCACTGCAAAGTTATATTTACTCCGGTAGGCTTCAGTAGGCAGCAAGGTAAGTACGTATCCACGCTCCCCTTTGTCTAACAAATAATTCACGTTCTGAAAATAACGGGTACCCACCAAACGGTGCAAAGCCTCGTTAATTTGAGCCTTGGAGTAATGGTTTCCTTTTTCTAATCCCGATTTACCCAGCACAAAATCTTTGTCCATATACTTTAAGTCGTCTACGATGATATCTTCGATAAAGACTTCATCAATAAGTTTTGGTTTTACGTACTCTTTTTTTGGGTAGAGGGACAAAAATTCGGATAAGGAAGCCAGTTCATCGTAACGTTCGCGGGCAGCTATTTCGCCAAGTTCTATGATAGCAGGGCCATCGTAAAAACTGGCCGCATTATAATTGGATAAATCAGGTGCGATAAGGATATCTGTATCATCTAAAGATTTTTCAGAAGCATAATTACTTGTTATCATGGCCGATCCCATCAATATATCACTAATGGATTGGAAGTCGTCGATACTGGGTTTATTGCGAAAGCCCACATTGACGGTAATAATAATATCGGCTCCCATATCGCGACACACCTGTACGGGTATGTTGTCGAGCACCCCACCATCGACCAATAGCATGGAATTATAGTGCACGGGTGAAAACATAGAAGGGATGGCCATGCTCGCCCTCATGGCGTTTACAAGGTTGCCCGATGAAAAAACATAGGACTCGCCACTTATCAAGTCGGAGGCAACGCAACGGAAGGGGATGTCAAAGTCGTCGAAATTATTGGTGCCTACGATATGCCAAGTGAGTGAATTCATTTCTTCCAAAATACCTTGACCAACCACCATGGCGTCGGGCATCAATGGCCCTATTTTGGTAAGTTCGAACTGAAACAGGAAGCGGTTGTAATTGTGCTTCTCTTCCGGCACCACTTCCGATAGGGGTATTCTATCGCTCAGCAGCCTGCTCCAATCAATGGCGCGCATAATGGAATCTAACTCCGCTGAAGAGTAACCAATGGCGTACAGACCTCCCATGATACTACCCATACTGGTGCCGGCAATGTAGTCGGGCCTGATATTTAGCTCTTCCAACACTTTGAGTACTCCAATATGTGCCATGCCCTTAGCTCCCCCGCCACTGAGCACCAAACCAATTTTTGGCCGCTGCTCGTGGGTGGGAGTTGTTTGTGATTTGCCATTGACAAAAATAAAAAGCAGTAGGATTAGGAAAGCATAAGTTTTGAGCATGAGTTTTCTATCTTTTCTGTGAGATTCATGTTGTTTTTGGCAGAATATTTAGTCGATTACAGAGTCGCCAATACAAAACGGGTTGTGTCTCGTATGTTGCTTGATACTTGATACTTTTCTGGCTTGTCCAGGTTAGATCTTATTCTTGGTCAATAGTACTGAGCCATACATATCAATCAATTCCACAAATTGCTCCGGAACTGATAATTCAAATTCGTCCACGGCCTTTCGCACCCCTTCCCAGTTATGGTTGTAATCGTGCACCAAAATAGAGCCGCCAGGAGTTAGCTTAGGATAAAAAAACTGTAAACCGTCCAAGGTTGATTGGTATAAATCGGCATCTAAATGTACAAAAGCAAATTTTTCGTTTTCAAGGTCTTTGGCTGTTTCCGGAAAAATGCCTTCTATAATTTTCACCTTTTCGTTTCCTTTTATATAGTTCTCAACCTCCTTTTTGCTGGTATGTTCAAAGTTAACGGTTTGGGGGCGAACCGCACCATCGCAATCCTCATGTATCACTTGTGTGGGCAGCCCCGTAAAACTGTCGAAAAGATAAAGCATACGGTTGGGCAGCATATGATGAATGAACTTGGCGGTATGGCCTTTATATACACCCACTTCGGCCAATTGGCCTTCTATGTCTTTGTTTAGGATGCCTTGTAAAACATACCAGATACTATAAAAACGGTTTCTGTCCTTAAATTTGCGTTCCATCCGTTTAACGATGGGCGGCACATTTTTCTTTTTGCACAGCTCCAACCATTGGTAGGGTTTAAACAATTTAAAAGTCCAAAAACTCCAAAAATAACTGATGGCCAGCCATGCTACAATGTTAATAAGGATAAGGTTGATATATAAAATAATATTCATGAAGTGGTATTATTAAAGGATGAATTTACGATATTAATAAACAATCGGAAACAAGAAATTGGCTTTGAGGAAAAAAAACTATTTCTAAAACAAGTTATCCGACTTGCCTTGGTACTTTTTGATAATGGTTTGGTTTTCCTTTTTCCGTATTTTGTTTGTTTTTTGCGCATCACTTTTCTTTAGGCCAAATTCAAAGGCCACCCCTAAAAGCAACATACCTGAATTATAGTTGTTTGAATTGACTCCATTTTGGCGTCGATGGGCATGTGCTGATAAGAAGTAAGGTACCGTATTCACTCCAACAAACACTTTGGCTCCTGTATTTTCCCCCAAAAAATCGCCATAAAAATTAAAGCCTAACTTCCACTCCACATACATTTTACCTTCCCTAAGTGTTTGCGAAGTTCTGCGCTCATTAGTTTGGTTATATTGGGTCAGGTCGCTTGTGTTAGTGGCATAACCTGCTTCAAGTGAGGTGTACACCGCCGAGTGACTGTTCAGTTTATTTAAAGCCAACGAACTATTAAGTGCGAGATAAAATTGCGTACCCGAAAACCCGGCATACTCGTAGCTAATGTCATGCTGCACAAAATTAAAATCATCATCGTCCAATGAGGAAAAGTAATATTTAAATCCGGCATC
>JAGXIP010000064.1 GCA_024635585.1 Saccharicrinis sp. | reverse complement strand
CGACAAAAGTACCATGGTTAAAATATGCTCCTGGTTGTATATTCCAGTCTTCTCCCGGAACAAATGAAACAGAAAGAGATGAATTTAAATTAGGTGCCAAATCGAGATTTTCGGCATCAATACCGCTATCTAAAATAAAAACTTTTGCACCTTCACCGGTTACACCGACATTCCATGCTTCTGGCGCATTGACAGCATCCAGGCCCCATTGTAAATAAAATCTAGGTTCATCATCGCCTATGCTAGGTGGATTAGCCATTGGTTGAACATTTTCAGGTTCCACCCATCTGGCTTTGTAGTCAGGAACTACTGAGCGCACTCCAGAAATCTTTCCAACTTTTTTATCAAAGTTCGATACCGTTGGTTTGACAACCACTACACCGATTTCCGGTAAGGAGTTAACGATTTCACCATACTTGGTGAGCTCACCGACTAATCCATCGGGAAGTGCTTCCGATTTTGTAATGACCATAAAGTTATTGTTTTTAGCACTTTTTAGTGCTACAGATCCAAGATCGTCAATAGTTTCTGTTTGAACAAAATCTTTTTGACATCCCATAAGTACCCCAATAATTAAAATTCCCAATACTTTAATTACTAACTTCTTGTTTGCAAAAAATGGATGCTTCATATTAATGTTATTTTTTGGTTTATAAATACAATTTACAACAATTGTAATTCAGATCATAAAAAAATGTTCTTTCAAATAGAATTAGGAATCATGGAATAGATATTAGATGTGCAATGCAGGAAATGATATACAGTTTTAATAATGTTTTATCAATCGAATCAAGCAATACCGGAGCTAATCGGAAAACATTTGTTATCAAAAGAATGGGTTAAATATCCAAGCAAAAATAATTTTTAACCGTAAAAAATCCTGTAATTTTAAGGTTACAAAGTGAAATTTATAATACTTTTATAGGGGAATTTATCCAAGAGAAAAGGAATTTAAATGAAAGATTTTGCAAGAATTTAAAAACAACAGAAATATTTTTTGTTAAGAAATGATAAGCATATTAACCTTAAACCGAGAGTATTCCTATTTATGAAAATTGGATTGATACCAACTTTGTTTTTAATTGTGTGGTTATTGGCAAATATAAGCCAGTATGCTTAATGTTCAATTATTTGTGATTGCTTGCAAGTGTTGATATAATTAAATGAAGTTTACTATCTTTTTAAAAACTTAAAGAATAATAAAATATGAAAAAGTTATCTCTTGTTATGGCTTTGTTAATCAATTGTTTGTCTTTTTCTTTTGGACAAACTCCTACTGATTCTATTACGGTAACAAAAGTATTTGGTGGATACCAATTTTATCAAGCTGACAAGCGATTAAGTATGTCGCAATTAGATAAATCAATGGAACCAAATGAACGAGCATATAAAGAAATGAAGACAGCTCAATCATCTTATACATTGTCGTCAATACTTGGTGGAGCAGGTGGGTTTATGGTAGGTTGGCCTTTAGGTACTGCAGTTGCTGGTGGCGAACCAAATTGGGTGCTTGCCGGAATTGGAGCAGGCCTTATATTAGTAGCCATTCCAATTAGCCGAAAGTTTAATAGACAAGCCAAAAGTGCTATTGATACCTATAATGGAGGGTTAAAAGCCAGTTCAGTTTGGGACAAAACTGAGTTGGAATTTGCAATGTCTGGAACCGGAGTTGGCTTTACACTGAAATTCTAATAGCTCAACTTTCTGCAATTACAAAGCTTGAAGGTAGTTGTTGGATACTATGCTTTAAATCAACTAATTAATGTTGTATTTATCTCATACACAATGCTGCGGAATTATAAATTTATTTATCAATGATTTTTACATTGCGTTAAAATTATATGTAAAAACCTTTTTTAATTTTCTATGCAAAATTGTTTTTTTAATTGTCGTATTTTTATAAAATAGTGATACATTTATATTTTTAAAATACGATTTTATCAATGGACGAAAACAGCCTAAAACCCGACAAAGAACCTCCGGTTAGCGCGGAGGATTGCAATACGGAAATTTTACCTCTAACCACTCTTTCACACGAACAGCCCTTTAAAGATTCTGAAATACGGATTTCAGATTTTAACATAATCAGTACTGCCACTTCTCAGTTTAGGGACAAACACTTTCCTCAGGCCAGCGATAAGCAATGGAATAGTTGGCGTTGGCAAATTCAAAACAGTTATACCCAGTTTAATAAGCTTTCGGAGGTAATTGATGTGAGCACCATCGACGATTTGGATTTTCTAACCAAGTCGCGAAAGTTGCCCCTAAGGATTACACCTTACTACGCCAGTCTTTTAAATAACAGTCGCAACGATTACGCCATTGCCAAATCTGTTGTGCCCTCAAAGCTCGAATTGATTGTGTCGGAAGGTGAGGAGTCGGATCCACTGCATGAGGACAGCATGTGTCCCATACCCAATTTGGTTCATCGCTATCCGGACCGAACCTTGATGATATCAACCGGTTTTTGTTCGGTTTATTGCAGATATTGTACCCGCTCGCACATGGTACTTAAAGACAAGAAGCACTATGGAACCAAGGCCTGGGAAAAGTCTATCGAATACATTAAGAATAACCCCAATGTTCGCGATGTGGTTATTTCGGGCGGCGATCCATTGACGATGAACGATAAACATTTGGAGTTTCTACTTTCGTCGCTGCGTGCTATTCCTCATGTCGAAATTATCCGCATAGGCACAAAGGTTCCTATGGTATTGCCACAGCGCATTACAAAAACCTTGGTTAAGATGCTCAAAAAATATCACCCTTTGTACATGAGCATACACGCCACCCATCCGGATGAAATTACCCCCGAAGTTACCGAAGCCGTAACCCGATTGGCCGACGGAGGACTTGTTTTGGGCAGTCAAACGGTGCTGCTAAAGGGTGTAAACGATAGTGTGGAAACCATGAAATTGCTTATGCAGAAGCTGCTAAAGATAAGGATACGACCCTATTATATTTACCAATGCGATCCTATTCCCGGCTCGTCGCACTTTAGAACGCCCGTTTCAAAAGGCTTAGAGATTATTCAAGGACTGCGCGGACATACCAGCGGATACGGCGTGCCTCATTATGTGATTGATGCACCCGGCGGCGGCGGTAAAGTGCCTCTCTTACCAGAGTATTATCAGGGTAGAGAGGGCGACTATGTAATTATGAAAAATTTTGAAGGGAAAACTTACAGATATTATGACCCAATAGAATGAATTTATTTAAGATAAGAAAAGTTGCAGATTCGTTTCATCCAAGTAACACAAATGCACTTGAGCAGGTTTTTGATATCCTGCGAATGCATTTCCCAACGGTGAAGCAAGAAAAGCTGAACGAGATCCTTGAGCAAATGAGGGATCCGCTTAAATATCAATTCTCATCTACATTATTTGTAGCCGAAGACGGACGTTATAATATCAAAGGATTCGCTATCCTATTTTACATGCCCGACACCCATTTTTGCTTTTTGGATTATATTGCCGTTAAACCCGGAAGGACTTCCTCGGGTGTAGGCGGCGCCATTTACGAAAGGGTAAGGGAAGAAGCCCAGTTACTTAATTCCATTGGTATTTTTATGGAGTGCCTACCTGATGACGAATCGTTGTGCAGGGATAAAACAGAGATAAAGCAAAATATCGCAAGGCTGGCCTTTTACGAGCGCTATGGTGCCCGACCTATTATCGGAACCGCCTACGAATCGCTTGTAAACCCCGACGACGATTGTCCTCCATACTTGGTTTTCGACGATTTGGGCAACAACTATAAGTTGTCGTCTGCTGAGGCTAAAAAGATTATCAAAGCTATTTTACAACGTAAATATCCCAAATATTGTCCCGAGGATTATGTAAAAATGGTGGTTGCTTCGGTAAAGGACAACCCGGTGAAACTGCGCGATTATAAATATATCGTTAAAAATAGGCCGATAGAAAAACACAAAGCCATTAAAAATCTTATTCCTCTTGTAATTAACGACAAGCACGATATACACCACGTTAAGGAAAGAGGCTACATTGAATCACCTGTTCGGATATCCAGTATTTTAAAAGAGATTACTAAGCTGGAGGCTTTTAAAACAGTGCCTTCGCGGGGCTATCCAGATAAGCACATCACCGAAGTGCACAACCCAAAATATTTTAATTACTTTAAAACGGTATGCAATAATTTTCCCGAAGGAAAATCTATTTATCCTTATGTTTTCCCTGTTCGCAATGCTACCCGTCCGCCCAAGGATTTATCGGTTTTGGCCGGATATTATTGTATCGATACTTTTACTCCCCTCAATAAAAATGCGTATGTGGCAGCACGCTCAGGGGTAAATTGTGCCCTTACCGGAGCCGAGCTAATATTAGAGGGATACCACACTGCCTATGCCTTGGTACGTCCGCCAGGACACCATGCCGAGCGCGATGTTTTTGGCGGTTTTTGTTATTTTAACAATGCTTCCATCGCTGCTCATTTCCTTTCTAAATATGGTAAAGTGGCCATTCTCGATATCGATTATCATCATGGCAATGGGCATCAGCAAATTTTTTACAATAGGCGTGATGTTTTAACGGTTTCTATTCATGGCAATCCTTCCTTTGCCTATCCTTATTTCACCGGCTTTCCAGAAGAAATAGGAGAGGGGGAAGGCGAAGGCTTCAACCATAATTTCGCCCTCAAAGAAAATCTCACCGGAGCCGAATTTTTAGTGGTACTTAAAAAAGCGTTGAAGAAGATAGCTGACTTTAAACCTTTGTATCTCATTATTAGTCTGGGTCTGGATATTGCCAAAGGCGACCCAACCGGAACCTGGTCGCTCAATACCGCCGATTTTAAAAACAACGGTATCGAAATAGGCAAGCAAGCTTATCCTATTTTATTTGTTCAGGAGGGTGGCTATAAAAACAGGACCTTGGGTACCAATGCCCGCAATTTTTTTGAAGGATTTTTATCATCACGCATTAAATAGAATATTTAGAGATGAACATAGGAATAGCATACGATTTAAGAAAAGATTATCTCGACGATGGGTACAGCATGGAAGAGACCGCCGAATTTGATAAGGAAAGCACCATCGAAGGTATTGAACAAGCCATTCAAAAGGCAGGGCACAACACCCAACGCATAGGAAACTCCAAAGCGCTGATGAAACAAATACTGGCCGGACAACGATGGGATATGGTTTTTAATATTACCGAAGGGCTTTATGGTGGTGGCAGGGAATCGCTGGTGCCGGCTTTGCTCGATAACTTTAAAATACCCTATGTTTTTTCGGGGCCTGTTACCATGGGCGTATCTTTAAACAAAGCTTTTGCAAAGCAAATAATCAGGGACAGCAACATTAATACCCCCGATTTTTTTGTGGTTAGGAAAGCAGAGGATACTACGCTTGTAAATCTTGAATATCCTTTGTTTGCTAAACCAATTTCGGAGGGAACAGGTAAAGGGATCAGTTCTAAATCCAAAGTAAACAACGCACAGGAATTATTGGAGGTGTGTACGCAACTTTTACAAAAGTTTAACCAGCCTGTTTTGGTGGAGGAATTTCTTCCAGGTCGTGAGTTCACGGTGGGTGTGTTAGGTAATGGAAGCGAGGCTTATGCTCCTGGAGCTATGGAAATTGTTTGTACCAACAGTAAAAACAACATCTATTCTTACGAGAACAAAGAAAATTATGAGGAGGTAGTCGATTACGTTCCTTTGGACGGTGCTATCCTTAAAGAGTGCCAAGAGCTTGCCCTTAGTGTTTGGGACGCGCTCAATTGTTTTGATGGTGGAAGGGTAGATATGAAAATTGATAAGCACGGTAAAATGAGTTTTATAGAGGTAAATCCCTTGGCCGGATTAAACCCGGTCAGCTCCGACTTCCCAATCCTATGCAGGCTAAATGGTATCGAATACCAAGAAATTATCGATACCATATTAAAATCAGCTATAAAGAGAAACTTCGGGGATTTATAGCAAGAAAACTCCAATTTTATATTTCGGTTACCCGCCTGCGTTGGGCAGGAAACCGATTTGTGCTACGAAATACTACACGGCATAAATGCCGTGCCTAATTATAAAAAAGTGATCTTTCAAAAAAAACCATAATTAGACCCGGGATTTATCCCGGGGAACTTCTTTCATCTAAAAATCTTTTGTCTAAACGTCTCTTATCTAACCCCTACCCAATGAAACACATCGTAATCCTCCATAATAAAATAGAAAACAATACGCCCGATGAGTTGGACGTGTTAGCACAAAGAGACTTGGTAAATGAAGCCTGCATTAACCTGGGATATCGCGTTAGTATTTTAACGGTTGGTGACGACTTAAAAAGGGATTTACTCGTAGTGGAAGCCATAAAACCCGATGTGGTTTTTAACCTCGTTGAAGCTACTTGGGGTAAGGGAGAACTGATATATCTGGTGCCGGCCATACTCAACGCACAAAAAATTACTTACACAGGCGTTCCGTTAGATGCGCTGTTTATTAGCACCAATAAAGTACTGGCAAAAAAAATGATGCAACAGCAGGGCCTTCCTACGGCTCCTTTTTTTGTTATGGATGAAATTCATTTGTTAAGCCCTCAAAAAAAGTATATCGCTAAACCCATTTGGGAAGAAGCTTCTGTGGGTATTTCCGAGGATTTTATTTTTAAGCTCTCCGAAACGGAAAAAGTAAAAAGGGTAAGAGAGCTATCTGTTTCGCATTATTTTATCGAGGAGTTTATTGATGGTAGGGAGTTCAACATAAGCATTGTTGCTGGTGTAAAAGGGCCGGAAGTACTTCCACCTGCCGAGATGGTGTTCTCGGATTATTTTAATGATAAGCCCAAAATTGTGGGCTACAAAGCCAAATGGGATGAGGATAGCCCAGAATATAAAAATACCGTTCGTGCATTTGATACCTTGGCGGATAATTCAACATTAAAGAAGAAGTTGGAGGAGGTTTGTCTGCAAAGTTGGAAGGTATTTAATCTGCACGGCTACGTCCGTGTTGACTTTAGAGTAGATACATCCGAAAATATTTATATTTTAGAAATCAATGGTAATCCATGTATAGCGTCCGATAGTGGTTTTATAGCTGCGGCAGCCCATGCCGGTTATTCCCCAAAAGATATGATTGAACGGATTATAAAAGATTCCAATTGACGATTGAGAATAACCTGCCCCAAATTAGATTACACCCTCATGATCATAAGTCTTGATACTTGATACTTGTATCTCGATACTAATTTTAAACCTATGAAACGAGCCATGAGAGTTGCTTCTCACAAAGTGGAATGATTGTAATGGCGAGTTCCATGTGGCAAAAAAATCAATTATAAACACATGAAATACCGAAATAAGCTCAAGAGCACCGATGTGGCTCACTTAAAGGAGATATTAATATCCACCGGATTTTTTTACGACTCGGAAGTTGAGATTGTAGATGAATTGTCCAGAGAAAATCTAGAAAAAGGGGAGGAGGAGAGTGGTTATATCTTTAACGTGGCAGAACAAGAGGGTATTCCCGTAGCTTTTACCTGTTACGGTCCCATCCCTGGAACGCAAAGTAGTTTCGATTTGTATTGGATTGTTGTGCATTCATCGCTACGGGGCAAAGGGATAGGTAAAGTGCTGATGCAGATGGCCCAAGAAGATATTAAAAAAAGAGGAGGTGAAAATATTTGGGTTGAAACATCCTCCCGTCCTCTTTATACTCCAACGCAACATTTTTACTTATCCATAGGCTGTATTAAAGTGGCCGAATTACCCGATTTTTATGGAAAAGGTGATAATAAAATTATTTATCGGATAAAAGCGTGATGTTTTTGTTGATGGCAATTTAGGATATTTGTTTGTACGCATACCATTTTGCACATGCCAGGATACAATCAATCGTATGCGGAGATGTTTATATTAAAATTCATAAAGAGATTTTTATGCTTTAAAACATTTGTGGTTTGCCAAAATTTTCATTGGGCGTATCCCCCATTTCAAATTCTAACACACCCCCTTTAATGAGGTCGGCGTGTGCAATTTTTAAACTGTTACAAGGCTTTCGTTTATAATTTATTTTTTTTGCCACATGCCTGGCAGCCGGTAGGCGGGGAACTCGCCATTACAATCATTCTCCCTCCCGCTATGGCGGGACAGGTTTTGTGAGAGGCTACTCTCATAGCCTGCCCCGACCCTTCGGGGGCTCGTTTCATGGTTTCTATTTTTCGGAATGACGTCACTTATTTCAGAAATGATTATTGTGCTAACTTAAAAACTCCACTTTCCTTATAATCCGATTCAGAATCCCAAACAGGACGCCACCACAAAACAGAGGGCTTGGTATTTTCGGGACGATCGTGATCCATCACACCAATATTTACCCGAATAGTTTCTGGGAATTCTTTATCTGTTTTGAGTTCGCTCAATGGAATAGACATTTCTAGCACTTGACTAGTGGCTGTTTTCACGATGGCTGCATTTAATCCCTTTGCCGATCCATTAAGCAAATTAATGCGTGGTTTTTTTACATTTCCGCTGGCTGCTAATTCAATTTCCAAACGTTTTCCTGCATCCAAATGAATATAGAATTTATCCTGCTTTTCAGCGATATCCTTGCCTATGATGGTTAGCTCATCAGTGAACTTTACGCCTAAATATAGTTGCGTGTTATCTTTGGCAACAGCAAATTGGAAAACACCATCTTCTGAACCTTTCCAATCCCATCCTTCGTTAAAAAACTGGGGTTGCGTTACGGGGATAAAATCGGTGCCGGACCAATCCTTCAAGTCGGCATCAATTATTTTTTTACTATTTACCAGGTTGGCTTTATGCTGCCAATCTACCATTAAAGTTTTGGTGGTTTTTAAAGAAATATTATTACCACTAACACCTTCAAATCCTGCTTGCATTTCGAACGCTAAGGGTGCATCGTTTAGCTGTTGTAATGATGCTTTGCCATTATTGGAGATAACATCCACCATTATTTCTTTTGTTGTATTGGGCAAAAGTGTTTCCTCAATACTATTTGGCGAAAAGGAGAAGTCATCCTTATTGGCCAATTTACCATTTATGGTCAAACTCTTTTGTGATGTATTTTCAAATAGGAGTTTCACCGCGATGCGATCGAAACTCTCCTGATGATGAACATAGGGTAATACATGAAGCCAAGCTCCTTTTCTTAGCACCTGTATATCTTCATAATCAGATTCATGCACCACATTTTTATCATAAATTCCCGAAAGCTCCAAATGTGCAACCCTTGGCCCGTCTTCCTTCATGGTTACCCAAGTAATATGATGAAATTCTCCCACATCAGTTCCTCGCAGGTTACTGCCACCGCCCGATGTAGCCAAGGTAAAATGCTCCATGCCATTGTGCATTTTATAACGATAATGATGATGATGGCCACTAAACACCGTATAATTTCGCTTACCTAAAGCAGCTTCAATCTTATCGTAACCCGCTCTATCACCATACGACCACAATGGTCTGTGCATTATTACAAAAGTCCATTTTGCATCTTGGTTATCGGCAAGGGTTTTTTTAGCGTAGGCAATTTGATCTGGTCCAATACCTCCACCTTCAATTTCATCGGTGTTTAAGGCCAAAAACAGAACGTCGTTATATTTAAAATGATAATAATCCTTACCTAAACGTTTGTGCCATGCCTCTATCATTAATTTATTGCTTGTATCGTGATTGCCTGGTATATGATAAAAAGGCATATCAAGACTGGCTACGATGGCATCAAACTCATCCCACTGGGTATTCCAAATGTTGGGATCTTCGGTATAACCATCAATCAAATCGCCCACCGAAACCACAAACTCGGGTTGCATCAGATTAACTTTGTCAATGGCTTGTTTAAAAATACCAGCCTGCATACCACCCGTGCGATCGCTCACTATAGCAAAGCGAAAAACACTTTTCTCATTATTAAGTGGCTTATCCGTAACGGGTAGCTTCTGGGCGATTGTGTAGTTAAATGTTAAGCCTAACAAAACTATGAGAAGAATAAGGTTTTTTGTTTTCATTATAATTTGATTTTTAGGTGGGGTTACAGCCTTTAATAAATTAGTTACAATGCTTAGTTTTTGGGTTATTTTTTCAATAATTCTGCATAAAAAGGAATTAATTGCTCTGCCATAATTTTATGGTCATTTAAATCGGGATGCGAACCGCAACCTTGGGGATCCATAGGTGCAAACTCAAAAATAGCCACCGTATGTTCGTCGTCGAACTGTGCTTTTACTTTTCGGAGACAACCTAACAGTATCTTATTATTTTCTCCCGAAACCATTGGACTTGTTAATAAAGCCAACTTGGCGTCCGGGTACACTTCAAACAATCTACTTACAAAATCGATGTAGTTAGCAGTAAATTTATCTGTATTAAAAGGTTTACGCTCTTTTTTACCATCACCATTCGACATATCGTTGGTACCCAAACAAATACTCACCAAATCCGGTGCCTGGCCAGATAAATCCAATATCTGCTCCCTGTTCCCATCCAAATGAGTGGTAAAATAAACATCGCCCATTACAGGGTTAGTATCTTCATCGTTCCAGTTACGATACATACCCATGCCCGAAACGGAACTTAAACGGAAAGTCGCATTTAAAGCGCGAGCTGCCAAAGGCCCGTAGGCCAAATACGCATTGTGCTGATCATACCATGTATCAGCATCACAGGGTATTGCTTCGGTATCGGCACCGAAACCGCAGGTAATGGAGTTACCAATAAATTCGATGATAGCCGCTGTTTCAATTTCAGCAGATGCAATGGCTTTAGCCTCAATACCATAAAAAAGCAGAGGACCATTGCTTGCTTCTGTGGCTTTATAAAGGCCAACCCGACTCATAGCATCCGCTGCGACAGGAATGGCAATACGGTTTACCTTACCTGTTGAAACCTTATATCGGTCATGATAGCTACCATTCACTTCTATAACCACAAAAGCGGTAGAATCACCGCTACAACTCAGTAAAAAAGATATTGAATCGCCTTGGGCTTTGAAAACTGCGTGTGCTGCCGAACTAATGAACGCCTGTATAGTGTCATTGACTTGTTCTGTTCGACCCGAGTACATAAATTCCTTTTTAGCAGCATTAAAAAATTTATTTTTATTTTCGGTTTGTGACGCACACGACAATAAAAAACTCGTTGCTACCACTAAAAATAATTTACTGTACATCATTGCATTTTTGTCTATTAAGTGATAATTCTTTGTGTCATTGCATTCGTATTTAGCGATATGTATTTTACAAATCACAACAATACAATTCTGTTTAAGCACTGGATTTGAAGTAATGTAAAATTAAAAAGCAGGTATATTTTATGCCATTGTAAAGATATTAAACGAATAAACAGCTGTATGATATTATTCCATCATAATCTTATGATATTATTTACCAAAAATGATAAAATAGAATAAATATCCTAAACAAAAAAAAGGCAGAAAAGTAAAAACCTTTCTGCCCTTTTATACTATTATTAACCTGCTTATTAAGCCATTGCTTTGTTTAATACAGCTTTAAAAGCCTCAGGATGATTCATTGCTAAATCGGCTAAAACTTTGCGGTTAATCTCGATATTTTGTTTGGTCATCATACCCATTAATTTGGAGTAAGATACGCCCTCTAAACGGGCAGCGGCATTGATTCGTTGAATCCAAAGCGCTCTAAACTGACCTTTCTTTCTTTTACGGTCGCGGTAAGCATATTGTAAACCCTTTTCGTAGGTGTTTTTAGCTACCGTCCACACATTTTTTCTACGTCCAAAGTTACCTCTGGTCTCTTTTAAAATCCTTTTTCTGCGTGCTCTCGAAGCAACGGCATTTACTGATCTTGGCATTTTGTTTGTTTTTAGAATGAGTAGCGCCCATCTCTATGGGTCTTTCGGCTATCATCATTCGGTTAATGATTTTTTTTAAATAGGTCTATCCTATTACTTCATGTTCAACATCAACTTAACGTTGTTTAAGTCGGATGGATGAACTAAAGTTGAGTAAGTAAGATTTCTTTTCTGCTTTTTGGTCTTCTTAGTTAAAATGTGACTCTTAAAAGCATGTTTTCTTTTAATCTTACCACTTCCAGTTAACGTAAAACGCTTTTTAGCACTGGATTTCGTCTTCATCTTTGGCATTGTACTAGTATTAAAGTGTATATATAAAACTGTTTATATAATTGAAGCTTACTTTTTCGCTTTTTTAGGCGAAAGGAAAATGATCATCCTTTTACCTTCAAGCTTAGGCAGCTGTTCAACCTTTCCAAATTCTTCCAGATCCTGGGCAAAGCGCAATAACAGTATCTCCCCTTGCTCCTTAAATAAAATAGAACGGCCTTTAAAAAACACATAGGCTTTTACCTTGGCTCCTTCCGAAAGAAATTTTTCGGCATGCTTTAATTTAAAGTTATAATCGTGATCGTCGGTATTAGGACCAAACCTAATTTCCTTTACCACAACTTTCACGGCTTTAGACTTAAGCTCTTTTTGCTTACGTTTTTGTTGGTACAAAAACTTTTGATAGTCCGTTATTTTACATACCGGAGGTTCAGCTTTAGGAGAAATTTCCACCAAGTCCAACTCCAAAGCATCAGCCATTTTTATGGCTTCCGATGTGGAATAAACTCCCGGGTTCTCAACGTTATCGCCAACTAGTCTAACTTTTGGAATTCTTATTTCGTTATTAATACGAAACTCTGATGTATCCTTCTGCGGCGGACCGCTTGATCTTCTTCTAGTGAGTGCTATTGTATGATCCTCCCTTAATTAATTAATATTACTTTGTTTCAATGGACGAAAGTTGTTCTTTAACTTCGCCATGAATAAATTCTGCAAATTCTTCTATGGTCATGGAACCTTTGTCACCGTCACCTTGCTTACGAACGGAAACAGTGTTTGTTTCAGCTTCATTTTCGCCAACAATCAGCATAAAAGGTATTCGTTTAAGCTCGTTATCCCTTATTTTACGACCGATTTTCTCGT
>JAGXIP010000063.1 GCA_024635585.1 Saccharicrinis sp. | reverse complement strand
TCCACATCTTCCATCAAAAAGGCATCCTGATTTCCTGCTCGGGTGCCTGCATCCATACCCGCATGGTACGCTTTTGCTTTAATACCGTTAACAACTAAGTTACCCGTGAGCTCCTCAACTTTTTTACGGCTAAGGCAGTATATAATGGCCGATTTACCCACATTCTCCTTTAAAATGCGGATAATTTGCTTGGTGGCACTCTTTTTTGAACGTACCTCATAATAAAGATTGGGGCGATTAAAGGATGATTTAAAAACCAAGGATCCTACCATTCCAAGGCTTTTTTGAATATCATTTTGAACCTTTGGCGTTGCCGTTGCCGTAAGTGCTATCACCGGTTTGGATCCTATTTCCTCAATAATAGGTCGTATTCTGCGGTACTCAGGTCTAAAGTCATGTCCCCATTCAGAAATACAATGCGCCTCATCAACAGCATAAAATGAAATTTCGACTTGCTTTAAAAATTCAATATTATCTTCTTTGGTAAGCGATTCGGGCGCCACATAGAGCATCTTCGTTTTACCCGAGAGCATATCCTCTTTAACCTTTGTTATGGCAGCTTTGGTAAGCGATGAATTTAAAAAATGGGCGATACCATCATCTTCGCTGAAGTTGCGCATGGCATCCACCTGATTTTTCATCAAAGCAATAAGCGGAGAAATTATAATTGCCGTTCCGGGTAAAATCAATGCGGGCAGCTGGTAGCATAACGATTTTCCACCACCCGTGGGCATCAATACAAATGTATCATTCCCTTTAAGTACATTCTCTATCACATCTTCCTGGTTCCCCTTAAAGGTGTCAAAACCAAAATGAGCCTTAAGATGAGCCTTAAGATCAACCTTCTTTTTCATCTGTTTATTATTGATTTCATTTGTTAGATGCCCCTATTTACAAACGGACCACCTGAACGAAGTAGAAAGCGAACTCCCACAATGATGCGGTATGCTTCGCTATCAAAATAATTTCCCTGCGTGAGAAAGAACTCTCATAGTCTTTCTCTATCCTTCGAGCACGTTTCATAACAATAACATTTCCCTTTTAATACCGTTGTTACGGATAGGAGATGTTTTTGTTTCCTTTATTTCCCTATTATCTCTTTAAACAAAAATACCTATTCTTTTTAGAAATAATAGGACTAAACGCAAAAAAAACAGTTATGCCAAAAATTTAAAGCCTTGTAAGCTGATACTTATTGATTTACCATCTATTTACAAATGGTTTTTAAGAATATATATTTTAGCTATTTATTTGAATTTTATTTCTGATCAATTTTCAATACTCTTCAAATACTTTTAATTTGTAATGGCTACCTGCATTTTTGGTTATAATAACATCTTCGGTACTCATGTCCACGACTAAAAAAAACAACTACTCTTTGTTTCTTACAATTACATTTTCTTTAGTTCGCTCAATACATAATCCTTTTTTCTTCGGGAAACAGACACCGTTGAACCATCCGACATTTTCAGATAACCACCATCGGACTTAATAAAGCTATTTACATGCGATAGGCTGACTATATGCGCCTTATGTGTTCGTATAAATCCAAAGCCGGCTAATATCTCTTCAAAATCTACCAATGGTTTCGACACCAAATGTTGTTTGCCGCACGCAAGATAAACCCTTGTATAGTTCGCCTCACCATGGCATTGAACGATGCTTTTAACTTGAACATAAACAATCTTGTCAGAAAATTGGAGGGCAATTTTCTTATTATCGGAATTCAACTCCTTATTTTTCAGAAATTGCTCCAACCTAACATCATTATCTTCCTTGTACGCCTTAAACCTATCCACCGCCTCTTTAACCTTTATGGCATCTAAAGGTTTAAGGATATAATCTAAGGCCGAGAAACGAATTGCTTGTATGGCATATTGGTCGTATGCGGTTACAAATATGACTTTGAAATTTGGGGGATTGAAAAATTCGAGTAATTTAAAGCCATTACCACCAGGCATCTCAATATCTAAAAATATCAAATCCGGCATGTATTCCTGAATGGTATCAATGCCACTCATTACAGAAAAGGCCTCAGCTACAACACCCACTTCTGGACAATACTTATGCAACACACCCCGTAAGTTCTCACGTCCGTTGTTCTCGTCATCCACAATGATTGATTTTATTTTTTCCATCTAATAGTTTTAACAGTAATTTGGTGATCTTATTAACCCATTGCTTGCACTGCAACTCACGGGGTGACTGTTTGCAGGACGTACATAGTGACCCCGTAAGTAGTAGAAAATTTACTCCTCTGGAAAGCAAATTTGCACTTTGGTACCCAAAGACTGCCCTAGGTTATTTTTCAAATCCTCAATTTGCATGTGATATGAGGTGCCGTATTTGTCGGCCAACAAATTTAATCGTTCTCGGCTAAATTTTATCCCTTTGCCATTTGAAGTCTCCGAACTTAAAAGCTCGCTACCTCTGCCCACCCCGTTATCGGTAATGGACACACAAATGGATCCTTTGCCATTTTGTTGAACTTCAATATACAAATTTCGTTCATCTTGCTTGGGAGCTAGGCCGTGGAGAATGGCATTTTCGACTAAGGGTTGAAGAATAAGCGGTGGAATAAATACAGAGTAGGCATCTATCTTTTCATCGAGGCTAATCGTAAAATCAACATCAAACCTAAGCTTTTCAAGTTCGACGTAATTGCGAATCATATCCAGCTCTGTAGCCAAACTCACTTCTTCCTTTTCGCTATTTTTGAGTACGCTCCTAATTAATTCAGCAAATTTCGACAAATAACGATGTGCTTCGTCATTCTGCTTTTTTTGTACCAGATTTTGAATTGAGTTTAAGCAGTTGTACATAAAATGAGGGTTCATCTGAGCACGGATAGCCGTGAGTTCTAACTCACGAACTTTGGTATTTAATTGGTTGGTTTGAATTTTTTGGCGGGCACGACGGCGATAAATCAACCACGCCAATAAACCTACAAAAATAAGTCCACCTAAAAAAATGAGCGAAATACGTAATCTTTGTATGATTACCTCGGTATCTACAATTAATGGTTGAGCTACCAGTGCATCGTACATGAGGTTTGGCCTGGAAAATAATCTATCGAGGACAGGAGGAATTCTGGTAAGCATCAACCCACCCACATCCACCACCGCCTGATGTGCCAAATGCGGAGAACCGTATAGACCACTCAGCTCTTTTGCCTGCTGCTCCGATGCTACTAATTTAACGCCATCAAATTTCAAATTCTCAAACTTTAACCTGTCTTGGGCAGACCCCTTTTCCACATAAATTAAAATAAATACTACGTTGGGGTTTTCTATAAATTCCTTTAGGTTAGATGATAACCTATCAACATCATTGATATGGTATCTGTTTCTATTTACATAAAAATCGATAAATAAGGCCTTACCCAAAAAATCTTTTAATCGTACTATTTTACCTTTTATATCTACAAGTTCAAACGGAGGCGCTTTAGTTCCCGGACGTAATTGCTCAACCTTTTGGTATATTTCATTAAGGATTTCCAAAGATTCATGATGTTTATATTCAGACTTGAATCTATTAAACAGATTGCTATATATATCCCTACTTCCATCATTTAATGCAGCCAAAACTACTTTGAACTTTAGTTGAAATGCGATGTAACCCTCAAAAAAATTATCGATGGTATTATAATGCTCCAAGGTCGAATTATCCATTTGATACCTGCCCGTCCGCTTTGACAAACCTATTTCGGCTTTTATTTTATCCCCCACATGAAAGTACTGAGTAAAAAAGTTGTAGTTCACGTTTGAAGTGGCAAATCGCATCAATTCGTTATTCAAATGAATATCCTTAAAACAATTACCCCGAGGCAAGTTAATTTCACGCGATTTAACTTTTACAGCACTCTTATTTAACCGTTTGATACGATCATTATGTTTTTCGATTACTCTATAGGTGGAGTTAGCCGAAAGTTGGTTATTCCAATATTCAGCTAAATACACCTCTGGTGTAAGATTAATAAAGTTGGATGAAATAAAGTTAGACTCCTCAATTAGGAATTGGTTCACGCTGTTCAGGTAATCTGTGTCGTCAAGTATTTTATTAGGAGCTGTCAATGAGGTCTTATCCAGTTCGTAAGATTTTAGTTGGAGTTTTTTATCCAACAAATACCTAACACTCTCACTTCCAACACCTTTAACATCTATGATATTTCCTTTTATCGAACTTAACGTGATAAATAAATCATCGCCCGGCTGAACGTAAAAGCGTATCGAGTTTTCTGTATCGAACCAAACTTGTTGTAAATCGTCGAATGGCAGAACAAATTCAAATGTATTGTCTTTGGATATAATCGCCGATACAGAATCCACTTCGTTTGTTAATTGATACTTATCTTTATAAATTAAAAATAATGTGTCGCCAACAGCATTTTGCTCAACTAAACCTTTTATCCTGATAGCAGGGTTTGATACCAGAACAATCCGATCGCTCATTTTTCTTTGATCTTGTTCTAAGCTTAGTAAAATTTCCAGCAGCACCCCTGTTTTGGCATCAAATTTAAATTGATTCTTCCTACGTATACAATTGGATTCCATAATTAAAAAGCCGCGATAAAAAAAAGTTTTGACATTTTTGTCAAAAATACTTTTGTTCGCCCTCTGCTTTAAAACTGCATCCTTTGGTTCTTTTGATTGGTTCTGCTCCGATCGAGGTTCTTTGGTGAATTCCTTATGCAAACTATCGACTCTAAAAGGATTCCCATCATCCTCTAAAACAATATAGTCTGCATTCTTTTTAATCACCTTATAATAATAGTGAGGGGACGACAACTTTACCCTATCGTTTACTTTGATATTAGGGGCTAGCTGAATTATAGGAAAACGAAATGTATTCATAAATTCATCACTGATTACCTGATCCATCAATGGATCGAGGCCAACCCGACGACCTATCAACTTTACATCCGATGGCTTCCCATTATTTGGCAGATGAAATAATATTTTTTCCTGCTGAAACAATGTATTCTGATAAAGGTAATTATAGTTCTCCATATCCAATTCGGGATAAACCAATCTCACATTCCTCCAATTCTCATCCGGACTATTCTTCACGCGTAAATATTCGTCCATAAGTTCAAAACGCGCTTCCATATCGTAACCGTCTTCCAACACATTTAAAACTTTGTACCTAATTACATATCGCTTTAGACTCTCTTTTCGGTTATTATAAATTTCGTAAGTACTATTTTGATAGGTAAGTTCTTGCCCTTTTTTTAATCGCTCATTCTGAGCAGGTATGTTTAAATAAATAAGAACGGTAATTAACAATAACGTTGCTCGCTTCATAATATAGCATTTAATGTTCGAAAGTAAGATTATTTTATATTTGCAGGAGTAAAAGTAATAGCAAACGTTGCTTATAAC
>JAGXIP010000062.1 GCA_024635585.1 Saccharicrinis sp. | reverse complement strand
GGACGGGACTCGAACCCGCGACCTTCGGCGTGACAGGCCGACATTCTAACCAACTGAACTACCAGACCAAATCATATCATTTTTCTGAAAGCGATGCAAAGATAGAGTTTCTTTTTCTTAATGCAATAGTAGGTATCTTTTTTTGTAAAAATATTTAGCGCTAACCCTGTCTGTGCCTCAATACCTGCTTGCCAAACAGCATGTTATAAGATTAAAATTTTAAAGAAATTATCTATTTTTAATTTACTCATTCTTTCAATGAAAAAACAGTGTATTTATTTCTTTGCGGTCATGACAATTTTTTTTGGTAAATTAGTGGATCTTAAAAGAAAATGAGATGATTTCACCACCTGCCTACTTTGATAAGGTCATCTATTTAGGTAAGGTCATCCATGCATCATTTAAAATACATTATTTAATAATTTAAAATTAATACTATGCAAGATTATCACGAAGCACCCGAATTACTATCTCCGGAAACAAAAGATTACGTTAGAGCACTTAACTCGTTAAAAGAGGAAATTGAAGCGGTTGACTGGTATCAACAACGTTTAGATGTGACTAAGGATATTCAGCTGAAAAATATATTGAAGCATAACCGCAACGAAGAAATGGAACATGCATGTATGGTTTTAGAATGGTTGCGCAGAAATATGGATGGATGGGATGGCATGTTAAAAACCTATCTATTTACGGATAAAGACATTGTTGATATTGAGGAAGCATAGTTCGGGCTTACTTTGAACTAGCTATGTTGGATAAAAACAATAATAGTCATCAAACAAAAACCGGGTCCAATTAATGGCAACCCGGTTTTTAAAATTTATGGTTTTTGTATATATAACTGCATGAACAGCAGATATGCTAAATCCTATTATTTAGGCCTTTCAAAGCGTCGTGTAAAAATGGATCCTGCTTGTGTAAAAGCGTTGTTATAGGATTCCAAGCTACTGTAAATGTTTTTTTCCATTTTATCTAAGTCATTCTGGGCGCTATCCGCAGAACTTGAAATCAACTTATTATACTGGGCATGCAATTCATCTCGCAAAGTATGGAGTTGCTTTAAGGCTGATCTTTGTTGTTCGGTCATTGGCTCCCCTTTGTGGTCGTCCATATCATTTTGAATCCGTTTCAATTCAAAATCAATCTCTTCTATCCTTTTTTTTGTGTCGGTTATTAATTTATCTTTTTTCATAACTGTAATTTTTAATGGTTTATTTGAGATGCATTGCCTTATGTATGTTTATTAGCTTGCAACTATTCGTGTGCACGAAATACCAATACAGGCAATTCCGATTTCTTGAGTATTTCCTTGGTATGGTTTGCTTTGAATAAACGCTCAAAAAATGATTTATTTTGCTTGAGCACTACTATCAAGTCGGTATTGTTTGTTTCGGCAAAATCGCTTAATAGTTGTGCTACATCGTCATCGTTTTGGCGATGTATCGCTTTTACAATCAGGCTGGGGTAAGGCACTTTTTCCTGAAGCATCTCTTTAAAGCCTTCTTTTTTAACCCTATCGTTAAAATCGCCGCTATCCGTAATGTGCAACGCAGTTACATTGGGCTTTAGGTCTTGGAACAGGCTGATGAGTTTTTTAACATTTGTAACATCTTCCTCATTATAATCTGTTGCGTACACTATGTTTTTTATCGGAGTATAAACATCGCCTTTAGGTATTATCCAAACAGGGCATTTTAATTCCCTGATCAAACCCATATTGTTTGATGTTTGTGTCCAGAAACTATCTTCATGCCGACTTTCAATAATGGCCATATCTATGTTGCCTTCATTAATGATCTGGTCGGCAACTAATTCTGTACCACCTATTTCGGACGAGAAACCTGAAAATACATTACTCGAAATTTCAGCCGAAACCTCGTTAATGTATCTGCTCAATATTATTTTTGAGTTCTCTGCAATGTCCTGCATCGTTTCTTGCATTTGTATAGATGCTTGCCCCATTGCGCCTGGGGTAGTACCCAAGGGATAATTAGTTGGGGTGTGCACATGCAATACGTGTACGCTGGAGTGCAGGTTGGCTGCCATTTGCGCAACATACCTAATAAATCCTTTTGAGTCTCTTGGTTCGTTAATGATGGCTAATAAGGTTTTCATATCGTTTGTTTTTAGGATTAAATATTTGATAAAAGTTGAACAAACTTTGTACCCAATGCACTGTATAAATGCATATATGCACTATAAGTGACACAATGATAGGCTATTGTGTGTAGTTGGTGCAATGCCTTATACCAATGATGTTTATTTGTTGTTGTGTAAATAATTGGAATGTTGTGTAAAATGTTCACGATAGGTTTAGTGACATGGCTTGCCACATATAAAATGCTTTTCCTGCCTTTTTAAAATAATCCGCTTTTTTGTATTCTACTTTGGTTGTACAATGTTACATTTGTCAAATTAAATAGCTTTGTATAAAGGCAAAATTGATAAATAAATGATGCACAGTAAGTTAGGGATGGTGTTTGTATTCTTGTTGGTGTTAGGGCTAACAGCACTTCAAGCACAAACCATGTACGTAAAATCGAAAAACGGTATGCAAACGGCTTATACGCTACGCGATGTTAAAAATATGACTTTTTCATCGGGCAACCTTGTAGTAACCAAGACCACTGGCAGTCAACATACATACGCATTAAATGGCTTTCGTTATTTAAACTTTGAGAATTTAACAACCGACATTGTTAACGCTGGGAAAAAAGATGTTGCCACGCTGTTATTATATCCAAACCCAGTGCTTGAGGTATTAAACATTCAATTTTCAGATGAACAACAGCATGCCTTTATTATAGAAATATTTTCGATAGAAGGTAGGGTGGTTTATCGCGAAAAGTTAAACCCTCAAAACCATGTTCATCAAATAAATGTATCGGCATTACCCAAAGGTTTTTATTTGTGCAAGCTAAACAACGGCATTACAAAACAATCAGCACAATTTTTAAAACAATAGAAAGCAAAGTATTAACAAATAGCATCGATTAAATTTAAACATGCGAAAAATATTAATAAGTCTTTTTGTCTTAACCCTATCATTAGGTTTTTTGCAAGCCCAAACAGATACCATGTACATTATAAAGGCAGGTGCTGTGGTAGGTAGGTTCGTTGTAAATACTCAGGTTGACAGTGTTATATTCTACAAACCTAACATAGCCAGCAACTTACTTAATATTACGTATGCAAATATCCCGGCTGGTACCTTTACCATGGGTAGTCCAACAGATGAAATTAACCGTTTCGATAACGAAATTCAACACACTGTAACGCTACGAGCTTTTAGTATGAGTACCCATGAGATAAGCAATAGCCAATATGCTGCCTTTTTAAATGCGAAAAACATAGGTAACAATGGGGTATATGCAGAAGGAGTATATCCTTTAGAAATTTTAATTAGTCCCAGTACTGATACTTACAATTGGGGTTTGCATTATACAGCTGGGCAGTGGGTGCCTGTGGAAGGTGCGGAGAACAACCCTGTTATAAATGTCACATGGTTCGGAGCCATGGAGTTTGCCAGGTATGCAGGAGGCACTTTACCCACCGAAGCACAATGGGAGTACGCATGTCGTGCTGGTACCACCACACCTTTTAATACAGGTGACTGTTTAAGCAATGAACAAGCCAATTACGATTGGCTTGCACCTTATGGTACCTGCACTAACCCCGTTACCAACGCACCCCTACAAACACAACCGGTTGGTACTTATACTGCCAATGCTTTTGGATTATTTGATATGCATGGTAATGTTTTTGAATGGTGTAGCGATTTGTACGGAACTTATCCAACCGAAGCACAAACCAATCCCACGGGTGCTACTACGGGCTCAAAACGTGTAATTCGAGGTGGCAGTTGGAATGAGGCCTATTATTGTCGCTCTGCTTTTCGTGCCTTTGATGATCCTAGCGATAACTTTAGCTCTGTAGGGTTTCGGGTTGTGCTTGTTCCATAGTCCAGTGTAAATGGCTTTGAGCTATAAAAAGAACCCTTATTTTTAATAGCTTGTAACATTGCGAAACGGAATTGTACACATAAATCGAATTGTACCGCGGTTAACATCAGCATGCTGCATATTCATTGCCAGTTAAAACCTTCGTAATAAATAACCTTAGATTTTAACTCACTTTTCTTCCCGTTTAAAATATTCCACTCTTTTGTATCATAATCTGGACGTATTATGTTATATTTATCCATTCAATAAGCCCGTGCAAAGAAGAATTCTAGGCAAGTGGGGTGGGGTTTTTGGAAAGTTAGCAACTATTACTATGAAATCGAGAACAACCATATTATTTTTGATGGTATTCTTGTCAATCTTTGCACAAGAATATCCGCGTATTGATACACTATATTATGGGAATAATGTTGTTTCTGTTTTGAGATCGTTCCAAAATATCGGAAGGGAAGAAGTTTTCCTATCAAAATATTTTTTCAATAATAAAGGGCAACATATAACTACTTTAACAGGATATAATAGAAGAAAGCAAACGAAGAATATTTTTGAATATGACGATAACGGAAAATTATTGTCGTTAAAGGAGGTTGAATATATAAGTCCTAAAAATGATAGTATTGAAGATATGCTATTTAAAGAATTAGGTGAATTTTGCAAGCAAAAGGATTTTAGCACTGAAAGTGAAGAATGGAATGACTATGATAGAAGATATTATTCATTACGAGAAAATATTAATCCAGAGGAAATTGATTGGGAGTTAGATATCAATATTCAACGATTTATTGTAATTAAAAGGAATATTGCAGGACTTGATTCAATAGCTGAGGTTTACAGTAACCAATTTGAGAAAGTATTATTTTTAGACAAAATAGTCTATTGTTTTTATGATAATCACAATAGACTAATTAGAAAGAGGTGGGTTGAAATACCTCAAAATAATGTTTTTAAATTTCAAGCATTTAATTCTAATAGCTATCAACTCTCTGATTCAATTAGAGTTTTATCAAACTCATCTAGACAAAAACAATATCAATATTTTCAGGACTCAATTAAAATAGAGTATTTTGTTAATGATATTACAACTGGGTATGAAATTAAAAGATTGGATAAGAATGGTGGGATAATTAGCGAAATCATTTTGAGCACAAATAAAGATACTCTATCGTTTTTTAATTATGTATATAATTCAGAAAACTTGCTAGAAGTTCGATATCAAATAAAGCATGTAGGGGAAAATGGATTTGGATTTTCTATGGATATGGAATGGGGAAGCATTGAAAAATATAAATATGATTCAGAAGATAGATTAATTCAAGTTGATGGTTATGAAGACGAAAAGCATATTTATAGAACAATATACAAAATAGAAGAAAAAATAACAGTTGTTAATACGCAGGAATAAAAATGGGCGGGCGGCGGCAGTTTTGGCGGGTTTTGTACTCGCGCAAACCATTGCTAAGTTCGATAGGAAATTTACCCGTAGATCCGACACTTTTTATACTAAAACCGTTACGCGTCATGTAAATTTCCACATGTGATTTGACTAGGTAACAGATAATATTCAGAATTTAAAAAGCGTTATAGATTAAATCTAATTAATTTAGGATATGAAAACAAAGGTTAATCTTTGTTTTCATATCCTAAATTAATTAGATTTAATCTATAACGCTTTTTAAATTC
>JAGXIP010000061.1 GCA_024635585.1 Saccharicrinis sp. | reverse complement strand
TTCAAGTACCATAAAAGGTTTTAATAATTTAATACGGTTTATCGAATTTGATCATCAAAATAACCTTTGGGCTAGCCATTTGTACGATGGCATATTCAAGTTAAACTTAAATAACAGCTTAGATAGTGTGGTTTCTGTGAGGCCCTATAGCATACCGCAGAATAAACAAAAGAGCAAAG
Source organism: Saccharicrinis sp. (assembly GCA_024635585.1). GTDB lineage: Bacteria > Bacteroidota > Bacteroidia > Bacteroidales > Marinilabiliaceae > Saccharicrinis. Next base: position 10,125 of record JAGXIP010000061.1, on the reverse strand, counting down.
TAAATTCCAGAGTTTTTAAAATTGAAGGGCGATTGGTGTTTACCTCGGGCAGGCAGTTATATACGTATAACGATTTAAACGATTCTATTGTACCCTATACCTACTTAAATGAGCACCTTCAAGAGTTTACTTCAGCCCACCGGATTATAAAAGCTCCCGACAATCGTTATTGGTTTATTACCGAGCAAAAAATTGGCTGCTTTCAAATAAAGCCCAATCATGTGCAAAAAGTGAAAGAATATCCCATCAGCCTCTTTCATAACCTCATGATTCCTAATCACGAAAACTTGGCAGTTCTGGACGATAATAATGTGCTCGTTTGCTTGGAGAATGGTTATGCGTTATTAAATACGGCTTCGGAGATGGGCGATGACAATATCCTTAAATACATGCCCTGGTTAAAGCATATCCAAATTCAAAACAAGAACGGGAAAACCAGAACATTGCCGGCCAGAACAAATACCATTAAGTTACCTTTCAATTTCAATAGCCTTAAAGTACAATATGCTTTTCCATTGTTGAATGATGAGCCAGTAGAATTTTATTATAAAATAACAGGCCTTCAGGAGCAATGGTCAATGCCTACCAATAAATCTACAATTGAAATTAGCCGCATTCCACCCGGCGAATACACGCTTAGTGTAAAGATGACCAACCTTTGGGATAAACCCTCGCAGATACATCAATTAAAAATCACAGTTAATCCGCCCTGGTATCAATCACTCCCTGCTCTGTTAGGCTATGCAGTCATTCTGATTATCTTGGCTTATGTGTCTAAGAAGATAACCGTGCGTAAGGTAAGACTAAATGAAAGCCATGCCCGCGAGGAAAAGGAAAGGGAAATAATAAAGCTTCGAAACGAAAACCTGATGTCGGAGTTGACCTTTAAGAGTCAGCAATTAGCCAACTCCACGATGAGCATTATCAAAAAAAATGAATTTTTGATTTCACTCAAGAAAAAAATCAAGCATCAAAAAGAAAATTTAGGTAATCGTTACCCAGACAAGTATTATCAGGATTTAATATCAAAGATTGATCATAATATTTCGGGTGACGACGATTGGAAAATATTTGATGCTAATTTTCAGCAGACTCACGAAGAGTTCATTGGCGAAATGAAAAAGGCCTATCCCGATTTAACGCCCAACGATTTGCGGCTGTGTGCTTTTCTACGCATTAACTTAACTTCCAAAGAAATAGCTCCTTTGCTTGGCATTTCGGTGCGTGGGGTCGAGAACCATCGCTCTAGGCTACGAAAAAAGCTCAAACTGGCGTCGGATGATAACTTGACGGATTATATTTTGATGAAGTAGGAGGGGATTGCGTTAAATTTATGGACTGTATCTTTGGTCGTAAATGATTTTTATCTTCATTTATTCAATTTCTAAACTTAATATGTACTTTCAAACCCTTATAAAACTATAACAGATTTAAGCAGCTAAACATGAAACAATCTCGATCAATTAAGAACTCAAATGATTTTTTTAAAAATATAACGATTATTTATTTTGCTATGTTAATGGGGCAGATATCTTTTTTAGCAATTGCCCTATTTCTTAAATTTACAGGCGGGCAAATTGTAACAGATATATTCTCTACTTCATTTGGTATTGTAGTTTTTTTACTATCATTTATTTGCGTTATTGCTGGAAGCTATCTTTATAAACGTCTTATTTTGCAAGCACAATCTAAAGTTGGCATTGGTGAAAAATTGAATGCTTATCAAATAAGTGTAATTGTGAACTTGGCTCTCATTGAAGGGCCTGTTCTGTTTTCAATAGTAGTATTTCTCTTGACTAGTCAAATTTATTTTTTGCTATTCACTGTAGTTCTAATTATAATTTTTTTGACCTTAAGGCCATCCAAGCAACGGGCTATGGAGGATCTAAAAATAGATTCGGAACAAATAGATAAAGCTAGCTTTGAATCTTAGAACCAAATAACGGGATATGACAAATGATCAAGATCAAATTAATCAGGATAAGATAAATGAGCTATCGGCACGGCTAGAAATTCTTTTGGCAAGGCAGGACGACTTTAACCGTGAGATATTTAGCCTGCGTAGCGACTTAAATAAGCTTACAGCTAAGCAATGGGTAAAGTCGGATGAAGGCTTATTGGATGAAAGCCCAAAGACAAGCGAGGTGGCAAGTCCTGTTTATCAACCATCTCAAGCTAGAATTCAAGCGACACCTCATGTGCAGCATACTTCTGTACTTACTCCAATGGATACGCCAACCGCGGGCAAGCCGAAGAAAGAAAAATTGAACATCGAAAAATTTATCGGTGAAAACCTAATCAGTAAAATAGGTATTGCTATTACCATTATTGGTGTAGCCATAGGAGCCAAATATTCCATCGAACATGAGTTGATCAGTCCACTTACACGTATTATATTGGGTTATCTGGCAGCTATTGTGTTGATGGGGGTTGGGATAAGGCTAAAGCAAAAATACACCAACTACAGTGCTGTTTTAGTCAGCGGTGCCATTACTATTATGTATTTTATCACCTTTGCGGCGCACAGTTATTACAGCTTGATTCCGCAAGCCATGGCCTTTGCCTTGATGGTGGTATTTACCGTTTTTACGATTGTTGCGGCGCTCAATTATAACCAACAAGTTATAGCTCACATAGGATTAGTGGGTGCCTATGCTGTTCCATTTTTGTTGAGCGAAGGATCAGGTAATGTAAGTGTGTTGTTTAGTTATATGGCTATTATTAATGTGGGTATATTGGTTATTGCCCTCAAAAAATATTGGAAAAAACTCTTTTATTCCTCGTTTGTGCTAACCTGGATTATTTATGCTGTTTGGTATGTGGATTCGTACAAACAGGGCGAGCATTTTGGCATGGCTCTTATTTTTCTGTCGCTATATTTTGCTGTTTTTTATCTTACCCTATTGACATCCAGGTTGCTACAGAAGCAAAAATTTGCAACGGACAACATCATATTGCTGGTATTCAACGCCTTTATATTCTATGGATTTGGATTTGCCATGTTACAAAACCACCCAATAGGCAACCAACTCTTGGGTCTGTTTACGCTTGGTAATGCCTTTTTGCATTTTGTGGTGGGGCTTTTTATCTATCAAAAAGAACTGGCCGACAAAAATCTGTTTTACCTTGTAGTAGGATTGGTACTGGTTTTTATAACCATTGCCGTGCCTGTTCAGCTAAACGGCAACTGGGTAACCCTTTTATGGACGGGCGAAGCTGCCTTGCTTTTTTGGTTGGGTCGCACAAAACAGATATCAATCTACGAAAGGCTATCGTATCCGCTCATGTTTTTGGCATTGTTTAGCCTTATTCAGGATTGGGCAAGCGTTTACAATCAATACCTTCCAGATTATCCCGAAACTAGGATAGCACCTTTTATTAACGTTTATTTTTTATCATCGGTATTGTTTGTTGGCGCTTTTGCTTTTATCAACATCCTTAACCGAAATAAAAGCTATCTAACTGCGCTCCCTGCTCACGGTATTCTTTCAAAGCTGATCCAATATTCAATCCCCACCATTTTTATTGCGGTATTTTATTATGCTTTTAGGCTGGAAATTGCCAATTATTGGAACCAACTTTATGCCGACTCCTCGCTTACCGTTTATTCCGCAGGGGAGGAATACCCCAATTTTTTATTCAACCCCGATTTAAAGCATTTTAAAACGATATGGGTGCTCAACTATTCCTTGCTTTTTATGTCGGCATTGGCATTTTTTAATTTGAAAAAAATAAAAAGTACGCAGTTTGGCCTCGTCAATCTTGCACTGCTAACTATATCTATCGGCGTGTTTTTGACCCAAGGATTATATGAACTTAGCGAACTGCACGAAAATTATCTGGGGCAAGTTTTATCTGAATATTACCAACACGGTTTTTTTAGTTTGGGTATCCGCTACGTTTCGTTTGGATTGGTAGCACTGGCACTTGTGGCTACCTATAAGTATGTTAGTCAGGAGTTTATGCTAAATGATATTCAGCCTCCCTTTGCCCTGCTGCTGCACATAACGGTGCTGTGGATGGCCAGCAGCGAAATGATACACTGGCTCAATATGGCAGAGGCGGCTCAATCGTACAAGCTGGGTTTAAGTATTTTGTGGGCTACTTATGCACTGCTGCTCATTATTTTGGGAATATGGAAAAAGAAAAAATATCTACGTATTGGTGCCATCGCCCTGTTTGGCGTTACCCTCATTAAACTTTTTTTTTACGATATACGTCACCTGGACACCATCGCTAAAACCATAGTATTGGTGTTGTTGGGTGTTCTCCTTCTGATTATATCGTTTTTATACAATAAATACAAGCACATTATATCTAATGAGGAGATTTAAATTATTAACGTTTTTGTTTCTATTGTCGTTTTGCTATGGCCATGCACAAATGGAAGAATATAGCTATAAACGCGAAATTATTGGCGTTACGGAACAATGGCAAAAGATTACCTTGTCGGATGATATATTTGGCAAGGTTTCCAATGATTTGTCCGACATTCGCATATTTGGTATCCAAGACAATGGCGATACCATTGAAGCACCTTACATCCTTAACGTGTTAAGCAACAAAACATCTGACCAAGAAATAGCCTTTAACACACTGAACGCTTCGCATAACAAAAGTGGGTATTTTTTCACCTTTGAAGTGCCGTCGGAAAAAGCCGTGAGCCAGATAAATCTGCAATTTAAACAACAGAATTTCGATTGGTCGGTTCAACTTCAAGGAAGCCAGAATCAACAGGAGTGGTTTACCATTTTGAATGCGTATCGCATTCTGTCCATTAAAAACCAATCAACCGATTTTCAATTCACAAGGCTCACATTTCCGAGCTCAAAGTTCCGTTTCTTTAGAATTCATATTAACAGCAAAAAGAAGCCAGATTTGAATTATGCCAGCATAACGGCTCATCAAATTACAGATGGGGAGCTGCGGGATTGTCCTATAAAATCAACCACAATGAGTGAAAACAAAGCCGTCAAGCAAACCGAAATTTACGTTGAATTGGAATGGCCGGTGCCCGTAAGCCTGATTAAAATTAATGTAGAAAATGCATACGATTACTATCGACCTATCACCGTTAAATTTTTAGCTGATAGTGTAAAAACAGAGCAAGGCTGGATATATAATTATCGCTCCGTTGCATCGGGGATACTTCATTCGCTTGGTGAAAATGAATTATCCATAAATAGCCAGATTGTACAAAAGTTAAAACTGATCGTTCACAACCAGGATAATACACCACTGTCCATTAATTCGGTGCAAGTTAAGGGTTATACCCACGAATTGAAGGTCCGTTTTGACGAGCCGGCTACTTATTATCTCACCTATGGAAATAAAAAAGCCACTTATCCCAATTACGATATCAATAGGTTTACGAACAATATTCCAGCAACAATGTCTACTGTGCAATTGGGTAATGAGCAGAGCATAGAAAAAGCAAAGGTCAAAAGCACCGAAGTTCTATTCAAAAATCAGATTTGGTTATGGATAATCATATCTGCGTTGGTTTTATTGTTAGGATGGTTTTCGATGGGAATGATCAGGCGAAAGACCAAGGAGGATATGTAATTAATGGGAATTGGATAAAATAGACTTTGTTAGTAGAAGACTGAACTATCAAAATATTAGCATGATTGCGTTCCCTGAAAATTTACATCAGTATAAAAAGTAGCGACTGGGTGAAGTTGAGAGAATTCCCTGTCTGCCACAGACAGGGAAAATTATTTTTATCGCTCAGTTTTGAATGTTGATATGTGCTAGCTCTGTTTTTTCGAACTTAACAGGAGAATCCAAAGGAGGATTAATTTGTTTGCTAATCAGTGGGCTGCCCATTTTTAGTACTGTTTTGCCGGCCAGATCGTTTATAATTATGCCTGCCATCATGTACCAAGCACCAAGAGCACATACAATGAGTTCGTAACCTGCAATTACGTTAAAAACCGGATAGCCAAAATGTCCAATATCCAACAGAATAAAACCCACAAGTAAAGTTCCAAAGGTGAATGCCATTGCTTTGTGTACCCAAAGTGAAGCAGTGAATAGGATAATGGTGTAAAGTGTCCAGGCAATTAGATAAAAGCCCACATCAGTAGTTGATGACTGGTAAACTTCAAAATGATTCAGCAGCCAAATAATTCCAAGCCCAATCCAGAATGCGCCATAGGCTACAAAAGCACTATAGCCAAAGTTATTGCCCATTTTTTGTTCCTGAAACCCGGCAATCATTTGGGCTATACCCCCAAAGATAAACCCCATGGAAATCACAGGACCCAGACCCATAAGGCCGATGTTGTGCAACTGCAATAAGAGTGTTGTGAGCCCGAAGCCCGCTAATCCGACTACCGCCGGATTTCCTTGTTTAGATAGTGTCATAAGTAGTGTTAAAAAATAATCGGCAAAAGTAATAATTAGACACTAATTGACATATAGGTGGGGGTGAATTGTAGTGATTTTTGATGAAATTTTTTATTGGTCTATTTAAACACCTATTTCAAGTGTTTATTTAATATATCTAATAGCACTTCTTTCTTTATGGGTTTGCTTATATAATCATCGCATCCAGCTTTAAATGCTTTTTGAGATTCGTCGTGGCCGGCAAAAGCCGTTTGGGCAATTATTTTAATGTTAGGCTGGTTCAGTTTGATGATCTTAGTTGATTTATAGCCATCAAAATCTGGTAACTGAATATCCATCAAAATTAAATCAACATGTTGCGAAGCTGCAATTTGTACTGATTCCTTGCCATATGCGGTACTTAATATTTTTAATCCAATACCCGATAGTATAGCCTTAAGATATTCCGAATTATAAAAATCATCTTCAACTATTAAAATCGTCTTGTTGTTAAACTGAAAATGAGTATAATGTTCTGTTTCTGTTTCTGTTTCATTTTTTACTAAAGAACTACTTATTGTTACAGGCATGCTAAAATAGAATGTACTCCCAATGTTGGGTTCCGATTCGAGCCAAACTTTACCGTTTAACAATTTAACTAAACCTTTTACAATAGATAAGCCCAAGCCAGTACCGCCAGTGTTTTGTAATTCGCTTTGATTTAACTGGGTAAAACGTTCAAAAATTGCCTCTTGTTTTTCCGCGGGAATGCCAACTCCCGTGTCCCTAATGTAAAACAAAATTGTATTGTTATTCTCAATTTGGTATCCCCCCTCAATACTTCCCGATTTGGTAAACTTAAATGCATTACTAATCAGATTTATAAGAATTTGTTTTAATTTTCCTTTATCTACCAAAACCGTCTTGTTTTTCGCTAAATCGCACATTTTTAATTCAAATTGAATATTTAGCTTGTTATTCCGTTTCTGATATTCAGAGAAAAATAGGGCGAGTTCCGAGAATATTTGATTTAAATCGCAGGGTTCGTAATTTAACGATAGATGCCCCGATTCAATCTTTGATATATTAAGTATATCGTTTATAATTTCGAGCAAATCGTTGCACCGTATATTGATAATTTCGGCAAATTTTGCTAAACTCTCTTTGTCGTTATAGTAATCGGCTAATAAGCTGGAGAAGCCCATAATCGCATTCATGGGTGTACGAATCTCATGGCTCATGTTTTGCAAAAAAGCTGTTTTAAGACGGTCGCTTTCTTCTGCTTTTTCTTTAGCTGCAATTAATTCTAATTCAAAAGCTTTTTGTGTAGAGATGTCTTTTCCATAAAATGAAGCGCCAACAACCTTATCATTTACTACTATAGGGTTCATGGCTACTTCAATATATATGTCTTTACTGCCCAGGTCAATCTTGTCTAAAAAAATAAAATGTTCGTTATTAAATGCTCTGTCATATCGTTGCTTCCACAGTTGTCGTATCGATTCAGGTAACGATTCCAAAAGATTTACCCCTTTTGAAAGTGTAATACCAAAAGTGCTTTTAAAAGACGATGCAAATACCTCATTTACGTACTGTATCCGGTATTCAGTATCAATAGACCAAATACTTTCGATGGAATTTTCGATTATGGCCTTAAGATTGGCTTCGCTTTCTCTCAGCGCATCTTCCATTTTATCTTGCATAATGATAACTTTTTAAGCGCTGCCAATGATATTTAATCCTCAAGGCTTTGTGCACAGTTTATGTATTGGGCTTAGGCGTTTTTACGTAGCAAAACATTCAATGGAAATATGCTGTGCTAATTGAATCCGTTTCAAACTAACAACATATCGCCAATTGTATGTTATCATTGAATATGATTGGCACTTGCAATAACGCTAAGAGCTAAGAATGTCTATATTTTTTTCTAAAAATGCAATTTATCTTTAAAGAAAAAAGAATTCTATATGCGATTATATGGTTTTTGTGCTAAATCGATGGATTTACCATCTTTAGGAAGTCCGAGCCAGGGTTCAATACAAACAAAATCAACAGTGGGTTTGGATCACAGTGCAAGATGAGGATAGTCTATAAATCGAACTACGATATTTCCACATAACGGACATGCGTATACCTTTTCACCAGAGGCGCTAATGAGTGCATGTCTTAAACGTTGGATTTTCGGGATCCCTTCACAGTAAAATCGCTATACTGTTTGAATGAAACACCTTTAAAATTTAATTTTCACAAACACCAGCGGAGTAAAATCAAGGGCTTCGGCATCAATATAAACTGTACTCAATTGGTCGAGTGGGATGCGTTCAAAACTGGAATACTTCACATTATTGGCATTTAATACGTTAAGGATTGAGCAACCAATTTCGCCATCCATCCTCTTGGTTTTGAGTTTGTAAACCAGCGAAATATCAAGTCGCGAATAATCCTTCTCAGTATATTTTTTACTTATATAACTGGCATACAGCGGGAATCCAGTTCCATAAACGTAGGCCGCAGATAGGTGAAAGGGATGCAGGTTAAATAAAGTAGTTCCCTTTATTTCATGGCGCTGATCATGCGGAGCTCGTCGGTATTGTTTATCGAGAAAGTAAGGAAATAATTCTTCGGCTCTCCCTAAAGTGTAAGAAGCCCAGAATGTATGGAGTCTGAAATCTTTTTTTATATAAAAATCTAAACCATAACTGCGACCTTTACCCTCGAACACCCACTCTTTTTCAGGTGCAATACGAATATAGTTGGTGAGCCCTTTTGTTGTTTTGTAATAACCCTCAACACTGGCCGTAAAAGTATTAATATGGTATGACAGACCACTGGAAACATGGTTAGATTTTAAAATGGGCACATTTTCATTGTCGGCTACAGCCCACGAATAACGGAAGTTTCCGGACTCATCCATCACCGATGTTTTAACCAAAAACTGATGGTATAATCCCCAGGCCATATTAAACTTCCATGGATGATTCCAGCCCATTTTAAATGCGATACGCGGCGAGTGAAACGCGTGCTTGTTTTTTATCAAATAATTCGTTCGAAGGCCTGGAACGATGCTTATGCCATCGCCAAGTGAAATATCATCCTGAACAAAAAAACTGGTTCTCATTTCATCATTCGTAGTATTTGCCATAACAACATCAAATGTATCTTGCTGCATAAGTACTTCATTACGAACCCATTCAGCGCCATAATCAATGGTGTGGTGTTTAAAAAGCTGAACACTATTTTTTGCTTCCACCGTTAATTCTCCAATGTTATTAACATCCGAATTATGGAGTAGATTAGTAACCTTGTTAAAGCGAATATTTTTAACTGAACGTCCAAGGTAAAAATCGGAGCGCAGGGATGAAAAGGCTACTTTAAATTGCGAGCTGGAGCCTCCCCTCCAATTCTTCCCATAAAAAAGAGCACCTCCAAATTGCTTGTTGTGCTCAAAAGTTTCCTGATTTATTACATTTCTCGTCCTTTCCTGTGATGCTTTGTATGCGAATTGATCTTTTGCGCCCAAAACACTCAGGTAAAAAAGATCCCCGTTATCCCCCTGGAGAGAATACTTGAAGTTAAAGTCACGGAAAGAATAGTCAGGCGAGACTTTAATTTCAGAAGCATTGCTGTTGGGGTTTGCTCTTAAAATGTCCAATCCATCAAACAAGTTGTAGTAGTTTTGGCGATAGGCAAAAAGGAGTGTTGATTTTTTGAAAACGGGCAGCTCCACCATTCCGTTCAAAGTTTGATTGTTAACAAATAGATTAACAGCAGGTTCCCGCACACCGCCCAGTTTCC
>JAGXIP010000060.1 GCA_024635585.1 Saccharicrinis sp. | reverse complement strand
TTACATCTGTTTTGACTGCTGATTGCTGTCCATGCATCATCTTCCAGATCAGGTACCATACTCATCCCCATAATAAACTCCGGCGTGTGGTAAGTATAACGTAGAAGCTGTCCCCCATCCGGTGCTGCCTCACGCTGATTTCCACTGCCATTTACTCTCAATCCAGGACGGCGTGAGGTAATCTCATAGGTTCCACGCTCTTTTTGTGCCAGGGCAAGTTCAGCAACGAGCACGTCGGGGCGCCAGGTGGTTGTTGCTGCACAGGTAAAACCGGGGTGCTGGGTGGGCAAACCCAGACCGAAAGGGAACCATCCCTCACTACCAGTTAGTCCATAAGATTCTCTTCCCTTATATGAACGGTGTTTTGATCCTCCGCGAAGACCTTCAAACTGTTCAATGGCCCAATCGGCAAAATAAAGATTAAGGAACATATCGGCCAGCTCCTTCAACTCTTCATCTTCCGCAAAATCGTAGATGTTATAAATCGTATTGAGGCTGTATTTCGCATAAATTGGCGATGCGATTTCGGTCAACAGTCCTTTGGTGGCTTTTTCTCTGAAATAGAGCTTGAAATAGCTGTCAAATTTCCTGGCAAATTGTGCCAAATCCATTTCTCCAATCTTCATGTCTTTGTATTCGGGTAGATCTTTGAGTATATGAGCTGCACTCCAAGCACTTACATAGGCTTGCAGGTGGTGGTTTTCACTTCCTTTATAGGTCCAGATGTGGTTATAATCTATCATATCCTTTCCTACGTATTTACCATTGGTGAGGTAGGCATGCATGATGTCCGTAAGGTAGTTTTCTATACCCTTACTCATTCTCGGCGTGGCACCTTTTGAAGAATACATCCAATAGAGTCTGGCCAGCAGGTAAACATGCCAATGTGCATTCGTTTCCCAAAATTCATCTTCCGGATCCGTATTCATAAAGCTGTTTCTTACTCTTGCAAGTCCGTCCTGGGCTAATCCTGTTTTCTCATTGAAATAGTACGCTCCGAAGGCAAAGTTCTCCTCATGCCAAAATCCACTATTGGGATAGGGCTTGTCCAACTGCTTTCTCAGGATATCTTCCTGGCGTTCTTGTGTTTTGGCTATAACTTCTTTTGCTTTTATCTCATTTGGGTCATCCTGGGGAGCCGTTGTGCCGCCGTATGCAATCGTTGATGTTGCAAACAGTAGCAGTAATAAATATGCAATTCTTTTCATCTATTCTCTGTTGATTTTTAATAATTCTATTTGTTGAAATCCAAAACCAAATCCTTGCTACCTCTGTTGATGGTGACAACACCTTTCCCAAATTCGCCATTGATAAAAGGCGATTGGTAAACAAAGTCAGGAATTAGATTTATCGGTGTCCCGTTAATTTCAGGCAGTTGTGAGTAGTCGGTATAGAGCGTCAGGGTATCCTGGTATGCCGTACTTTGGTATGTCACGGCAGGACCGTTTTCGGAAAGTGTATTGTGCTGAATCTCCTCCTGGAACGCTTCAAAAGAACTGTAGCTCCTTTTCGGCGCAACTTCAAAAACAATGGGTGATACTGCGTTTTCAAGATCAAGGTAGGTTCCCGCATTCAGGTCTCCTTGTCCATCCCGATAATCTTCTTTGGCAGGATGTCTGAGCATTGCATTGCCTTGCACTACCTTCACCGCACAGTACGCAGAGTCAGCCTCGGCGAACACCCAACCACCTTCTTCCACCAGATTAAGACTTTTGCTGAAAAACACAAGCTGTCCTTTTGCCGATTTGGAAAATGGCTCGGGCAACATCTGCAGTATCATCACGCCCTTGTGTTGAACGCCCCACTCTGCATTGTAAACGCTACCTGCTGCCGGAGTTAGTCTTTGTGTAAATATAGTTGCAAGATGTGTTCCGTTAAAAAGGATGGCATTATGGCGATTTTGGCTGCATATTCCTGTCCATTCATTGTAACTTAGGGCCGGTAGCATACTCATCCCCATAATAAACTCTGGCGTGTGGTAGGTGTAACGCAGAAGTTGTCCTCCCTCGGAATTAATCTCATTTCCCGTTGTTCCGGGTTTTCTCAATCCGGGTCGACGGGACACCACCTCATAGGTTCCACGTTTTTTTTGTGCCAGTGCAAGTTCAGCAACAAGTACATCAGGTCGCCAGGTGGTAGTTGCTGCAGATGTAAAGCCGGGGTGTGGGCTAGGTAATCCCAGTCCGAAAGCAAACCATCCAACACTGCTGTTAAGTGATAAAGAAGCACTTCCTGTATATGAACGGTGTTTTGATCCTCCGCGAAGACCCTCAAACTGCTCAATGGCCCAGTCCGCAAAATAAAGGTTGAGGAACATGTCCGCCAGCTTCTTTAGTTCTGCATCATCGGTAAAGTCGTAGATGTTATAAAGTGTATTCAAACTGTATTTTACGTAAGTGGGTGAAGCGATTTCGGTCAACAGTCCTTTGGTGGCTTTTTCTCTGAAATAGAGCTTGAAATAGCTGTCAAATTTCAGGGCAAAATCCGCCACACCTATGTCTCCAATCTTCATGTCTTTGTATTCGGGTAGATCTTTGAGTATATGAGCTGCGCTCCATGCACTTACATATGCTTGCAAGTGGTGGTTTTCGCTTCCCTTATAGGTCCAGACATACTCAATATTTACCATATCCTTTCTTACATATTCGCTTTCGTCGGTGAGGTATTTATACATGATGTCTTCAATGGCTTTTTCTGCTTTCTCGCTCATTCGCGGTGTTTCGCTTTTTGACGAATACATCCAGTAAAGTCTTGCAAGCAAATAAACGTGCCAATGTGAGCCACCCGGCAACTCTTCCATAAAACTTATTTTTATGTCAATAATTCCATCGTCGGCCTCTTGTGTTCGCTGATTAAAGTAATAGGCTCCGAAAGCAAAATTTTCATCATGCCAAAAACCACTCCCCGGGTAAGGATTGTCCACTTGCTGTCTAAGTATTTTTTCCTGGCGTTCTTGTGTTTTGGCAATAACCTCTTTGGCTTTGTCCTCATTTGGGTCATCCTGGGGAGCCATTGTGCCGCCGTATGCAATCGTTGATGTTGTAAACAGTAGCAGTAATAAATATGCAATTCTTTTCATAGTAATTCCCTTCTGTTGGTTTTCATATTTTAATGCATTAACTTTTACTTATACGTATAAAGTTCCATTGATTTGATCACTCCTTTACTATTTTAAACCCAAGCGATTTGTCTTGCGAATAAACATTAATAATGTACAATCCGGAAACTCCTTTTAATTCTAATTGATGGGTGGATTCAGTAATATTATCTATTTGACATATCAGTTCTCCCCATAAAGTATAAACTTTTACAGTTGGATTTATTAAGTCTCCCAAATTAATATTTACCAATCCGTTGGTTGGATTGGGGCAGACAGAAACACCTTTGAAAAAATTTATTGGGGGTGATATCCCCACGGTAGGAGTTTGTGCAGTAAGTGGTATTTTTAAATTCTGATAATTGGGATAACGAATGGTAACAGTATCTTCACCGTGCTTCAATGATAAGTATGGATTATTATAGGTATTGACCGGATTGAGATTGAAAGTTTCATCGTTGACTTTTGGCAACATACTGCTTCTGCTCCAATATTCATATTTCTCATCCGACAGAGCAGTATAGGTTAATTTACCGCCCACGTATGTTAACTGACTTGCTTTTACCGCATTTCTGAATTGTTCAAAATTGTTTGCATAATCCTTAGCCTCACCCATTTGAATTACCACAGGGGCCCAGATGTCATTAAACTCCAGGTAGTAGCCGTTATTGTACGGAGATGCAACCACAGTATAACCCGAGTCTCCGGCAATTTTAAAACCTGCAAAACCGTCTCCTGCCCTTGTAAAAAACCAACCATCGTCATCTTGGAGTCTGTTATTCCAAAGGTCGCCTTCAGAAATAAAAATCCTTGTGCTGTTGGTGGTGGCCATATCCGCATTTGGATCACGCGCCACAATCAGGCAGTTCTCTCCCAGCAGGCCATTTACTCCGTTGGAAGTTGTCATTTTATATTCTACATCTTTGCCCACTGGTTTATTTCCCGCATATACAATTATCCGATCGTTGATATCGTTGGAAAAAGACACGCCCATTACACGACTTTGATCGATAAGTTGGATATAATCACGACCAGGATCCAGACTCAAAGCGCTCATGGTATAGGCAGGAGTGTACCAGGAGTCTCTCCGCATATATGAATTATAGGCCAGGCCATTGTCGAATACAACCTGGTAGATGCCCTTGTCCCAACCTGTTCCTCTTCCAAAGCGCCGTGAGGTACTCATATAAGAACCACGATTGGTGTCGCTTGCAATGGCCCGTAATATTTCCGGTGGGCGGTAATCACTGAGATAAAGCGTGAGGAGTGTGAGATTCGGATTTGTATTTTTTTCTGACCATCCGTAAGCGTAGAGCAAACTTTGGGCCCAATAAATGTCTCCATTCTGGTTCCATGACCATTTATAATTTCGTGTAGAGGCCAAGCTACCACGAATTCCAGTTTTCGGCTCGAATTCGCTGGCCACATTTGCCCAGAAAACCGTTAAATAATCATGGACTACCTGCTTTAGACCGGCATCCTCTGACAAATCCTCAATATCGTAATAGTGACTGATGGTAGCCAAACCGTAACTGGAAGGGTGAGCAATTTCACAGTTTAAACCATGCCGCATTCGGGAAAGAAAAAACTTCTGATACCATTTTATCCATTCCAAATAATGCTCCTCCACGGTAAAGCCATCGTAAAGAGTTGCATCGGGGCCGTATGGAGCCCCGGCCTTTCGCAAAACCTGGAGCGAAAGAAGGTTTGAAGAGCGCTGTGCAGCATCATGGTTTTCACTGCCGCTGATCATCCAAACATTTTTGGTGGGATTGTTCAATGGCCAGCTTTGGTCTTTATTTAAAAAACTATGACGGTACACCCAACGCCAACAGGCATCTTCAATGGCATCGCGGGTTTTTTGCTCCAGAAGTTCATAATATTTTGGCTTTAAATACAGACTGTACATGGCCTGTTCAGGCCTGAGATCATGGTAAGCAGTTGGTGCAGCACTTGAGTCAAGTTCATAGGCCGCACACCATTCCTGAATTAGTTTGTTGGCGAAATCTATTCGCTGGTTCCTTGCTATTAACAAATAGGCATATTTTGCCTTCCATTTAGCATCAGGATAAGGCCATGGATTTTCAAGCATATGGTCAAGGCCCCTTGACATCCTCGTTTCTACCATGCTTTGACTCCAGGCTTGTTCTGATATAATCACTAAACAAAAAACTATACTTAATAGTTTTTTTGCAAATGAAATCTTTTTCATTAAGTTTAATTTTAGATCCGGTTTATGAGGATCCTTTGAATCCATCAATTTTTCTCACCAGAGCTAAGACACTTTAGAAGCGTACATCCCTAACTGTTAATCGACAAATATTCACATTTTTTTATTGGTGTCCGTTAAAACTAAAGATTTTGGAACAGATTAATTGACTGTTAGTTGACGCCTAGCATTTAACCGTAAAACAGAGTGCCTACGCGGCACACACCAATGGGAAAAGATTTGTGACAGCTGAAGACCCAACTTCTGCGGGTCCGCAATGGGAACGCTCCCCTAATGAGTTAAAGGGAGTAATTGACAGGGTCTTCTGTGCCGGGGTAAATAAAATTATCTGGCAAACCTTTTCAGCGTCTCCACCCACCCATCCACCACCATGAATTACAAATGCCAAAGGGGTTGGTGTGTCTGACTCTGCCTTCCAGAAATCCAGAATTTGCCATTCATGTTCACCATAACTTATCTCTGAAAGCGTGGGTTTTGGAACAGAGGATCGTACACAGGTGCTTCCTGAGCCTTTGCGGGTAATAGAAATAGATTTAGAAATATTACAAATCCCAATCTCATTAAACCCTTTTTTGTGAAATACCTTTTTAGCATTGTGCTTAAATTTTTGCGTTCTTATCTTATTCTTTTATGTATCTTAAGGGTATATTCATTTCATCACAACTTCCTCAATTGTAACAGGCCCCAATAAACCCGATGGTTCCAGCGGAATCTCATCAATTGGTCTGCCCCTGTAATCACGTTTTAAATCTATATTGGTAGATGTGTATTGCTTTTTATCCGGATATGTCTGATCTCCTGCAACCCGGTTATGCCATGAGTTAACAATTTTTATTTCAAGCGTATTTTCCTCTTCTTGCAATTCATTGCTAATTTCAATTCTGAACGGTTTAGTCCAAAGTATTCCTTTATCTTTTCCATTTATTTTAACCTCTGCAATGCCAACATCTTTTACATTCTCCAGTTGCAAAAAGTATTGTTTACCTGTTTCAATTTCAAAATCTACATTGAATGTTTTGTTGTAAACCGCTGTACCTGAATAATACTTAATCCCTTCGTTGGAATGCAAAGTCCAATCCATTAATTCAGGGAATGTAACAGATTCCGGTCCGCCCCATTTAGGATCGAAATTCACGTCCCATGAACCTTCAATATTTAGAAGCGTTTTATAGTCTGAATAATTTCGTTGAACGGTGCCTTGTTTATTTGTATCAATTGCCTTGTTAAAAACTACTATAATTGATCCATAAGGTTCCAAAGTAAGTGGTACGGTTGTTATTCCTTCCTTTTGGGCGAAAGCTTGGGCGTCTCCAATTTCTCCTGTTAAAGCATTCCACAATTCAGGCTGTTTGCCCGCAACCCGGAACTGAGTATTTATCTTTTGTCTATCGGTAGTTTGATTGGTAATAAAATAAACATCGCTCTCACCAATTGTGTAGTGGATGTAATCATAATCGGTTCTACTGCCGCTTTGCTCAACATTAAAATCAGTTGGTATTTGTTTTGACAATAAGTATTCTCGTGCAGTAACTCCCCAGGAAACCAATCCCTTACCATATTTCTTTTCTCCTTTTTCGCTTATCTCAGTTCCCCATATTTTATCAGCCAATTCCTGAAATTGATTTTCTTCTATTTCACCTCCAACCAGGCTAACTGAACTTTCCGGTTTATGACCAATTACCTGAGCACCTTGTTGCAAAAGTTCTTCAACTTTCTCCAAAATTGACATTGATAACACTTTATGATCTGGTAAAACCACAACACGATATTCAATACCTCCCGGAACGATTATTTTTCCATCCTTCATTTCGAGTTGTAAAAAAATAGTTTCGTCAGTTACATCGTAGTCAAAACCAGGCATTACTCCGGCAGGATCAGAATGTTTAAAAGGGAATACATTTGGAACGTGGTCGCCATAATAGTATAGAACGTCGGCAACAAATTTTCCTTCCTGAACAACAGACTGTGTGCGGTGCATATAATCGATAAAAGCCCCTGATTGTTTCCACCAGGTTACTTGAGGATTTACATGCGTTCCGGCAAAATATTCTTGTCCGGGCAATCCCATTTCCGGTGGCGAACAGGTAAATGTATGGAAGTACATTCGGTTCAGTCCTGCACAAATCTCGTGGTCGAATGCTGATTTCTGGTCGTGCCAAAGCTCGTCGTTCCAATGTGGACCAATTGTGGTAAACGATTCGGCTCCCACAATCTTTTTACCGTAAATATGTGCTGCCGAGGATGCTTGTTTTAAAAAGAAGCGATTCTCCGGGCGAGGACGGTGGGGAGAAGGAGACCAGAATTCGCTCATCACAATATCATTAAAACCATAGTTTTTTATTCCATCCATGGGTCCTGCATGCGGACCAGCGGATTCGGGTTGAATTCCCATGTTATATTTGTGGGCATATTCCTGGAAACGTGCATAATGGTTATAGGCAACCAAATCGCCCAGGGTTTTTCTGAAATCGGCCAGAAAGGCATTCGAAGTTTCAATGTCATCAACAACGTAACCAGCTACAATAGGTAAATATTTTTTCAAATCGTATCCCCGGTATAGCACGAATTCTTCAGCGAACTCATCTGTCCAGTTCATCCCTCCACATTCCCAGCTATCGGTTTCCATGTATTTTAGTGTTTTTCCAACATGTTCGCCAGCTGCTTTGAAAATAGGTTCCACTACATCGTTCCAATAAAAATCGAACGCTTCTGTACTCATGTAATCTAAAACGCTTCCCTGCCAATCGCCGCTCGATGTAGAAACATGTGAACCGGTGCAAGTATAACCAAGACGTAAAATACTCCAGTCTCCCCCGGGTGCTTCCCAGCTAAGATTTCCATCAGCATCCATTTTGGATGTAAGATTTAAAATATCTTCTTTTTTTACAATATAGATTTCTTTATTTGCAGTGTTATTATTGTTACGAGGAGTATTTTCCAACAAAAACCGTGTATCGGGTGCTGAGCCGCCAAGCTCATGGTAACCCAGTTTTAAATCCAAATCGGTAATAAGTTCGTTTGTTTTATTTGAAGCTTTTAAAGGAAATGCCAGTACAACAATATCTTTATAAAAGTCTCTTCTCGAATTAGGCAATGCCAATTTTTGGTTAATTTCTTTATTGCCTGGAACTTTCGTTTCTGTATAAACAATCTGTTTTGCCGTATATTCAGGAGTTACACGCGGTCCTCCAAGATTCCAGCCACTTTGAATATTAAAGCCCATTTCCAAATCAAGCCTTTTGGCTTCGTCCATGGCAAAAACAAACAATTCATTCCACTCATCAGAACCAAACAAAGGTCCCGCAGGTATATCTTTATTGCCCCTTTGATTATGACCCCCGGCATCAAAAATCATGGCTCCTTGAAAGTTACGTGATTTCATGGCTTCCAAATCTTTTGTAATTGCCGCTTTGTTTACATTTCCGTTGAGCCACCACCACCAGCAGTTAACTCCAAATTGAGCAGGGGGATTTTGGAAGTCTTCTTTCATCTGGCTGTAGGAAACATTAAATTCAGTTCCGTAAGTATCAGTGGCTCTTTTGCAACTACTTAATAAGAGTAGCGTAATCAGAAAAATAAAATACCAGTTGCGGTTCTTTAAGTTCATATTCCTTTGTTTTAATTTTTGTAATTTCAAAAAAATGAGTGCCCGGTCCAACATCCTTCACCAATACATGATTCATTACTTCCTTTCCCTGAACTGCTTCCCCGTTAAAGGAAAGTGAATAATCGGAAAATTTTAATGGAATATAGACATCTGATTGACAATTGGGTGGAATTGTTACATTCATCGAAAAGGCATTAGTTTTATTTTCAAAATCGACCTCCACACTTCCCCTGATGGTTGGATGCTTAATTTTGGCCCATTTCAGGTTGCCGGGATGAGGTTTTATTTGGATTTTCTGAAAAGAAGGCTCTAAGGCTTCAATCCCGCAAATTCTTCTTGAGATGACATAAGCGGGTATCGCACTCCAGGCATGGTTCCAGGTCATATTCTGTTTGTACTTCAAATCCCAGGCTTCAGAAGTAACCGTTGCACCAAACCGAATCATATTCATCCAGCTCCGATCTGTTTCGTTTGTAATAAGTTCCAACGAATAGTCCTCAGCCCCCATTTTGTAAAGAGCATCAAAAAGGTACATCGACATTCCTGGGCTGCTGGCCATTCCTCTGGAAATGAGAAAATTCCTGATTTCAGGATAATTGCTCTCCGGAGCAAGACCAAAAGCCACAGGAAACATATTGGCATGCAACGCACTATGCTCCACGCCTTCACCGTCAGTATATATCCCTGTTTCTTTGTTTAGTAATTTTTCGTTAAAAGAAGATTTTACAAGAGTAGCCCTTTGTTTAAAAAATGTTTCGTCTTCATTTTTTTCCAAAACCCCAGCAATTTTTTCCATTAATACCAGGTTGCGGTAATGAAAAGCATTAACAACGGTGTTAATATCCGAGAAAACATACCGGTCGGTTTCCCCGGCCAGCGTCACACTGCCATGGCCACTCGTGAGTTCCGTTTCATTGGCCGGTGTTCCCTGGGGCCAGTCCACAATATCTCTGAAACGTCTCCCGTCGTAATGGATGCTCTCCAGAAATTCGGGAGTAACAAAGCCGGTGCGGGTGCTGATAAGCCCATCCTCCCGTGCCAGCGCCATTAGAGTTTTCTTTTTCAGCTCATCATAACGCTTCTCCAGGAAGCGCTCGTCTCCCGTAGCCATGTAATCGGCCCAGGCCATCAAAACAATATGCAGGTGCCATTCGGTGGGCCAACTGGGGTTGTAAATCAGAAAATCGGTGGTATAGCGCTGAATGGCAAATTCGCGATCCACGCAATAATGCGCCACCTGTTGCATATAGGCATCGGCTTCATAGGGCATCCGTTCACGGGCTCCCCCATCAATATAAACTCCCATAAAAGGAGTTACTTTCAGGGTATGTTTACACAATTCCCAGATTTGATTCAGGTTTTCATTGGAAGATTGAAAATCAGAGGCATCTTCATCAAAACGATACAACAATGCGAGCTGCTGCACCTGTTCTGTGGTTAAATCACCCTGTAATCCTTCGATCTCCACATACCGGAAAGAAGTCACTTCCGGCATATGTTCGGCCAACACCTGACTATTGGGATAATGCGAAATAAAACGGGGGATTTGAATGAGGTATTCTGTTTTACCTGGTTTTAAGGCGACCTGCAGCTCATTATAAATAATCGAACCTCCGGGATTCCTGTTTACCCGGTTGCCATCTGTATGATCTTCTCCGAAATGGACAACAAGCGAATCAATACTTTCGGGGGCCTGATCAAGGGTCAGTTTTAGTGCTCCGAAAGCTGCTTTTTTAAAAGTGATGAACTGATTCCCGTCCGCATTCTTTTCCACAGAAACAGGTTCCACTAAATGGTAACGAATGGAATGCCTGTTTTCATACACAAATTCGGTTTCGCCGTCAACTTCCAGTTCAACCCATTTGCTCTCACCGGGCCATTTCCGTTCAACACCGGAAAAAACACCAGTGTTAAATTTTTGAGGTTGACTATAGGCACCTGATACACCTTCCTGGTTCCAGGTGCGTACTTTCCACCAATAGCTCGAATTTTCATTCAGTGCTTTGCCTCCATAGGGGACAGAAACAGACATCTCGGAATCTACTTTACCTGAATCCCAGACATCCCCTTTTTCATTTTGTAGGTGCTCTTCACTGGAGGCAACAATGACCTGGTATCCGGTTTGCATGGCTTCTTCTTCTGCAGGAATCCATGTAAACCTTGGTTGAGACGTCGTAACAACCGCCTCTTCCGGTTCCGAAAGAAGATCGGTCATTAATCCGGTGGGAGCAGATTCACCCCCGCTATTGCTGCAACTGGTGTACAAACCTGTTGTGAATAGCAAAATCAGACCTGTTCTGATAATTTTCTGCAAACTTTGTTTTTTTACCATTGTTATACTATTTTAAAATCTATTCAAAAAAACTATTAAACCCACTGCTATACACATAATTTTCTGCTTTAAAAACCAAACCTTCTTCTACCGGATTTTGATTAACTTTCCATTATCACGCAATTTCAACAACTCCATCATCATATCCATATGTTTTCGATAACGAACATCTTTGTAAGGAGGTAATTCCGGATGATAATTCTTTACAAACAAGTATCTATTGTCCCGAACAATCCTTATCCGGTCAGAAAATTTATCGAAACGGTCGCCAGATCCGAAAATATATTTGCGCGGAGCCGATTTATAAGACCCCAAAAAAGCTTGTCCCTGCATATATTCAGGAGGTTTGATACCTACCAATGACAAAGTTGTAGGAGCTAAATCAACGAAAGAAATCATTTGACTAACCCGACCGGCATTAGCTCCCTTTGGGAAACGAACGATAAATGGCAAATGCAATCCCGAATCGTAAATTTCCCTTTTTCCACAGGGTAGTGGGCTCCCATTATCGCTGCAAAAAACAATGATGGTTTTGTCATACAATCCGGCATCTTTTAATTTTTGAATGGCTTCACCAATCTGTTTATCTAATATTTCAATATCCGAAGGACTTAGAACCCTTCAATTATTAATCAAACCGATAGGTCGACGGTTCTTGCCTTTTTTCCCGGTCAAGTCATCACCCAAATCTTCACGTGCCTTTTCTGCTACCTTTTGAAGCTCCTGCATGATTCCAGGATAAGATTTTTGTACATCATAGCGTTCTCCGGTATCCTGTCGCAGATCGTATAGAGCCAGTGGGAAGGTGACTTTGCTTACCTTGCCCGGTTGTCCGTCTTTGCCCGGTAAATCCTTTTCATATGTCAACGATGGGTGAGGGAGGACGAGCTTTCAGTTATCACGCCTCACCGCCTTCATCGAATTAGCATATTAAAACCACATTAGGCGATTTCCCCTGAGCATTTATCCCAGATAAACTCAGGCAACTTAAAGCCAAAAGGATTAAAATTTTCTTGTTTTTCATTTCTTATAAATTTTAATTAGTGTTCACTTAAAACTTTCAATCATAGGCTAAAGCCTCTGTCTTAAATGGCTTTCATTAACTCCGGCATTAATGCCGGGGTTAATTATCGCATCAACAAGGTAGGACTTTAGTTAAAATACAGTATCTGACAAATTAATACCACAATATGCTATTGATTAAAATCATCTTGCTTTTGTATTTAGACGCATGAGTAATGATCATCCCTACCCTGTTTTTTCGATTACATTCATTCTCATAAAACGATTGTTTATAAGGGTGAGGAAAAGAAATGAGTGTGAAAAAAATGGAAAAAATTTAATTATTGGAAAACGATAATCCAACTAATGCGTAATTACCACACGATGCGAACGTGAGGTAGCGGGAAAGCATTGGGCTGAAATAAACTGCCATTTCAGGATGAAATTTTAACAAAAAAAAAGAAAATATTTAGCTTGCCATCTTAATACTTATAGGATCCTTAATTGTATCCCGGATTTTGCCACAACACAGATTCATCGCCTATATTTTCAATTTCCTGATGAGGGATAGGAAATAAAACATGATGACTTTCCATTTTATAGTTAAAATTTGGATATTGTTTCCCGAGATATTCATTCATAACATTTTCAGCAATGCCACAGCGTACCAAGTCAAACCACCTGTTATCTTCAAATGCCAACTCATGCGCTCTTTCTCTGACGAGTGCATCAAAAAAGCTTTGTTTGCCCACCTTTTCCTGATCAGTTAGAGCTGGCAAGCCTGCCCGATCTCTAATTTGGTCAATAATTCCCAAGGCTTCAGCTGTGGGGCCGGATAATTCGTTGATACATTCCGCTTTCATAAGCAAAATCTCTGTATACCGCAATAGTGTATGATTGATACCCCAGTTTAGGAAGTCAAAAGCATCGTATGCGCCAACTGTGAATTTCCCAACAAAAGAACCTGTTTGAGGATTACCGTTTAAATCCAGAAAATTCCGTATAATACTAAAATCGCGTCTTACATCACGGGTATCAAAACTATTGTAAAACCGGGAAGTAACTCTTGGATACCCCACTGCCCCCCTTGTTGAAAAAGTACGGCCGGCAAATGTTTTGGCTGTTGGATACATATATAATCCAGGCATTTGGTTCCCCTCTCCATCTCCCCCACTAATATACTGTATCTGGAAAAGAGCCTGAGGTCCGTTATCGTTATCTTCGTTGAAGATATCCACCCAAACCGGCAGGAACTGAAATTTACCGGAATTAATAATTTCGTTGCATAATTCGAGACATTCATCGTATTTCTTGCTATACAACAGTACTTTAGCTAAAAATCCTTTGGCAGCCCATGAAGTAGCCCTTCCAATGTCATTCCCTTCATATTGCGGAGGAAGATTTTCACCCGCAGTACGAAAATCATCAATAATAAAATTATAGGTCTCTTTTATTGAGGAACGAGGGATAGAATAATATTCATCGAGTGAAAGGTTTCCTTCGTACAGAGGCATACCGCCAAACGTTCGCACCAGATCAAAATAAAATATTCCCCTTAGAAAACGGGCTTCAGCTCGAAATCTTCCAATTTTCGGGATGTCATTAGCTTTTATTCCCTGTGATTGGGAAAGTAATAAATTGGATCGAAAAATAGCATTAAATTCTTTTTGCCACATTTCCTGGTAATGAATCTGGGTGGCATCGTCGGTAAAGTTATTTATCCAAACAGATTGTGCATCCCCACTTGTAAATTCATCGCACCTTGATCCCAGGATTACAGCACGTGACCTTAAAGGCGTATAAACTTTGTCCAATCCATCATAAATTGCGTTTGTAGCCTGTTCAAAATCGCTTTCTGTTTTAAAGAATGTACCTGTAGACTGCGAAGAAATTGGATATTTTTCCAAAAAATCCTTGCTGCATGAAGGAAACATCAAAATACCAGTTACTATTATAATTATTGCTCGTTTCATTCTCTGTTGAACTAAAAATTAACATTTATACCCAGGCTGTAAGTCCTTGCCAAAGGATAGGTAATATAATCCACCGCACCATTTCCCAATGCTGATTCCATATTTACTCCGGGGTAATTTTTATCCATTATCCAGGTATTCACATTATCCACATTTAAAAAAATCCTTGCATTGGACATTCTTAAACGTTTCGCCAATGAAGCCGGGAAATTATATCCCAGATTAATATTCTTTAAACGTATAAAATCCGAAGAGTAAAGATCACGGTCGCTATGTATTAAGGTTTTACTTCCAAAAACCGGATACCTTCCGTCACCCGGCTGCTCTTCCGATCTATAGTTTTTTGTCCAGTGCTTAAAAGAATTAGATGTACCGCCATTATCATTTTGCCTGGCTGCCATAAACAATACATTTCCGCCTGACTGGGCCTGAATCATAACAGACAGGTCAAAACTTCCATAAATGATATTATTGCTCCATCCGTAGATGAATTTAGGATAGGGAGAACCATCATGAGTGATATCATCAGTTGTAATAACATTGTCACCATTCAAGTCTTTGTATTTAAGTCCACCAACCAATGATCCCGGCAAACTATATCCATTATCCAAATCTTCCTGTGTTACTAATCCATCCCACTGATATAAATAAAAATTGTTAATTGGGTAACCTTCCTCCAACCTGGCATAGATACCATAAAAGTTTAAATTAAAAGGATCCAGAATATCCACCACTTTGTTTTCGTTATGGGAAATATTAAATGAACTGTCCCATTTAAACTTGTCTGTAAAAATACGTACTGTAATTTCTGATTCTACACCCCGGTTATTAACCTTTCCGTAATTTGCTGTATAATTTGTAAAACCCGTTTGCGATGGCAAAGGCACATTCATCAGAATATCTTCTGAGTCATTATTATAGATATCCAG
>JAGXIP010000059.1 GCA_024635585.1 Saccharicrinis sp. | reverse complement strand
TTCTGGCATATTTGCGCCCCAGTGCATCGGCTACCGATTTACCCAACGATGTTTTACCAACACCCGGGGGGCCGTACAAACAAAGTATGGGCGACTTTAGATCACCCTTGAGTTTTAGCACCGCCAAATGCTCCAGTATCCTTTCCTTAACGCCATCTAAACCAAAGTGATCCCTATCGAGCACTTTCTCAGCAGAATCCATATCAAATTGATCCTCGGTATATTCGTTCCAGGGAATATCTAATAAAGTTTGAAGATAATTAAATTGTACCGAATATTCGCCCGATGCCGGGTTGAGGCGTTCCAGCTTGTCCACTTCTTTGTAAAACAATTCGGCTATTTCTTTACCCCATTTTTTCTTCTCTCCTTGTTCTTTCAGCTCGCGCACCTCTTGTTCAATAGGGCTCGATCCCAGCTCATCCTGAATGGTTTTCATCTGCTGGTGCAACATGTATTCGCGCTGCTGTTGGTCTATATCTAGCTTTACCTTACTTTGTATGTCGCTTTTCAACTCAAGTAACTGCACCTCACGAGTTAGATGCTCCAAAAGCTTCATACCTTTAGCCTTCAATTCGTCTATCTGCAATAAGCCTTGTTTTTCTTTAACAGATATCTCGGCATTTGAGCAAATAAAATTTATGAGGAAGGTAGCGTTTTCGATGTTTTTTACAGCAAAAGACGCTTCGGGTGGTATATTGTTGGAGTACTTTATAATGCGTAAGGAAAGATCTTTTAAAGAGCTCACCAAAGCTTCGTAGTCGCGGGTCTTATCATCTAAAGGCGTTATGTCCTGTAATTGCGTTACCCTTGCTTTAAAATAAGGCTCCGTATCAATCAACTCATCCAAGTTAAAACGCACTTTTCCTTGTATGATAGCCGAGGTAGAACCATCGGGCATTTCCAATATTTTAATGACTTTGGCTACGGTGCCTATTGTATAAATGTCGTCAGGCCCAGGCTCTTCGGTTTCTACTTTCTTTTGAGCTACTGCACCAAAAATACCATTACCACGCTGGACTTCCCTAACCAGTTTTAAGGATTTGTCGCGCCCTAGCGAGATGGGTACAATAACTCCGGGAAATAATACGGTGTTGCGTAGCGGCAAAATAGGCAGCATCTCAGGCATATCAAAGTCCACATCGTCCACATCCTCTTCAGAAACTATGGGAATGAATTCCGTGTCTGAATCAAACTCCTCATTTAAACCAAAGTTATCTATTGAGATTTTAATATTGTTCATATATAATACGATAAGTAGAGTTTAGTGTCATATTGTCATTTTTATAACAATGCGAACACGACCAGTAGTATTGGCAATTGGTATGCCAAAGAAAGCATAACCAGGGTAGGGTACTAAAAAAAAAGCTCCGGCATAACCGGAGCTTTTGAAAGTAAAGCCATGATTAGCTTATTTCTTTTTGTTATCCAAATGTTGTTGATATCTATTTTTAAACTTATCAACACGACCAGCGGTATCAACAAGTTTCATCTTACCTGTGTAAAAAGGGTGAGATGTGTTGGAGATCTCAAGCTTCAACAATGGATACTTTACTCCGTCAATTTCAATTGTATCTTTGGCGTTTGCTGTAGAGCGAGTGATAAACACCTCTTCGTTCGACATATCTTTGAAAGCAACCAAGCGATAGTTATCCGGATGAATTTCCTTTTTCATTTTATTATCTCTTTAATATTCACATTTCTTAACGGTCTGCAAAGGTAAATATAAATAAATAACCTGCAAAAGAAAATGTATTTATTTGTGTGTATTTTTTACAAACTAAGTTACGATTCCTTGGTCCGCTCCTTTGAATCGCGAGGGATGGCAGCTGCTCTTACTTCTTTACGCTTAGCGGGATCGAAGATGTAACGGTAGGTGATATGTTTTTTTGAGAATTCGGCTCCCATGGATTCTTGCAATGCACGCATCTTTGGGTTAAAATCGCCCACCCACGAGAGCTCCATTTCGCTGAACCAAGGTTTTGAAAATACAGGGCCCCGCAGATGATAAAAGATACCCGACTCGATGCCCGATTTTTGAAACTTAGTTTTTACACCTAAGATAACTACCCTAAGGCGGGTCATGGTATTGTTGCGTTTTAACCACAAAAACCTCAGTTTATTGATGAAATTAAATTTGCCATTAAACCGTTTAAAAATCTGGTTCACATCGGGATACATCAAAATAAAACCGATGGGCTCGTCCTTGTGATAGGCAAACCACAGCACATCCTCTATTAATATAGGTTTGGTTTTTTCAAATGCAGCGGATACTTTGCTTTCGTCGAGAGGCGAAAAGTTTTCATGGAACTTCCATGCATCATTATAAACTTCCACCATATCACGGATGAATTTATCCTTCTCTCCCCATTTAAAATGTACAAAGCTATAGTTGGGTTTTTTACCCACCCACTCTGCAATTTTCCAGAAACGTTCCGGAAAAGGCTTTTTGATATCCAAGCGATTGGTAACCTGTTCGAAATAATTTTGGAATCCATAGGCTTCGTAAAAGGCTTGATAATAAGGAGGATTATATTGCATTCCGTAGGTTGGATCCGTAAAACCATCAACCAACAGCCCCCAAAAATTATCATTTTCGCCAAAATTTATCGGCCCATCGGCTGCCTCCATCCCTTGCGCTTTGAGCCAGCTTACACCGGCATCGAAAAGTTTAAAGGCAGCCTCCTTATTATTTATACATTCAAAAAAGCCAAGTCCCCCGGTGGGCTGATCAAAACCATAAGCTTTTTTGTCGTTTACAAAAGCTGCAACTCTTCCTATTACCTCATCGTCATCGTTTTTTAAAATATACCGAACAGCAGATCCGTGTTTATAAAAGAGGTTGGTTTTGGGATTGAATATATTTTCGATATCAACATCCAAGGGTCTTACAAAATATTTATCGTTGAGGTATATTTTCTCAACCACATTCAAAAAGTTTTGTCGGGTTGATTTATCATCTACTGCTATTATCTGCATGGTGGAACAAAAAAATTAATGCTAAGAACTAGGCTTTACGTTATGAGTGGATAAAGCTATAAAAATTGTTCTGCCAAAAAAAATGTTATTGCAAAAGCGATAAGCAAAAACGGTCATTAATGATTTTTAAATAATGGCAAACAACTAACTCCCAGCCTGTTTTAAATAAAAAGCAGGATAAAAATAACGAAGTAATTTGTATTTAGAAAAAAAATGTGTAGCTTTGGTCAACCAATTTTGGGTGTTAGAAAGAAAGCAAATGGATATTTTAGATAATCTTAAAGAGGTAGTTGTTGAGAAACCTGCCGATATTATTATAAAACAAATCAGAAAACTACTAAACGACGGACATCTTAAACCAGGCGACAGGCTTCCTTCGGAACGAAAACTTGCCGAACGTTTCGGGATTGGGCGAACCCACGTTAGAGATGCCATCAAAAAGTTGGAGTTTTACGGAATTCTTAAAACTCTGCCTCAGAGCGGCACTGTAGTTTCTGGCTTGGAAATTACTGTTTTGGAGGGTCTGATTACAGATATACTTAAACTTGACAACTATAGCTTTTCTTCCCTAACCGAAGTACGTTTAATACTTGAAATGAACGCTGCAAAATACTGTGCTATGCGCCGAAATATCAATGAATTAAAAGAAATTGAAACGGCCTTAATCCAGCATGAAGCTTCATTACAGAAAAATTCTAAACTTATCCCAACGAACCAGGATTTTCTCTTTCACCGTAAAATCGTTGAGGGCAGTAATAACCAGGTGCTTAAATCAATGCTTTTAACTATAACTCCCGACATTCTAACAAACTATAATAGTTTGCGTATATGTTCTGTGGATGATAAGGAGGAGAACAGTAGAATCATTCAGGAGCATAGAGA
Organism: Saccharicrinis sp.; assembly: GCA_024635585.1. Taxonomy (GTDB): domain Bacteria; phylum Bacteroidota; class Bacteroidia; order Bacteroidales; family Marinilabiliaceae; genus Saccharicrinis. The sequence continues at coordinate 5,019 of JAGXIP010000059.1, read as the reverse complement.
CATCTATGAAAGCATTAAAGAACAAAATCCGGATAAGGCTTCTATAGCTATGCGAAAGCACTTAGGACGTGTTATGAAGTTATCTCATGGGGATAATCCCTACTAAGCATAAATATCAAGATAATCTCAATCAAAATGCCTGCATCTTACGCTATTAAGTGCATAGAAAATTGAATTCTTGATTGCCCCTAACTCATAGCTATAGCCCGATACAACACCTTACCATTACCTCTTTAACTGGTTTTAGTGGTCAAACCACAACTCTCAAGGACATCTTTCCTGTATGCGGTTCTATTGATTTCGATTAACATTCAATGTATAACATTTTATTTCTAAATTCTGTATTGATATATAAACTAAGTGTTTCTCAAATCCATAATTGGTTGTCCAATTAGAAGCCTAATATTCTTACCGCACCACTCATTGTTATATTACACTGTAATCACTTGCTAATTAAAGGTTCTAATAATGAGACTGTAAAGCATGACAAATAAAATAAAGAAAAATTGCGCCTTAAGTTTTGCTGGTTAAAAAAAGATTCGTAAATTGGCTGACCAGTTCATTGGATTGCTAATAATGGGATTATCCATATAATAGTTACGGATTATAATAACTGGTAAAAAAACAAACAATTCAACGATACGCTTTTAATTACTGTAACTAATTAATTATAAGCATTTACAAATAATAATTGAAGTAGTAGACTTAACAATAAAGTCCATGCACTTGAAGTTTTGTCAATACTATTAACAACTAAAAAAAAATTATGAAACGATCAAACGAAAAATTTATTGCAACAGCCAACATGGAGTGGGAAGAACTCGGCGGAGGTGTTAGTCGCAAGTTCCTGGGATGGGACAACCAAATAATGATGGTTCAGGTAAAATTCGAAAAAGGAGCCGAGGGTAGCCCCCACAAGCATTTTCATACCCAAGCTACGTATTGTGCCACTGGCAGGTTTGAGTTTGATATCGATGGAGAAAAAAAGATTGTACAAGGTGGCGACGGCGTGTATATCGAACCTAATTTGGTACACGGCGCAAAGTGCCTGGAAGCGGGTATTCTTATTGATGTTTTTAGCCCTGTTCGCGAAGACTTTTTGGATGGTAGCGGCGTATCCTATTTCGGAAAAAAATAATTAACCTATTAAAATATACTCATGAAATTTAAAGGTTTAAGATGGTGGATTATCGGTTTAATCGCGTTGGCAACGGTTATCAACTACATCGATAGGAGCGCTTTAGCAATAATGTGGCCAAGCATATCTGAAGATTTGGGAATGACCAAAAATGACTATGCTTTAATATTGAATGTATTTATGGTAGCTTATGCTGTAGGTCAAATGATATCGGGCAAACTGTTCGACAAAATAGGCACACGTATGGGCTATGTTGTTGTGATAATGGTTTGGGGTTTGTCTTCATTCTTTCACTCCATGGCTCGGGGGTTACTTTCCTTTGGCTTTTTAAGGGTAACTCTTGGATTAGGTGAAGCCGGCAACTGGCCTGGTGCCGCAAAAAGTAATGCCGAATGGTTCCCAATAAAAGAACGTGCAATTGCACAAGGGATTTTTAATGCGGGAGCTTCGTTAGGCTCTGTTATCGCTCCTCCTTTAATTGCCCTACTTTGGGCTGCATTTGGATGGCAGGTTACTTTCATGTTTGTTGGGTCGCTTGGACTTATTTGGTTAATACCTTGGCTGATAATAAATAAAGCCGGAGTAGATAAACATCCGTGGTTAACTGACTTTGAACGTGATTACATTAAAAAAGGACAGCACAAATCAGATCAGGATAGTACTACCAAAGCCCTGAGTTTGAAACAAATTTTAGCCCATAAAGAATCTTGGTCTGTTTTAGTTGGGCGTTTCTTCCTAGAGCCTATTTGGTGGTTGTTTGTTGGTTGGATGCCTTTGTATTTAGCCGACGTATATGGATTTGATGTAAAACAAATCGGTTTTTTCGCCTGGGTACCCTATGTTGGTGCAGCAATTGGAAGTATTGGTGGAGGATGGTATTCCGGAACATTAATGTCAAAAGGCCATACTGTTAATCGTTCAAGAAAAACAACCATAGTAATAGGCGGTGCAATCATGTTTTTAGGCTTGCTTGCGACTATTTTCTATGCAGATACTGCTCTGAAATTTGTGGGTATAGTTGCCTTTGTTTTGTTCGGATTTCAGTTTGCGATAAGCAATGTTCAAACAATTCCGAGTGATTTGTTTAGTGGAAAATCCGTAGGCTCCTTAGCCGGAGTAGGCGGCACTGTTGGTGTATTTTCTGTAATTATCATGAATTTTTTAGTTCCAATAATTACTGAAGACTTCTCATATACTCCTGTTTTTATTATGATAGCCGTATTGGTACCAATGGGCGTGTTTTCAATTTTCTATTTCGCACGAAATATCCAATCAGTAGAAAAATAGCAAATATTTGATGTGTTCTCAATTTTCCAAAAGTGCACGTGATTTAGGAATACTTACATGGGAAATTGAGTTTACTAACTATATACTCAATGAAATTTAAGCTTTTAAAAACTAATCATTTAATATTATGAAAACAAACGAAAAAGTAGCTATTATTACCGGTGCAACCGGAGGTATTGGTTTCGAAGTAGCAAAAAGATTAGGCAAAGACGGATATACTGTAGTTTTAAATGGTATAGAAGATGAAGCCGGAGAAAAAAGAGTAAAAGAACTTGTCGCACAAGGAATTAAAGCAGAATATTACAGCTTTGATGTTACCAACGACGAAGCTGTATCTTCGAACATTAAGGCCATTGGTGAGAAATATGGAAAAATTGATCTTTTGGTAAATAATGCAGGTGGATTAGGCGGCAGATCAAGGTTCGAAGAAATGACAACTGAGTTTTATAGATTTGTTATGGCTCTAAACCTTGATTCCGTATTTTTTGCTTCAAGAGCAGCTATCCCCTACCTTAAAAAAGGCGAAAACGCTTCTATCATCAATTACACTTCAAATGCAGCATGGAATGCAGGAGGTCCCGGAGCCGGAGTTTATGCAACATCTAAAGCCGGAGTTCATGCCATTACAAGGGCATTGGCAAAAGATTTATCCGAATATGGAATTAGGGTAAATGCAGTATCTCCAGGTACAATAGACACCCCCTTCCATGCACAAATAAAAGCAACTAAGCCAGAAGTGTTTGCTACATGGAAAAATAGTGTTTTATTAGGAAGATTAGGTGAACCCGAAGAAGTTGCTTCGGTTGTATCTTTCTTGGCTAGCAAAGATGCATCATTCATCACAGCTGAAACCATCCAGATTGGTGGAGGTCAGGCTTTGGGAATATAAAAAATTTAGAAGCTATCGACTTACAGGGAAACTAGTTGTAATAACTGATGGCAGCAGAAAATTCGGTCGTCAGGTTTCCTTAAAGTTAGCTCGCGTTGGAGCTAATTCATCTATCAAAGGTGTACTATTTCGTAAGTAATTATTTTATAGCCACGGGATGATTATTGGCAAATTCAATTATCTCCCCGTGGCTTTTATGCACTTAATATGACCATTTTAGATTATATCTTACTGGTTTTAGCTGGTCTGGCATCAGGTTTTATCAATGTGATTGCAGGTGGAGGTTCTTTGATTACACTTCCATTGATGATTTTCCTAGGGGTTCCTTCTGTAGTTGCCAATGCATCGAATCGCGTGGCACTGTTGGCACAGAATATCGTGTCGGTATCCAACTTTAAAAAAAACAAAGTTCTTAATGGAACTTACCCTGTTTATTTGGGAATATCCGCTTTGGTTGGTGCCATAATCGGTGCCTTTATCGCTGTTGACATACCCGAACAGCTGCTGAATAAAATTCTTTCGGTGGTGATGGTTATAGTAGCCGTGTTAATCCTTGCCAGCCCTAGTTTTAAACCCAACCAAATAGAACGGGTTGATTTCAAAAGCCGCTTCATCGGCGTCATAGCTTTCTTCTTCATTGGGATTTACGGGGGATTCCTTCATGCCGGTATCGGTTTTATCATCATCTTATCTTTGGTTAAGATAAATAGGTTTAGCCTACTCAAAACCAATGCTATAAAAGTTACCGTTGCACTTATTTATACAACATCCGCATTAGCCGTATTTATTTGGCAAGATGTGGTGGATTGGAAAGTAGGGCTGATTGTGGCCATAGGAAGTGCAACGGGAGGATGGTTGGGCAGCCATTTTTCTATCAAAAAAGGGGATATATGGATTAAACGAGTTCTTTTGGTAGCCATATTAGCCATGGCTATAAAACTTTGGTTGGTTTAAATATTATTATGAGTGAGCAAAGTCAATATCAACAATCATTCTTTACTTTATAGAATATGAGAAAAGTGATGGTATTCGGAGAGGTTATGTTAAGGTTGTCAACGGAAGATCATTTGAGGTTCGCCCAGGCAGATAAGTTTAATGTTACCTATGGGGGTGGAGAAACCAATGTAGCGATTTCACTTAGCAATTTCAACGTTAAAACAGGTCTTGTTACCCGATTGCCCGATAATGATATAGGGCACGCTTGCGTTAAGACATTACAAAAGCATGGGGTAGAAACCAAAGATATTGTTTTTGGAGGAACAAGATTAGGGATTTACTTTTTGGAGACAGGTGCTGTTACCCGAGGATCGAAAGTGGTTTACGACAGGGAAAACTCCTCTTTTGCAACGCAAAAACCAAACACTATCGACTGGACCAAGGTGTTGGAAGGAGCTGACTGGTTTCATTGGTCGGGATTAAGCGCGGCTTTGTCTGAGAACACGACAAAAGTACTTGAAGAAGGTATTCGGACCGCCCACAGCATGGGGCTTACCATATCATGCGACATAAACCTTAGGGAGAACCTATGGAAGTATGGCAAAACTCCTAACGAAGTGATACCACAACTTATTGGACTTTGCGATATCGTCTTTGGTAACGAATATGATGCAGAGCGTGCCATGGGCATTCCTGTTGATGACACTATGCGGGGCAAGTTCAGCAATGAATCGTTCTGGCTCTGTCTCTTATACACATCTGACGCTGC
>JAGXIP010000058.1 GCA_024635585.1 Saccharicrinis sp. | reverse complement strand
CATCAGAACCTGCCGTTTTTTCATAATCGTTGGTAGAACCAATGGTTCGGGTATCGTAAAGATTAATGGGCGACTTTTGCCAAATATCCAAGGCTTTTCCTTCAGCAACACCTTCTTTTATATCTAATAAAACTACTTCGTTGGCTATTTCGCGATATGCCAATACATCTGCACAGGTTGCACCTACGTTCCCTGCTCCTACAACGGTAACTTTCATAATTGAATAAACTTTAAATGTTGATATATTTAATTGCTATTTACTTATTTTAGAATAACTACTTTACCTCAGCTTTGTTGCAAAAATAGGTATTATCTCCATTAAATTGCAAACTCTCTTTTATGCCCACAAATATATACAGTTGATTTGAACAGACTATGATTTATGCCATACTTAAACGGTGTTTAATAACAGCTAATCCATCGTAACAAGGAGAATGATTAGTTTAAATAACTCTATCGCTTCCCTCTCAATTCAATTTTTTATATCATAGCATCAAATACGATAAATATAACCCTATTTATTCACATCCCTTTCATCTATGTATTCTTCAGGTTGCGTAAGTAATACTTTGTCACCTGTTTTTAGGCCATTGACTATTCGCATGTGGGTTTCGTTTTCGCCATCTACTTCCACCTCATCTTTATAAATAGAACCGCTTTCCAACTTATATACGTAGTAGGCAGTATCATTGCCAAAAACGGCCTCGCGGGGAAGCACCAAATCATCTGTATAACTTGCAATGGTTATTTTGTTAGTGGTGGTCATACCAGGCAAAATCTTTTTGCCCTGGCTATCCAATTCAATAACAACTTTAAAACCGTTCATACTCGTTCCCGTTATTGGCTGCCCAATATTGGCAATGCGTTTTATCCTTCCATCAAATATAACATCAGGAAAGGCGTCGATGGTAATTTTGACGGGCTGTCCCACATTGATCTTGGCAATATCTATTTCTTTAACAATGGCTTCCGAATATAGCGAACTTAAATCAGGAATAGTTACAATTACGGGGCTCCATGGGCCCACATCATCGTCCACCTTAATTTTTCGGCCTCTATAGTCCCTGCCGTACACCACCATGCCGTTGGAAGGTGAGGTTATGCGTAGCTGTGATTTCAATTCCTCCAATAGGTTTTTAACCTCAACATCTTTGTTCAAATGCTTTTTAATGCGATTTATTCTAATCTTTTGCCTCAAAACTTCTTTATCATAGTTTCTCTGGTTGGCATTTATATCCAGTTGCGCCTTCTCCAAAGCTATGTTGGCCTGTCGCTGTGTCGCTTTAGATTCGTATTGTGATTGCTCAACCCTGATCAGGCTTTCTTCCAAATTATCTTTGGCATTTGTTAAATCTTCTCTTTTTTGCATCAATTGAATTGTACTGTCCAATATGGCCGACTCCAATGAATTGTTCTGTTCCTCTATTTTTTCCATAATCCTGACCAAACGCTCTTCCACTTCCGAAGGGTCGAGAGATGCCACAAAATCACCTTTTTTAACCTGCGTGCCTTCCGACACCAAATTGGATATTTTCATTCGCCATATACCCACATCCCGTCTACCTAACACCTCGGGTATGTTGATACTTTCAAACTCCAATGCTTGCACTTCGCCTTCGGCAGCCACCTCCATGGTAAAAGGGGCTATTTGCGCCCCCACCGTTTCATGGCTCAACGATGAAGGCCAAAAAATAAGGAGTAAAATCGCAAACAGGAATATCAGGGCTGTCGCAATTAAATATTTTTTAGGTATTTTATTTAACATGTTTATAAAATTTTATCTCATTTTTGCAAAAGGTCATCCAGTTCCTTTATGAGCGATTGTTTCCCCTCAAAATCGAAGAGTGTTATTCGTCTGATATTAAAATAATTGGTCCAATAGGTTTGCATACTTTGTATATAACTTCGCTTTGCTGCATCTACCGAGTTGCGGGCAGAGTTTAGTTTTATTACACCCACCTTATCAATTAAAAACCTTTGTTTGGTAACCTCATAACCCAACTGGGCAATGGTGTCTGCTTTAGCAGATATTTTAACTTGATCTTCCTGCATGTTAAATTCCATTACCTGAAGAAAAACATTTTGCTCAAAATCTATTTTTGCCTGGCGTATTTCTGCTTCAGTGACTTCCTTGTTGGACCGGGCCATTTGCACTTGTCCACGTCTTTTGCCCCAATCAATAATAGGTACACCTAGGGTCACGCTAAGCCTTTGATCCCTTTCAAAAGGGGATGAATAAACTTCGTCGAAATTATCGGTTCTTTTGTTGTAACCAAAGTTAGCTCTGATGCCCACATCCAAGCCATCCGTTCCTTTTGCCTGAGCAATTTCGCTGTCGGCCTGGATGAGCTGTCGTTCAAAATTTAACACGTCGGGATTATTCTCGTAGGCCATTTCCAGGGCTTGATCAAGCTGTATTTTGAATTCCGGTATACTCGATGGCAATATACATTCTATATGCACATTCTCATCAAAGCCCAAAAAAGAGTTAATGGTAGAACGGGCCTGCTCTAAATCAACCTTCGCCCTGCTCAAACTAATATTGGCATTCAAATAACTCAACTCCAAATCGAGCAATTCATCCTGTGTTACAGTTCCTATTTCAAAACGTCCCTTTCCTATTCGGTATAAAGTGTCTGCGTTGGACACATTGGTTTCAGCTATCCCAAGGTTTATTTCGGCTTTGGCCAGGTTAAAAAACACGTTGGTGGTTCTGCCTGAGAGTTCTTGCAGGCCCTGCAGATATTCCAGTTTGGCCTGCTCAAACTTTAAGGGCTCAAGTTTACTCTGCCACTTAAACCTGTTATAACCGCCAATGGGCTGGGATACACCCACCGAAATAGGAATGGAAGAATAAGAAATATTGTTACTCTCCAGGTTTTCGAGTCGCCGGAACTCACTAGAAACCGACACTCTGGCTCCGGTCGCAATAATATTTTGAGACAGATCCAGAGTAGCATTAGAACTCAGATTTTTAGATGGAACAAGTACGTCCTCGCCATCAATATACCTTGAAGAAATGGTACTCTGATAATTAATGGGTGTAGAACTCAGACCAAGCAAAGGCAGCCTTTCGGCCTTGTAACTTCTGAACTCCCAATATCGGGCTAAATACATGTGCTTTTGTTTAAAACTGAGTATCGATTGCTCAAATGCAATCTCGATGGCCTGATCCAGGGTCATGTTCAGTTCTATTGATTCCTTTTGCGCAGAAGCTTTTGGAAAAAATGTTACGCATATAATTAACAGGAGTGTTATTCGCTTTAAAAATAATTTTGCCATTGTATTGGAGTATTGTTACTGATACCTAAATGCTAATTCTTTAATACTAATGTCTCAATGATTCCACCGGATCCTGACTGGCAGCGCTACGGGCAGGTATATAACCGAACACCACCCCAACAGTGGCCGATACACCAAAGGCTATAATTACCGACCAAAATGATACGATTGTTTTAATATCAGCCGTTACCTCTATGGTGTAGGCCATAAGCACACCTATAATCACCCCGATAAATCCGCCCCCGATGCTGATCAATGTCGATTCGGCCAAGAATTGTACAATAATATCTTTACGTGATGCACCTATGGCCTGACGTGTTCCGATTTCGCGGATACGCTCCCAAACCGAAGCCAGCATAATATTCATAATACCTATCCCCCCTACCAGCAAAGAAATGCCTGCGATGGCACCAAGAACAATATTAAATATATCGTTTGTTTTTTGTTGTTGCTTCAGTAGAAGTTCGGGCACGGTAACCTGAAAGTCGTACATGTCGGAATGACGCCTCAAGAGCATCCTCTTTACAATGTCGGCAGTAGCGCTAAGTTGCTCCGTCTCCTTTACCTGTACCACTATTTTATCCAACTGGTTTTCAATCACAGCATTGCTAACTTCAGTACTTCTGCCGCGGCCTCCGCCTCTGCTCATACGTTCAAGCTCTGCCGGGTTAATTCTAGATCTATCTTTATATCTTATCAACAAGGATTGGGTAGGCACAAAAACTTTATTGTCGGAAGAACTGATCCCCATTTCGTCGGAAGCCGAGGTCGTAAAATCCCTTTTTTCCGCTACCCCAAACACTTGTAACCAGTTTTCACCCACTTTGATATACTGGCCAATGGGATTATCCTGATTAAAAAACTTGTCCTTTACATTGTGACCGATAACACAAACCGGTTGGCTTTTTTCGTCCTGGTCCGCAGTAAATGGTGCGCCACTGACTATTCCAATATTCAGTAGCGAAAAATAATCGGTCGAAACCCCTTCCAATACAATAGGCTGGCTTTTACCGTTGTTTATGGCATAATAATTCATCGAAACCACCGGGCTGACCTTGGCAACCGAAGGTATAGTTTCGAGGATGGCGTGGGCATCACTGAGAGTCAGTCCGTTCGATTTTCTTTTTCCTTTTTTATCCTCCCCCGCGTCATCGCTTTGCTGGTTACCGTTGTTCACCACTGATTCCTTTACCGGGGTGATGATAATATTATTGACGCCCACCAATTTAATTTGCTCAAGCACTTCCTGCTGCGCTCCCTTACCTATGGCCAACATACTGATAACAGCAGCCACACCGAACATTATACCCAACGCGGTTAGTAGTGATTTTACGGTATTAGCTATGATAGCTTCAATGGCTATAATTACATTATGTACATACCGGGTATATAATTGCCTGATTTCGCGCATGATCTATTGGACGTTAAAGGTTAGTGGCTTTTCTTCTATTTTAATATTGTCCGTTGAATCCTGCTCCAATAAATATTTATAAATATCCAACCCTACATACTCCATCGGCGATTCCGTGGCGGGCTCGTTCATCAGCAACTTTTCCCCCTCTTCCAGCCCCTGCTTTATTTGAACATAATTTTCGTTTTCGGCCCCGGTTTCGACTATTTGCCTTATGTTAGGCCGATTGGCCAAATACACATACGATAAAGAATCATTTTCGAAAACAGCTTCGGCGGGCACGTACATCACGTCATCCAATACATTGATGGTAATAACATTAACAGTTGTCATGGCTGGGCGTAATTCCTTATCGTAACCGTTAACCCTAATCGACACCTCAAAAACCTTGGCGTCGCCCCCCGGAATTACCTGACCAATGTTGGCCACTTCGGTTACCTTGCCATCAAACTCTTTCTCCGGAAAAGCATCTACGCCCACCTTAACATTTTGTCCAACTTTAATTTTGCTGATGTCAACCTCGTTGATAAAAGTTTTTGAAACCATAGATGTTAAATCGGGTAGCTCCGCTATTTTAGGCGACCAACGGCTAACTACACTCCCGACCCTTATTTTATTTCCCATACGGTCGTAACTATATATTAACATACCCGGGGCGGGGGCCTTTACGTCGATGGCTTCGAACAACTTTTCAATTTCACTTACTCGAGTGCGCACCCTTTCTATTTCGTTATAAGCCCTATTTACCTGAATAACGTTCTGCTGCTTTTTCAATACATAGTTCCGTTCTTCCTGTTCAAGATTCCTTTTGGCTTTCTGAAAATTTAGTTCGGCTTGCCTTATAGCGGACGGAGATTCATAAACCGATTGTTTTAGTATGAGATCCTTTTCTTCCAGATCGATTTTTGCATTTACTAAATTATCGCGCAGATTGCTCAGGTTGATGCTGGTATCTAACTTTGCGTCCTCATATTGCTCCAATTCTTCAGTAAGTTTGGTTAAGGCTTCGGTCATTTTCTCTTCCACAGCGCTATGATCCAGTGATGCCACATAATCTCCCGAATCAACCACTGTGCCTTCTTCAATGATCTTGGTGACCTTAATTTCGTAAATATCTACATAGCGTGCCGAGAGTTCAGTAGGAACATTTATGCTTACCGAGTTTTGTGCCTCTAACTGACCTGTACTGTACACAAAAGATTCAAAATTTCCCCTTACAACGTTTGTGGTGATGGAGTTAATACTATAGGGTGCAGTTTTAATAAAACTGAAATAAACGATACCAATAATTAGTATCAATAAAGCAATGATAAATACGCTTAGTCTTTTTTTATTCCTCATTCCAATGGCATTTATAGTTCTAGGACAGCGCGTGCGAGCCTCAAAAACAGTGCCGCATTTCACGCCCTACAAACATAAATAAAATAACACGTAAAGTATGTTAACAACATGTAAATATGAAAATAGCAGGATATTTGTTTAGGTTATGCGAACATTTAATTTTTAAGAAATCCAGATTTTTCACCTTTATTTTATTCAATGAGCATGCTACAAT
>JAGXIP010000057.1 GCA_024635585.1 Saccharicrinis sp. | reverse complement strand
GCCGTGGCCTTGGGTATATATTAATTGCCCTCCTTGATTGAAATAATCAATTTGAGTCCTAAATCGAACAGAATCACTTTACTGTTTCCGTTCTGTCCTATGTGCGAGTCAGCCAATGAAAAGTCTTCGGCTATTGTCATCGCATTTTTATCGTTGATAAAGGGCGAAAATTTTTTAGACCACTCCAACTGTTTTGGCGTGAGATAAACAATATCATCCTGTTTAAAGTTCATGATATAATTTTCGCGTATCATGTTAATGGCGTAATTTAGGAAATTACGTTGTCTTTCGCGCGGATGACGGCTCATTTCTTCTACCCATTTAAGTAAATCGCTTACTTTGCGAGCGTAGCTATGACGCATCATCGTAATAAAACGGTCGAAGAAAAACTCATTTTCCTCACTCATCTCCACCTGTTGCTGTCCGTAAATTAAGTTTCCGTTGGCCACTTTGGCAGCTCCTTGTGCTTGTTGCTGCGAAATACCAAACTTATCCATGAGATAGGCTTCTATATCTGCTTGTGGCAGTGCTGGTATCTTTAACTGTTGTGTGCGCGAAAGAATGGTGCCAATCATATCGTCCGGCTTATTGGAAACCAGGATAAATACGGTGCTCTGCGAGGGCTCCTCCAAAATTTTGAGCAACTTGTTGGCCGTGGATTCATTCATCTTTTCGGGCATCCACACAATCATCATCTTATACTTACCTTCAAAGGTTTTAAGGCTAAGCTTGCGGATAATTTCTGAACTCTCGGCAGTAAATATGGCACCTTGTTTATTGTCGCCCTCTTTGCGTATTTGAGATAGCCAGGTGGGTAAATCAAAATAGGGCGATTGATTAACCAGCGTACGCCATTCGGTAATAAAAGTATCGCTTACAGGGGCGCTTGACGAACTGCTTTTAATAACCGGAAACACAAAATGAAGATCGGGGTGAACCAGCTTGGCGTATTTTTTACAAGATGAGCACACACCGCAAGAATCCGTGTCGCCTGGATTTAAACAATTTAAATATTGGGCAAAAGCAAGTGCCATGGCCAGTTTCCCGTTTCCCTCGGGACCCGTGAATAATAGAGAATGGCTCACCCGGTTTTCTTTAACCATGCGCACCAATCTTTGTTTTATATCTTCCTGACCTACAACTTGTTTGAATAACATCTATCTGACCCGTTAATTTTGTAATGTGCCAAAGATAATAAAAACGCTAAAGATTTTAAGGATAGCGTATCAAGTACAAAGTATCAAGATAAAAGAATCAAGATGAAATTATTTTAAATTCCTGATTTGTAGTGTTTTGATGAGATATTTTTAGAAGAACGATTTCTCTTGTTTTGATGAAAAGAGATGAGGTTGTATGTACTAATAATTAAGTTTTTCAGGGTTTTGTCTGTTATCCAAAAATGTTAAGAGAATAATTTGTTTTTTACGATACTTCACCTGATAAAATAAGCTATTGTGCTTGCTTACAAAGCCTCTTACTTCCTTTATACCCCAGTTTTTATGAAGATATTCAAGTACGTTTAGGTAATCTTGCTTTGCCCTCTTTGACCAAATTACTTCCATCCTACAAGTGGTATTTTAACCTAACCTCTTTCATGTGTTTATAATTGATTTTTTTGCCACATGGAACTCACCATTACAATCATTCCTCTTTGTGAGAAGCAACTCTCATGGCTCGTTTCATAACTTCTTCATGAGATACAGTTTCTCCGCGGCCTGCTTGCTCAATTGATTCATCTATAGATCTTTGCACAGACAATGGAAGTTCACCCCACCAATCTGCTTCTTTTTCGTGCGAGAGCAATTTGCTAACTTTATCAAGTAAAGAGGGGCGGTCAGTATTTAAAATCATCTGAACCAATTCCAGTTTTTTTGCCTGTAAATTCATGCTTCCTATTATTTTGCTTTTTACAAAGTTAACGATTAAATTTTATTTAAGTTTCTTCTTTTTCAATCAATAGCATCTGAGAACTAATCCTCTATTTATGCACAGGAGTTATAACTAGACCTGTGCTTTAGCGCAGGGTATTTGTACCATCAGCCCCCCCCAGGCCCAATAAAAAGCCTTACCTTTTTATTGGGCCTGGGGGATACGCTACAAGAAACCCCATCATGCTATGCACGTCTTTTAACTTTTCGAGTACCTTTGTGTTTTCAAAAAAACATCTAGCATGTCAACTTTTCTTTTCGATAAAATAATATTTGGACCGGTGCATAGCCGACGCTTGGGCGTTTCATTAGGGGTAAACCTACTGCCCATCAACAAGAAAATATGTACCTACGATTGTATTTATTGCGAATGTGGTTTTAACGGCGACCATGCTACTGCCATACCTCAAATGCCCAAACGCGAAGAGGTGAGCCGCGAACTCGAAGAGGTTTTAAGCGACATGAAGGCGAAAGATAAGGCGCCTAACGTAATTACCTTTGCAGGAAACGGCGAACCAACCATTCATAAGGATTTTGCCGCTATTATTGACGATACCATCGCTTTGCGAAACAAATATTTCCCGGATGCCCGCATTGCGGTACTCTCAAATGCTACCATGACACATAAGCCATCGGTTTTTGAAGCCCTGATAAAGGTGGATGATAATATTCTTAAACTAGATTCTGGCTTGGAAGAAACCATACGCTTGCTGGATAGGCCACAAGCAGCTTTTACCTTAAGTGGACTGGTAAATAACCTGCGCAAATTTGAAGGACAGCTTATCATACAAACTATGTTTGTACGTGGGCTATATAATGGTAAGGAAGTGGATAACACCACTAACGAAGATGTGGCAGCATGGCTTAAATTGTTAAAAGAAATAGGCCCTAAAAGTGTGATGATTTATACCATTGAGCGCGATACCCCGGTGGAAGGACTAGATAAAGTTCCCTTGCAAGTCCTTAAGCAAATTGCACAGCAGGTTGAGGAGATAGGTATTCCCGCACAAGTATCGGGTTAATTGATGAAGTGAAAAGTTGGGCTGAAGCCCGATGTTAATATAATAAAAGCACCCCAGGATAAATCCCGGGGCTAGTTAAGAATGTTAAAAAAACAACTTATTACTAGGCACGGCATATGCTCCTCCGCTAAAGCTATGGCGGCACTAGGAATGCCGTGCACATTGTGCGCGTGAATCGGTTTTAACCGAAACTTATCTCTAAAAATACTTATTGAAAACACCACTTACATATTTGGTTTGCCCTTTAAATTGGGGCTTGGGACATGCCAGCAGGATGATTCCGGTGGTGTCTGATTTGCTAAAGCAAGGCCATCATGTTATTTTGGGTGGCGATGGCGATGCACTTCAACTTCTTTCCAACGAATTCCCAGAACTGCCAACCGTGAACGTCCCTGATATTAGAGTGAGGTTTGGGCACAAAAAAATGCTTTGGAACATCATGGGGTTGGTGCCCAAAATATTATACGCTACCATTCGTGAGCATTTTTTCCTGCGCCGCATGCTAAAAACCACCGCCATTGATATTGTTATATCTGATAATCGATACGGGCTGTGGAATAAAAAAATAAAATCGATTTTGGTAACACACCAATTGATGCTAAAGCTTCCCAAACTTTTAAAAGCATTAGAGTATCCGGTTCACCTTTTTATAAAATCATTAGCCACAAAATTTAATGAATGTTGGGTGCCCGATTATGCCAACAAACAAAACTCACTTAGTGGCGACCTAAGCCATAAATATAAAGCCCCACGCAACACCATTTATATTGGTCCGCTCAGTAGATTTGCCCAGGTAAAGGCAGCACCAGTTGACACTTTTTATGCGGTAGTTGCCGTTTTATCGGGCCCCGAACCTTTGCGTAGCCAATTGGAACGAGAACTACGGGAAGTGCTATTGACCACTCAAATACCAGCTCTGATAGTGCAAGGAAAGCCCGACCAAGAAATTAAATATACCACAAAAGATAATGTTAGTACGGTAAGCCATTTGAGCTCCAAAGAGTTAAGTTTTATTCTAAATAAAGCAACCATTATAATCTGCCGATCAGGTTATAGCTCCATCATGGATTTAGAATATTTTAAAGCCAAAGCAATCCTCATACCAACGCCCGGCCAAACCGAACAGGAGTATCTTACCCAGCACCTAAGCCATCTCTATATGTCAGTAAAACAGTCAGATACCAAAACACTACTACCAACATACCTCCAAGCTTAGTTTAATACAAACATTTGTCTATAACTTCATGAAGTTAAGTGTAACTTTTACTCCTTTAGTTTCGTTTCAAACTATATTCGTCAATTAATTGTAACATTTTATCAGGGAATAGGTAGAACAAAATAGTTGACGAGACAAAGGGTTTTTCCCAAATTAATTTACAAAACTAAAGAGATGATTTATATAATTTTATCTTTCGTAATTACACTGATAAGTGTTTTGGCATTGACCCATAAACAAATTATTTGGATGATTGCAGAGAAAAGAGCAATGCCGAAAATTGAAAAGGCTTTGTTTGCGCAGGATGGACAGAATAAGGAAAAAGTATTGCAAGATATCCATAGGTTGACCAATAATAGATTGAGCGACGAAATGGCTATTGACTATTTTTACAAAATAAAAGGTTTGCAAGTGCTTAGCGTAAACCAACCGCTAAGTTATTGGGTAAAAGCCTACTTTACTACACCCACAAAAGTAAAATTAAATTACTTTGAACAAGTTAAGTTTTATGAAACCTTTTTAAATTATCCCAGCCTTAAAAAAAGCACAAACCCATCAATAGCAAATAGGGTTGACGAACTTGTAAAAGTTCCTCTACTGCATAAACTTATACCACAAAAAATGGCATAATTTTTTAACTATCAAAACACACATTTTGAGGCCCAACTGACTATGTCAGTTGGGTTTTTTTATTTTTTTTGGTGCCCCCCTGCCGTATTGAATATATTTTTTATATTTAAAGCCCTGAGTTTAGAAAGGAAAAGAGGCTTCCTTCACTCCCAAGGTCACCCTTGGCAACTACGTTTTTGCATACGCAAAAAGTGCCACTTGATAACGGTTCATCGGAGCATTACCCCACCCGTGATCGGGACTTTTATCCTGTGGAATATTAGCAAGTTATTCCACGGGGTGAACCCTCTGGATAAAATGCGACACAGTCCTTGGCTTATTGAAGATAGTTTGTATTTTTAAACTTTTTCGAGGGTTGAAAATACTCAAAAAAGTTTGCGTAACCGAATGATTACATTTATATTTGTAACCAATTAGTTACAAAAAATTATGCGTAGGGACGTTTTTCAAGCAATTGCCGACCCAATTCGAAGGGACATTATTGAACTATTGGCGGAAAAAACGCTTTCCGTAAACTCGATAGTCGAAAAATTCGATATCAGCCGACCTGCAATTTCCAAACACTTAAAAATTTTAAAGGAATGCAAGATAATCGATTATAAAAAAGAAGGCAGAGAAAGGTTTTGCTTCATTCAACCAAAAAACCTAATTCCAGCATTTATGTGGATTGAGCAATACCGAGAACTTTGGGAAAACAAATTAGACTCTTTTGATAGATATTTAACCAAATTACAATCTAAAACCAATCAAGATGAATAAATCTAACGATAAGGACAATCGAACTGTAACCATCAAACGGACTTTTAACGCACCTATAAATTTGGTTTGGGATGCATGGACACAATCTGAACACATAGCGGAATGGTGGAGTCCGAAAGGAATTAAAACAAAAGTAGTCGAACACGATTTTAAAGTTGGCGGAAAATGGAAATATATTATGCCAATGCCAAATGGTCAAGAATTTATTGCAGAAGGCGAATACACAGAAATAGTGGAATTTGAAAAAATCGTTTCATCCGCAAATTTCAGACCTATGACAGAAGGAGTTGAGATCCAATCGTTGTTCAAATCGAACGACAACAAAACTGACTTTATCTTTAATGTGATTCATCCAACCGAGGAATATAAAATTCAACAAGAAAAAATGGGAATTATGAACGGTTGGGGTTCCGTATTCGACAGACTTGGCGAACTGCTCAAAAATGTGTAATCAATAAATAGTTATCTATACAAAACTGGTATATATTTAATGCTTTCTCATTTAAAGAAACATAGATAATGAATAATATATTTAACAAAAAGGAATCTCAAACTCTAATAACAGGGGGATGTTTTTGTGGAGTAATAACTTATAAGATTAATGGTAAACTTCGAGATGCTCGTTCTTGTCATTGTCCAGAGTGCAGGAAAGCATTCAGTTCTCAAGCTTCTGCATATGCCCTGGTAAATCCAGAAGAATTCTCATGGGTATCCGGTAAAAACATGTTAACGAGTTATAAATCAAAAAAAGGTGAAGGTTTGCAGTTCTGTAGTATATGTGGCTCCACTTTATGCGGGACTTTCAATGGAGTTATTCAAGGCGTTACATTGGGATGTGTAAATGATGATCCTAAAATAGAAATAGGTATGCATATTTATGTTGGTTCAAAAGCCAAATGGGAAATAATTCCAGATGGTGTAATCAAATATCAAGAAGGATCACCAGAAAAAATTTAATAAATTCATAATCACATATTCAAAAAGTAAAACAGGAAAATCAGCCCATAACAAAGAACTAAGGTGAAAAAGAAAATTTACATATCAGCCGGAATTGTAGCTTTTTTTCCAATTCTATTAGTTGTTCTTTCAATTACAAAAGGAAAAACATCAATTAACTCAGTACCAGGTTCTTGTACAATTTTTTCCGCATCAGTTGGTGAGACAGTTCTATTTGGTAATAACGAGGATTATTACGAACCCAAAACCTATTTGTGGACTGAACCTGCTGATAGCTTGAATTATGGTTGTGTCTATTTGGGGTTCAAAGAATACTCCCATCAAGGAGGAATTAATGAAAAAGGACTTTGTTTTGATGCTAATGCCTTACCCGAATCAAGAATAAATCCACATTCTGAACTTACACCCCCACCTAGTTACGAACCACCCTATGAGAATTATATGATATGGGCACCCATATTAATCTTAAGAAAGGCGGCTAGCATTGAAGAAGTAATAGAAATAGCAAGTAGGTACCAGCGAAAAAATTGGTATCCAAATTCTGGAGAAATAAGCTATCAGTTAAACTTTGCAGATTCAAAAGGGGATGCAGTAGTTATTAGTGTCGATGAAAACGGGGAACTTGCATTTACGAGAAAGAGAAAAGGCGAAAACTATTTAATTTCAACTAACTACAATAAAGCAAACCTTGAAAACGCTTTAGAATATCCATGCCGTAGATATGAGAAAGTTGAAGATATGCTGGGAACAATAAACAGCGAAAATGACTTGACTGTAGATTATTTTAAATCAATTCTTGATGATGTGCACCAAAAAGGAATATTTAGTAGAACATTATATTCAAATATTTACGATTTAAAAAACGGACTTATCTATTTATATCACCAGCATCAATTTGATGAAGTGGTTATACTAAACGTTGATGAAGAATTAGCAAAAGCACAATTCAATGTAAGAATTAAAGATTTATTTTCACAAGAAACTGTTAGGAGTGCTTCAAGAGAGTATATCTGGTCTATTGTTTTATTGTGTCTAATTATAATTGCTGGAACCGGATCTATGGTTGCAGTAATATATTATATTAAAAAACGTAACCAAAAAAAATACGGTTGCAAATCGAGTAAACGGCTGACGGTCGTTTGACCGCCGATGCCCCTCTCACTATTTATTCCCACGCTCCGTTCGGAACCAACGTATATATGCAAACGCCGAAACTACAGCATAGGTGGTTCGGCGGCTCACCTAGCATTGAAGATAATTTGTATTTTTAAACTTTTTCAACAACTTCCGGCTGTTTGCATCATACTGGAATACGAAAACTGACAGAAAAAAATTAACAATAAAAACAGGAAAGCCGGCAGCCGACCAAAGTAGTGGCCTAAATAAATGTCCCTTATGAAAAAATCAACCAAAATCACAAACCAGCTGACTTTAATAATGATGATTAGCTTAAAAGGAAAGTGGCACGCAGTTGGAGTCTTACAAGCCGCGTAAAACAGATTTTCTCTTTAACATCTAACTATTTGTTTTTTCATAGCCAATTACTATATTCGCTCATTGTTATTAAATTATATTTAGCAGGTAAAACAATCCAACAAAAACTTAAATCTATGAGAGCGCCAGAATTTATTAAGCACAAAGGAGAAACTATTTATTTTATGGATTTCGAAGGGTTAAAAACTCTTGAAGATTTCAAAGGCTTGATTGATGCCAGTAAAAAGCATATTCGAAACCAGCCACCTAAATCGGTAGTTGCCTTAACCAGCATGGAAGGTATGCACTTCAGTAAAGAAATACGCGATATGATTTCCGATTTTATCGGCGGCAATAAGCCATATATGAAAGTTAGTGCCGTGTATGGCATAAGTGGCTTACTTCGTGTGGTTTATAACGGCGTAACCAGATTGACAGGACGTGACGTTAGAGCCTTTGAATCAAGAGAAAAAGCTTTGGAGTGGCTCACATCCAAGCAAACCGCAGACGTATAGTTGTTTAGTGTTCTTTCTATTCTTATAAAACTTTCAATAAAAACACTTAAAACCTCAACCTGACCAATTTATTCATTTTTACAAATGAAACTTTATTTCAACAGCATTACTCCTGTGCAGCAGTTATTGCTGCTTATTATTTTAACACTTACATCGTGGCTTGTTATTACCATTTTGGGCATCGCCGTGGCCATGTTTTTTTGGGGCAGTGGTGCGCTGATGAATCCCAATGCTTTATTGGCCAATAGTACTTTTTTAAAGTTCTTTCAGGTGCTTCAGAGTATTGGTTTGTTTATTTTACCGTCCATTCTTTTTGAGGTACTTACCACGGGTTTCATATTGCCAGGGCATAGGAATTTAAAAAATAGGACAGGCATTTACGTACTTATTTCGATGCTGGTGGTAATGGGTTCGCAGCCTTTTATTTCTTTTTTAGGGGTTTTAAATAACAGCTTGGTTCTGCCCGATTATTTGGCCGGTATTGAAGAGTGGATGCGCGAAAAGGAACTTGGAGCAAAAGAAGTCACCGAAATATTTTTGGTTTCCTCGCATTGGTCGGACCATTTTATTAATGTTATTATTATTGCCGTTTTGCCAGCCATAGGTGAAGAGCTTATGTTTAGGGGTGCGCTACAAAGGATATTTCAATCTGCTTTTAAAAATCCACATTGGGCGGTTTTTATCACGGCATTTCTGTTTAGTGCCATCCACATTCAGTTTTTTGGTTTTTTGCCACGTTTTGTGTTGGGAGTTATCTTCGGGTATTTAATAGTGTATAGTGGTAATATCTGGTTACCTATTTTGGCACATTTTACCAATAACTTTATGGCTTACGTACTGTATCAATGGCACTTGAGCGATAGCAATACAGTAATAAACCCCTTAGAAGCAGGTAACGAATACCCTAATTTAATTTGGGTTACAACAAGTTTTGTTACCGTAGTAATTACCTTGTTGCTTTGCAAGCGATTAAATAAAGAAAGTATTGCGAAATAAAATTAAACCAGTAAACTATTCCACCTCTGCTTTTTCGTCGGATCGTGTAACATACACAACACCATATTCGGCACAGGCCTTTCTTTTTTCGGTAGGATCAAGATGATTGAAATGCTCTTCTATTTCGTTCCATAAGCGTACTATAAGCTCATCTATATTGGTGCGCATATGCAGTACTTTTTCGTGCATTTTTTGCGTTGTAATTAGTAGATTCTTATGATTATTGTAATGCTCCACAAATTTCTCGAACCGGATGCCAACCATTGCGATGGAGGGATTGTAAATTCTCGAACCACCTTCCATGGCTCTTTTTTGTTCGCCTTCAAGCACTCGCTTGCCCCAAATTAGGAACTGCTGCTCTGTGCCCAAATCAGGTACAGTTTTATCTTTAACAGATAGCCCAAAATGTAAGCGTACGGCTGGTTTCATTTCGTTACGGATAATGCAAAAATTTAACACCTGAATAAAATGTGAAACATACAGGCGTGCAGCTTTAAAGTGTTCGGACAGCAGTTTACTACAGCTGAACTGCCGTTCCTTGCTAAAATTATACTGCGATAAAGTTTGTTCAAATTGCGTCAGTGCAGCTTGAATTTTATGATATAACTTTTGCGAATAAGCAATATGATAAGGATAGTTAGCTTTACCCGCATCAAAGGCAGCCTTTAGCGCACGCAAGCGTGCCAAATCAGTATTTGGAAGTCGTCTGTAGGGCATCAATAAAAATTTTAAGATAGAGCATTCGCACCTAAATTATATAAAATTATAAGTAACTGCAAATCATGTTGCAATACCTGTAAAATTCTTACTTTTGCGGCACAAATTTTCGCTATGGTTAAAACAAGTGTGTCGTCGGTTTTTTATATTGTGCTGTCTATGGTTTTTTGGGCACTTTCGTTTGTATGGATAAAAGTGGCCTACCAATCATTTAATCCCATCACTACAGTTATTTTAAGGTTGATAATAAGCGCTGGTCTTTTGTTTTTATTCCTATTGCTAACGCGCAGATTTAGAGTGATAAAGAAGAATGACATTAAACTGATACTATTGGTGGCCTTTTTTGAGCCATTTTTATATTTTATGGGCGAAGGCTTTGGTGTGAAATTGGTATCCAGTACGCTTGCGGCCGTTATTGTATCTACCATTCCCCTATTTGCCTCATTGTTTGCCTTTTTATTCTTAAAGGAGAGGATAACGGCATGGGCCGTTTTAGGGATGTTTGTTTCGTTTTTTGGCATTGGCATAATGATTTTAGAAAATGGCTTTGAGCTCAGAGCATCTTTATTGGGCATTATGCTAATGCTTGTGGCCGTATTTAGCACCATCGGATATTCTTTATCATTAAAAAAACTCTCGCAAAATTACTCTGCCATAAACATTGTGGCCTATCAAAACTTCATTGGAATTTTTATGTTTGCCCCTTTCTTTTTTATATGGGAATACAAAGGCTTCGTAACTGCTTCAATCACAAAAGAATCGTGGATAGCCGTGCTTCAATTGGCGGTATTTGCATCGTCGTTGGCCTTTATTTTTTTTACCAAGGCCATTAAGTTTTTGGGTGTAGCTAAAACAAATATGTTCACCAATCTAATCCCTGTATTTACGGCTTTATTTGCATGGTGGATTATTGGTGATACCATCGACCTACAAAAAACAGTGGGTATTGTTATAGTAGTGAGCGGGTTGTTTGTGTCGCAGATAAAAAACAAAAAATCTGAAACTCAATTCAAAAAGATATAAGTTGCACCCCAAAAGTTGGGCTAATAGATGCATAGTTTTCCCAAATCACCACATCACCACATCCCCACATCAGCACATCATCCCATCCTCACATCCTCACATCAGCACATCAGCACATCATCCAATCCTCAAATCCCCACATCAGCAAATCAGCACATCAGCACATCCCCACATTATCTACCCATAATCAACGATATTGCGCACTAAAATTTTATATTTGTCGTTTATAGGTTTAGTCAAAGAATAAGATAACTGTATGCATAAATATTTATATATAGCATTAATGGCAGCCATGGTGCAAACCATCAGTGCGCAGCGGGGCGGCGAAAGTACCTTCGATTTTTTAAACCTGACCAACTCGGCCAGAGTTGCAGCTTTAGGAGGTGCCAACGTATCAATTGCAGATAATGATATGAATATGGCCTACCATAATCCTGCCCTTTTGCAAAGAGAAATGGACAATACGCTGGTGCTCAATTTCGTACCTTATATGAGCAGCATAAACTATGGTTACGTAGGATATGCAAAGCACTTCGAAAACCTTGGCACGTTTAGCTTTGGCGTACACAACATTAAGTATGGCGATTTTAACCGCACCAACGATATTGGCGAAGATATGGGTATTGCCAATGCTGCCGAATATTCTTTTAACTTTACCTATGCCCGTCAATTGTCGCCCATGTTGTCCATGGGACTTACCGCCAAACCCATTTATTCTAAGTTCGATGTATATACGTCCTTTGGTTTGGCAGCCGATTTTGGGATAAACTACCATAATCCGTTGAGCCAATTTTCCATGGGCATTGTACTTAAAAATGTGGGTTCGCAAATAACATCGTATAACGATTTACAGGAAGGTATGCCCTCTGATTTACAGATTGGTATCAGCCAAAAACTGGCTCATGCCCCTTTTCGTTTTTCGCTCACTGCCCAGAATCTTTTAAATTGGGATTTAACCTACAAACCTTATGATGCGGAAAATGCCAACGGATCTAGCCTTGGCACAGAGGAGGACAAAAGCGGTTTTGGCGACAAGCTGATGCGACACATGGTGGTAGGTGTTGAGTTTATGCCCACCAAAAGTTTCCATATCGATTTTGGTTATAACCATCGTAGGAGAAAGGAATTAGGATACCCCGAACGCCTGTCAACAGCAGGATTTTCGTGGGGATTTGGATTTAAAGTTTATAAATTTCTATTTTCCTATGGCTCTGCCCGTTATCATCTTGGCGGCTCTTCAAACCATTTTTCCATCGCTACTAATTTGTCCAGTTTTAGATAAATGTTTAACCTGCCCTATTCATAAAAATTTATGAATAGGGCACCAAAGGCCGATTCTGACTAAGCAGAATCGAGGGCTAACCCTCTCCCTCTCTACCCCTAAATCACCTAAAGGTAACTTTCTCCCTATCCAAGATTATAGCTTTAGAATTTCATGTGTTTATAATTTATTTTTTTTGCCACATAGCCTGCCCCGAACTTTCGAGGGCTCGTTTCATAAGGTTATGTATACGTGTTTTTTATCAAGCTGTAAATCAGCTCACCTTTAAGCTCTGAAAAAGCGAACGCTAAAAGCATAGTCCTTTAGGGCTATGTGGATGAATAGACGCAAATAGAGGGCTGTAAGTCCGACCTGTATTGCATTGTTTATTTTTATATGAAGCCTTCCTAAGCATTACCCACTAAAAATCATACAGAGCCGTTATAAATCACCTACCCAAGAAATGTTATATGCTTAGTTTTTTAGTCTTATTCGCAAATTTCTTGTTTATAACCAAACAATCATTGTATTTTTGTGCGCTCAAATAAATTACAATGACAAAAGTAAATTCCAAATTGATAATTGCTATCGACGGTTATTCATCCTGCGGTAAAAGTACGGTAGCCAAGGATTTAGCCAAGCTACTTAACATTATTTTTATCGACTCCGGAGCAATGTACCGCTGCGTAACTTTATATGCCCTGCAAAATGGGATTATACACGAAGGTATTATTGATGAAGACCTTTTGATTGAATCATTGGACGAAATAAACATCACCTTTAAGTTTGATGTGCAAAGCAAAAGCAACCAAACCTACCTAAACGGTAAGCTGGTAGAAAGCGAAATTAGAGGTCCTGAGGTGAGCGACAACGTGAGCCAAATTAGCACCATCGGTTTTGTGCGTAAAAAAATGGTGGAGCTGCAACAGGCCATGGGCCAAACGGATAGTATTGTTATGGACGGACGCGACATAGGAACGGTAGTTTTCCCTCAAGCCGATTTAAAGTTGTTTATGACTGCATCGCCAATGATAAGAGGGCAACGACGTTTTAAAGAATACCAGGAAAAAAACCAGGACATTACCTTTGACGAAGTAATGGAAAACGTGAAAAAGCGCGACTATATGGATGAAAATCGTGACGAGAGCCCATTGAGAAAAGACGACGATGCCCTTGTGCTCGACAATAGTGATATGACAAAGCAAGAACAGTTAGACTTTATTGTAGATCAACTAAAAGTGCGCAACCTGATAAAATAATGTACAAGATTAAAATTGTATTAAATGTCTTCCGTAATTATTGAAATAGATCCTGCCTCAGGTTTTTGCTTTGGGGTGGCTAAGGCAGTTGAGGCTGCCGAAACGCAGTTAAAGGAGAACGAAAAGCTTTATTCGTTAGGCGATATTGTACACAACGATATGGAAGTGGAACGCCTGAAAGCAAAAGGTTTAAATGCTATTTCGAATAATGATTTATTTAACCTCGACAAAAAAACAGTACTGATACGTGCCCATGGCGAGCCACCCTCCACCTATCAAAAAGCAAAGGAAAAAGGACATACTATTATTGATGCCACTTGCCCTATTGTTTTAAAGCTTCAACTGCGAATTAAAAATTCGTGGATGGATTTAAAAACTAAAAACGGACAAGTTGTTATTTATGGCAAGCACGGACATGCCGAGGTGATAGGTCTTGTTGGCCAAACCAACAACGAAGCCATTGTGGTGGAATCGATGGAGGAAGTCATGAAAATTGATTTGAATAAACCTACCCATTTCTATGCGCAAACAACCAAAGGCATAGATGAATTTGATCGTATTGCCACCTATTTGAAAGAAAACATAAAGCCAGGTTTAGAGTTTAAATCCTTTGATACCATTTGCCGTCAGGTAGCCTGTCGATTGCCAAAAGTAATGCATTTTGCAAAAAACCACGATATGATGATTTTTGTGGCGGGTAAAAAAAGCAGTAATGCCAAAATGTTGTTTGCCAAATGTTTAGGTGCGAACCAACGTTCATATATGGTGAGTAATGGTAATGAGTTAAATAAGGCTTGGTTTGTCCAACCCCTCAAATCTGTTGGAGTAAGTGGAGCCACATCTACACCACCTTGGTTATTGGAGCAGGTAGTACAAAACATTAAAACAATAATAAAAAACAAATAGAATATATGGGACAATTAAAAAAAGTAGGTGTATTAACCTCGGGTGGTGATGCGCCCGGAATGAATGCAGCTATACGTGCAGTTGTTAGAGCGGCTATATGCAGCAACATGGAGGTGATGGGCATTACGCAAGGCTACTATGGCATGATTCACGATAAAATGCGGCCAATGACCTCCAAATCGGTAAGTAATATAATACATAAAGGCGGCACCATACTGAAATCAGCACGGAGTGAGGAATTTAGAACAAAAGAGGGCAGAGAACAGGCGTATAACAATTTAGAGAAACATGGCATTGACTGCTTGGTGGTAATTGGCGGCGATGGTACTTTTAACGGTGCTCGTATTTTTGGACATGAGTGTAACATACCCATTGTAGGCGTTCCAGGAACTATCGATAACGATTTGTTTGGAACGGATTATACCATTGGGTACGATACTGCATTAAATACGGTGGTGGATGCCGTGGATAAAATAAGGGATACAGCAAGTGCACATAACCGTATATTTTTTGTGGAAGTGATGGGTCGCGATGCGGGCTTTTTAGCTTTGCGCAGCGGTATTGCCTCCGGTGCCGAGGCCATATTAGTACCCGAAATAGATATGGATTTCAAACAACTCTATACTTATCTCGAAAAAGGTCATAACAAAAACAAAAGCAGTAGCATTGTGATAGTGGCCGAGGGCGAAAAAATTAATGGCGGCGCCATTATGCTGGCCGAAAAAATTAAAAAAGAGTATCCTAATTTCGATCCGCGTGTTACCATCCTAGGGCATATACAACGCGGGGGTTCACCTTCGGCTTTCGATAGGGTTACGGCCAGTCGCATGGGTGTTTCAGCCATTGAAGCACTTAACGATGGGCAGCGTAATGTGATGCTTGGGTTGGTGAACAAAGGCATTGTTCTGGTACCTTTTAACCAGGCCTTAAAACATAAAAAACAATTGAATCCGGGCCTCTTGGAGCTTACCAGGGTGCTGTCTATATAAAAATATACGGTTAAATATTCCCATATCTTGTTTCTTATCTTCTAAAATTATACATTTGTAACGTTTTTTTAATAGAAAAAAAGGATTATAGTTACATGGAAAAATTAAGTTATTCGTTGGGAATGAGCATTGCCGGGAACCTGCAAAAGTCAGGTGTCGAAGGAATAGATTACCAGGCATTTGCACGAGGGTTACAACATCAATTGGAAGCTACACAACTGGAAATATCGCCAGAGGAAGCCAATCAAATCATCAATACGTTTTTTACCGAACTGCAAAGCAAACAGTTTGAAGGAAACATTAAGGCAGGAAAAGAATTTTTGGCCGAAAACGAAAAAAGGGAAGGCGTAGTAAGCTTACCCAGCGGGTTACAGTATGAAGTCATTAACCAAGGGGCCGGTGAAAAACCCACAGCTCAGGATAAAGTAAAATGTCATTACCACGGAACATTGATCAATGGCAACGTTTTCGACAGCTCCGTGCAACGTGGCGAACCTGCTGTATTTCCCGTAAACGGTGTTATAGCAGGATGGGTAGAAGCATTACAGCTGATGCCAATTGGCTCCAAATGGAAGCTTTTTGTACCATCGAACCTTGCCTATGGTGAACAAGGTGCCGGTCAGGATATTACACCGCACACCACCTTAATTTTCGAGGTTGAATTATTAGAAATTGTATAGTCGCATATTTTTTCATCTCTCATATTTAACACACATTTATTTAATCACACTCAGAAAACATGCAAATAAAAAATTTAATTTTAGTTTTTGTAGCAGTATCGGTTATGGCCGTTTCGTGTACGCAAGGCCCAAGTGTAAAAAAAGTTACACTGAATAATCAAACCGATAGCGTTAGCTACGCCTTAGGATATCTTAATGCAGCCGGTATGGCACAGCAATTTCAAGGTCCTTTTGATACCATCAACACCAAAGCATTAGCTGCTGCTTATGCTGATGCTGGTTTTTCGCAACAAATGAAAGACGGTTTATCAGAAAGCTTTGATAGCATTGATTTTAACACCATGAAAATTGGTTTTATCAACACGCTATTAGAAGAAAAAGATGCAGCTTTTGACCAACAAACAGCAAACACCTTTCTTCAAACAGCTTACCAAGCTGCGCAGGACAATAAAAACATGAAGCCTGGAAACCCAGCTTTTGAAAACAAAAAAGCAGCAGAAGAATTTTTGGCTCAGAATGCCGAAAAAGAAGGTGTGGTAACTACTGCCAGCGGATTACAGTACGAAGTGCTTAAAGAAGGCAACGGAGCAACACCTACCGCCGACGACAAAGTTAAGGTACATTACCATGGTACCCTATTGGACGGAACTGTATTCGATAGTTCTGTAGATAGAGGAGAGCCAGCTACCTTTGGTGTTACTCAAGTAATACCAGGTTGGACCGAGGCATTGCAACTAATGCCCGTTGGTTCAAAATACAAACTTTATATCCCAGGCGATTTAGCTTACGGAAGCAATGGCCAAGGTCAAATAGGACCAATGCAATTGCTAGTTTTTGAAGTAGAATTGCTTGATATTGAGAAGTAATAGGAACAATGTATGATTAATGATATAAAAGAGAGAGCCTGGGCTCTCTCTTTTAGTTTAAAATCAATTAATACATCCAAAGTTTCAGTGCGTAGTGGCGTATGATGGCAAGTAAAGCATATAGTAAAAATGTATTAACAAAAGCTAGATGAAACATAATTTTACAGTTACGGTGCTACTAATATGGATGGCTACATCCGTATTTTCGCAACAGAAGTTACATTTCTCTCTTGAATCTAAATTTGTTATATCTAGCAACGATAATCTCTTGCCCTTTTATCAATACACAAACCAATGGGGGGTAGTAGCACCGTTTGATAAAAGCCAGGCTTTCCTGTTGACAGGTGCCAAATATAATTTATTAGAAACAAATAAAATCCAATTACAAATTGGCGTTTCAGGAGTTCTTAAAAATGAGCTTAGCAATAGCTTTTTGCACGAAGCCTATATAAATGGTAAAGCATGGGGTAGAATAAACTTTTTTGTAGGAAAGCAGACCTTTACACCTTTATCTTATAATGACGAGCTTACTGTTGGTGGATTTTTTATGAATAGTAATGCCCGTCCCATACCCCGCGCTACCATTGGAGTGTTTGATTATATGCCCATCGGCTTTTTAAATAATTGGATAGAAATAAGAGGAGGTATATCACAGGGTATTTTAAACGACGACCGCACTGCACAAGGAAAAGGCAATAGTGCCGACAATGCGTTGTTGCACGAAAAATGGGCCTATATCCGTTTGGGCAGAGCGAGGGTGCAACCATATATAGGTCTGGCCCACAGTGCCATTTTTGGAGGTACCCGTCCTAATGGCG
The DNA here is from genome assembly GCA_024635585.1 of Saccharicrinis sp. Classification (GTDB taxonomy): domain Bacteria; phylum Bacteroidota; class Bacteroidia; order Bacteroidales; family Marinilabiliaceae; genus Saccharicrinis. The sequence continues at coordinate 13,667 of JAGXIP010000057.1, read as the reverse complement.
AAAAAATACCTATCGACATCTGGCCCACCTTTATCGCTCAAGGTTCGGCTAAAATAGGGGGAGGCGAAGAGACAAACGCAGCCGGGGCACACGAAGGATTTTGGGATTTTGGGCTCTACACAAGCACCCAATGGGCCAACTTACATTTTTATCTACAAAAACCTTTTGCCGATGGTAGCGGTATGAGGGTAAACAAAAGAAATAACGACGATTATAAAATTGGCTTGTTGTCTGATTTCAAGAAGGGGAGCCTGCTCAAAAGTCTGTCCATTGAGATTTTTAAAACCGATCATCAATCAGGGCAAGGTATCCCAGATCCTTTATACCCGGACCCTTCACAAGGTATTATATGGATAAATGAAATACCCGATTACGATGTTTTTATGCAGGAAACCTTTAACGTACAGCAAAATGGATGGAACAAGGAAAAAGTACTTAAATATCTACAAAATAATATGAACTATGGCCACGAATACGGTGGTAGAGATGATTATAACAACAACGGCTCATACTATAACGGATGGACTTATCATCAGCAGCCTATGGGTATGCCTTTGTACCATACCTACTGGCAGGCAAAAGCTTATGCCCCGGAATGGACACCCAATAACACTGTGGTGTTTATGAACAACCGCATCAAGGGTTTCCATGTTGGATTACAGGGTGAAATTAATAAAAAACTATCCTACTTAATTAAGGCTACACACACACTTAACAAGGGATCTTATTCTGAGGAATACAAATATAGATATAGTTGGGATAAAGCACCCGATTTTTTTTACAAAGGGGGTAAACAGCAAACCTACACCTATTTTGGCTTAAATTACAAAAATAACAACTGGAAAGGCCTTAGTATTCAAGCTTCGTTTTCCATCGATAATGGAGAGTTATATAAGGCCTTTGGAGGTATGATAGGTATAAAATATACACCACCATTATCATTTTTTTAACCAATCATTTTGATGACGTATTACATGTTAAAATAACAATTCAATTTTATATCTTTGTCCATATTAAACAAACAAAATAGAACTGCATGTTAAGAGAAAGGGAAAAAGTAGTCAACAATTTCTTGGCACTTATTGAGGTTGCAATTGCTTGGTTATCGTTTAACATGGCTATGTTTTTATATTTTGGACACTTCTCATTTCTAAAATATAAGGATTCTATTATAATTCATTTAATTATAGCTTTGGTATGGTTTATCTTGGGCAAATATTTCAGATTAACTCAACTGCATCGCTCTAGACCGTATTCTGCTATTTTGTTTAATTGTTTAGCCCTTGTACTCGCTGGCACCTCACTTCTGGGCTTGGCCGTTTTGGTGTTCGATTTATACTATGTTGGCTTTAACCCGCTACCCTACTTTGGGGTTGTCAACTTAACATTGATGTTCGCCTTTAAAATTGTCATTTATGCTACCTTTAAAAGAGCCAGAGCACATGGCCGGAATACGAGATCTATTATTATTATAGGCGACTATACGGCCACCTCCTTTATCGAGCAGGTATTAAGATATAAGGAGTGGGGATATAAAATAGTGAGTATTATTGGCAACGGTGATTTAGCAAGTATGTATAACGGTATAATACCGGTTTTACCGCCTGATACAGATGTTGCCAAATTGTTGGAGCATAAAACAATTGATGAGGTTATTTTTATTAAAAATAAAATGTATGTAGATGAGGTGGAGGAGATTACGCATTCCTGCTCCGAGGTGGGTGTGATATTCAGATTGTACTCCCCCTTTTTTAATATGTTAAAAAGCAAAGCACATATACATCATTATAACACCATGCCTCTGCTCACCATTAGCAATACCCCAACCGATTATTTGGCCATGCAGGTTAAAACTATACTGGATTTTATCATCTCGTTATTAGTAATAATACTAGCCTCCCCCGTATTTGTGCTTATTTCTGTTTTGATAAAACTAACCGATGGAGGTGATGTTTTTTTCAAACAAAAGCGTGTTGGACTACGCGGCCGGAAGTTTTACGCCTATAAATTTAGAACTATGGTGGTGAATGCCGAAGACTTAAAACATGAGCTAATGGATGACAACGAGATGGATGGCCCAGTTTTTAAAATAAAAAACGATCCCCGTATTACCAAAATAGGTCGTTTCTTACGAAAAACCAGCCTAGACGAATTGCCCCAGTTTTTTAACGTGCTAATGGGCGACATGGCCATCGTTGGTCCACGCCCTCCCGTACCTCAGGAAGTTCTACAATACGAAAGATGGCAACTACGCAGGTTGTCAATGAAACCTGGCATAACCTGTACTTGGCAGGTGTCGGGACGTAACGAAATTCCCTTTGAAGAATGGATGAAGATGGATTTAGAATACATAGACAACTGGTCCTTAAAACTCGATTTCGTTATCTTCTTAAAAACCATCCGAACCATGTTGAAGGCCACCGGACATTGAGGAGGCAGAGCTTAAAATGAATTAAAAATGATAAAAAATACAGTTGCATTATTTACTATAGCTCTGGGCTTATTTTTAATAGCTTGTAATCCTAATAGAGTTCCAAAGGGATTTCCTAAAAAAGATGAATTTGCAAAAATTTTGGCCGATGTGCATCATGCCGAAGCAACCATAAATCAGCTGCGTATATCTAATAGGGGTCTGGATACTTCTGTCAATCATTATTATCACCATGTTTTGGATAAGCACAAGCTAACACAGCAAAAGTTTGATACCATAGTAAACTGGTACCTCTCCCATCCTGCATTGTACCAAGAGGTGTACGATAAGGTAATTGCGCTGCTGGCCGAAGAAGAGGCGCAAAACGAAAGAGAAATAAAAATATTGGACGAAGAGAAGGAGAAGATTAGAAAAGAGAAACTGGCACGAAATATTTGGAAGGGCGATAAAAGCTATTTTATCAATACAACGGATACTATTGATAAGCGCGTACCATTTATTATTGGCGTGGATACTATTGAAGCAAAAGGATATACCTTTAGCGCTTTTTATCAATTCATGAAAGAAAGCAAAGTGAAGGAGTCACTACTTAAGGTGATTGCAATGTATGCCGATAGTTCCATGGATACGGTTACCTACAGTCTTCCAATCACGCATAATAACACAAAAGCAGAGTTGGCAATTGGATTCGATACGGATAAAAAAATACTTAAACTGGAGGGTTTCCTGATGGACCACGACACCCTGGAACAAATTCGAGCTCGTATTAATAATATTGAGTTTGAATATACGTCAATGCCCGATTCAGCTCAAGTAATACCCATAAAGGAGGAATGAAAAAAATTGCTGCACATTATTGGCTAAGGCCCGATGGCTCTGTCGGCAAATTTCCAATTATTACTTTTGACGAGGATGATAAAATTGTTGAAATACGCGAACGAGATTCTTTTAAAGAGGAAGCATCACTGCTCCTAATCAATGGTTTTTTAATTCCTGGTTTGGTAGATTATGGCACAGCTCCATTGCTCTCGGATGAACTGCCCACAAGTAAAAAATATTTAAACAGGCTCTTTATTCAAGGTATCAGAGCTTTGGGTGTAACCCCCGATGTTTATGTATACTTAAAGAAGGCAAGCTCCGGAAATATCTTGTTGGTACAGACCCACATCCCCAATGCTAACCAATATTTACCAATGGGCTTTGAGAAAATTCAAGCGTCAAGTGATTCCCTATCCGAATTAATGCAACTCACCATCCGCAATGCCAAGGCAATGGGTCTAGAGCATTTGTATGGTTCGTTGGAAGTGGGTAAATCGCCAGGCTTATTGGCTATCTCAAACCTCGATTACCTCACTTTTGGTATGGATAAAAATAGTAAACTCAAGGGAGTTGTTTGAATGGTTTATTCTGCTCTGAAACCTGTCTGGCGACAGACGGGGAGCGAACTGTAAAAGTATAGTCCTTTCCGCGTGTCGCCGAAGCTTTAGCGGAGGAACATAGCCTATGTAAATGTGAAGTAGTCAACATAGGTGTGTAAGTCCAACCGATATTGTATAATAATGTATTGGTTTATTTTCAAGTCAAGCCTTGCTTTGTATTATCAACTATTTCCCATAAAGAACCAAATCATTAAACAACTAACTATCTCTTCAAATCATATCCATGGAACAACTATTGCAAATTGCCATAAAAGCTGCCGCTGAGGCAGGTAAAGCCATCATGAAAGTGTACAAATCAGATAATTTTGATATCGAAACAAAAGCCGATAGTACTCCGTTAACCCATGCCGACAAAGCTGCCCACAACATTATTGAAGACTATCTTCTAACAACCCATATTCCTATTTTAAGCGAGGAAGGAAAGCACGAAGAATACGAAACAAGAAAACATTGGAAGCAACTGTGGATTGTGGATCCGCTGGACGGTACTAAAGAGTTTGTGAAAAGAACCGGGGAGTTTACAGTTAATATTGCCCTTATACAAAACAGCTATCCCGCTGCCGGAGTCATATTTGTTCCTGTTACCGGGGAGTTGTATTATGCCAGTGCGAATAAGGGTTCTTTTAAAGTTCAGCTTCACAAGGATTGGCTCAATCAAAAAGACATTAACATCGTCAGCACACAGAGATTACCCCTAGCCCATCAGTCAGGCATTCACAAACCAAATAAAAAACTCCGTATCGTAGCCAGTGTAAGCCATCGTTCAAACCAAACCAATCAGTTCATCCAAGTGTTGGAGGAAAAATATGGTCAAGCGGATGTAGTATCAGTGGGCAGTTCTATAAAGCTGTGCAAAATAGCTGAGGGTAGTGCAGATATCTATCCCCGCCTGGGACCAACCATGGAATGGGACATAGCGGCAGGACAAGCCATTGCAGAATGTGCCGATGCTTACGTTATAGACTGCACCACCCGACGTAGATTGAATTACAACAAGCCACAGCTATTAAACAACTGGTTTGTAGTGGCTAGCGATAAAATTCCACAGGATGAAATGTTGGGGCTGATAGGTTATTAGATCAGTAGGTCAGTAGATTGATACGTTAATTCGAGTCCCTACTTACAAGCACATTGATTAAATGCTTGTGGAGTTTTAAAATATATCCTTAACTTTGTAGTAAGCGTAATACTATTAACCATGGAGCAACAAACTTTAAATCACGAGTTTAATTTCTATTACAATTTGCTTTCTGAAGGGCAGAAGGAATCATTACTATCCGTGATGAAATCGTTTTTAGAAAAAAAAAGTGAGAAGTCTGAGCGAATCTCTCTATCACAATACAACAAAGAACTCGACGATGCGGAAAAACGAATAGCAGCAGGTCAATTTATCTCGCATGAATCGTTGAAAGAAGATATTAAAAAATGGTAAAAGAGTTACGGTTGCTAGTTATTTGGGATCGTATGGCTGCGTCCCAGTTGCAGAAGGCGTATGACAGGATATTGAAGGAATCATATCAAGGGGCTATAACCGTGCGAAATTGAATTATTGATGCAATAGATAAAATACGGGAACAACCTTACAAGTATCCAGCTGATAAATTTAAGAAAAATAATACTGGTAACTACAGAGCTTTTGAATTGTACAGCTATCGAATTGCATATAAAATAACGGATAAAGAAGTACTAATTTTAAGACTTCGTCATATTAAACGGGAACCTCTACCCTATTAAACTCCTGGCAAAAAAACTTAATTTAGGTGATAATCTACAGCCTTAGCATTACAAAATTCCCCATTAAAATGCTTATATTTGTGGTCTGAAAAAAAATCGGTTTATATCAGTTTTTTCACTGAAACCATCAATTACATTCTTAAAACCAAATAATTATATTCATATGCCTTCTATTAACACTTTCAACTTTTCAGGAAAAAAGGTAATTATCCGCGTGGATTTTAATGTGCCTTTGAACGAGCAATTCGAGATTACCGACGACACACGTATTCGTGCCGCATTGCCAACTATCCAAAAAATATTAAAAGATGGTGGTTCAGCTATTATTATGTCGCACTTAGGTCGTCCGAAAGATACTTATGATGAGAAATATTCATTAAAGCATGTGGTTGGCCATCTGTCCGAACTATTGGGCGTTGATGTTAAAATGGCTCCCGATTGTATTGGTGCCGAAGTTAAAACCATGGCTGCCAACCTTAAAGCAGGCGAGGTGTTGTTATTAGAAAACCTTAGGTTCCATGCCGAAGAAACAAAAGGCGACGAAGGTTTTGCCAAGCAGTTAGCCGCATTGGCCGATGTGTATGTAAATGATGCATTTGGTACTGCTCACCGTGCCCACGCTTCAACCGCTATTATAGCTGATTTTGTGGATGTTAAAATGGCTGGTTTCTTAATGGAAAAAGAAATTAAATTTTTGGGCGACACCGTGGCCAATCCCGAAAGACCTTTCGTAGCCATCGTTGGTGGAGCTAAAGTTTCGGGCAAGTTAGAAGTCCTCAAGTCCTTAATCTCTAAAGTGGATACCATTCTTATTGGTGGTGGTATGGCTTATACTTTCCTTAAAGCACAAGGACACGCCATCGGCGGTTCATTGGTTGAGGAAGATTTAATAGATACAGCAAAACAAATTTTAAAAGATGCCAAGGCCAAAGGAGTAAAGTTTATGCTTCCTGTTGATAACTTGGCTGCCGATAAATTTGCCAACGATGCTGATATTCGAGTGGTGGGCGTTGAAATACCCGAAGGAAGAATGGCTCTTGACGTGGGCCCTAAAACTGTTGAGGCATACGCAGCCGAGATAGCAACAGCTAAAACAGTTATATGGAACGGTCCTATGGGATGTTTCGAGATGCCCAACTTTGCCAAAGGAACCTTTGGTGTATGCGAGGCCGTTGCCAAATCCGATTCCATTTCTATCATTGGAGGTGGCGACTCAGTTGCTGCTGTTAACCAAAGTGGATTGGCCGATCAAATGAGCCACATCTCTACAGGTGGTGGTGCTTCGTTAGAATTCCTCGAAGGCAAAGAGCTCCCTGGAGTTAAAGCACTAAGAGCATAATAAAAAACAATTAATTGGATAAGCCCGCAGGAGTTTTTCTGCGGGTTTTTTCATGTGTTTATAATTTATTTTTTTGCCACATACCTGCCCGGAGCAGACGGGGAACTCGCCAGATTAGTCATTTTCATTGTGAGAGAACACTCTCATGGCTCGTTTTATGCTTTCTTCAAAAGTACAATAGGAAAGATTTTGCTTTAAATATTTTAATAGCCGCTACATTTATTAATTTTGCCTGAACGCTAATACCTTTTTAATTAACAAAAAATAAAAATGGCTGCAAAAACTAAACAAACTCGATCAAAATCTAAGCGCCATCTCATTTCGAATTTCAAAAACAAGATAAGCGATTTTAAAGTAAGGTTCTTCATCGGACTCTTCCTGATTGGCTATTCCATATTTTTAACAATAGCTTTTGTTTCGTTTATTTTTAGCGGAGGAGCAGATCACAGCAAATTAAATATTGATTTTTTCGATTTTATATTTAATTCGGATATTAACGTTGAAAATTGGACTGGAAAGCTGGGTGCTTATTTTGCTGATTTATTCATTCACTCCGGCATTGGTATTGCCGCATTTGCCTTAGTGGTAGCTTTATTTGTAGGTGCTTTTAAATTGCTCAGGGTAAGGCTTGCTCCCTTACGAAAAACAATATTGCACTGTTTTTTCGTGGGCGCATGGCTCTCTATTTTCCTTGGTTATGCATTTATAAATTTCGTTAACGATTACCATATGTTACTGGGTGGCGAAATGGGCTATTTTATGAGCAAATGGTTAATATCGTCCATAGGTAATGTGGGCATTATTTTATTTCTGTTTTTCACCCTAACTATTTACCTCACCTATACTTTCGATGGGTTTATCCCACTCGTAAAAAAACCATTTGCAGATAGAAAGACGAAAGCCAACGCATCAGAACAAAAGCAATCATCGCCAAGCAAAGATACAATTGTGCCTTCCGTTGATGAAGTTGAAGAATGGGAGGCCGAAGTTCCAATGGAAGTTGAAGAAGAGGAATACCAAAATTCAGGGCGACCTGAGCTTAAAGAGGAACTAACAAATACCGAAACTCCTAAGCCTGATCTAAAAGGTCAGGGAGCCATTATCTTAGATACCACCCCCAATCCAGATTCTGAGGAAGATGATAATGACGAAGGCTTTGTAATAGAGAAAAATAAGGAGGATGATGAGGGATATGAGATAAAGGACAATAGACCCCTGGGCGATTACGACCCAACACTCGATTTGTCGTCGTATCAGCTGCCACCGATAGACCTTCTGGAAGATCATCATGCAGACAATGAGCCTGTTACCGACGAAGAGCTAAACTCAAATAAAGATAAAATTGTAAATACGCTTAACGATTATAAAATTGAGATTAAGAGTATTAAGGCCACCGTGGGTCCTACTGTTACGCTGTACGAAATAGTGCCTGCCCCTGGTGTTAGGATATCGAAGATAAAAAACTTGGAGGATGATATTGCGCTATCCCTTTCTGCTCTTGGTATTCGTATTATTGCTCCCATGCCCGGAAAAGGCACTATAGGTATTGAAGTTCCCAACAGCGAGCCCGAAATAGTATCGATGAAAACCATTATTTCGTCCAAGAAATTTCAGACCACAAAATTTGAGCTCCCCATCGCACTGGGAAAAACCATCGCCAACGAAACTTTTGTTATTGATTTAACCAAAGCGCCACACATGCTTGTGGCTGGAGCAACAGGGCAAGGTAAATCGGTGGGTTTAAATGCTATTATTACCAGCCTGTTGTACAAGAAGCACCCCTCACAAATAAAATTTGTGCTGGTGGATCCTAAAAAGGTAGAGTTAAATATTTATAGCAAGATAGAAAGACATTTTTTAGCCAAACTGCCTGGCGATGAGGACGAAGCGATTATTACCGACGTGGCCAAAGTTGTCACCACGCTTAATTCCCTCACCATTGAAATGGATGCCCGTTACGACCTGCTGAAAAAAGCACATGCCCGTAATATAAAGGAGTATAACCATAAATTTGTAAAACGTGCGCTGAACCCCGAAAAAGGACATCGCTTTTTGCCTTATATCATTGTAGTTATTGATGAGTTTGCCGACCTTATTATGACGGCAGGCAAAGAGGTAGAACTACCCATTGCCCGTATTGCGCAGCTGGCACGTGCCGTAGGTATACACATGATTGTAGCCACACAGCGCCCCAGTACCAATATTATTACTGGTGTTATCAAGGCTAACTTCCCCACAAGGGTAGCCTTTAAAGTAGCTTCTATGATCGACTCCCGAACAATTTTGGACTCACCCGGAGCCAATCAGCTTATTGGTCGTGGCGATATGCTAATTACCCAGGGCAGCGATTTAGTGCGTGTGCAGTGTGCCTTTGTAGATACGCCTGAAGTGGAACGGATAAATGATTTCATTGGAGCCCAAAAGGGCTATCCAAGTGCCTTTTTATTGCCCGAGTATTTTGGCGATAGTTCGGCCAGCGAGGCCGGAGAGGTGGATATGACCAACAAAGATTCCTTTTTTGAGGAGGCTGCCCGTGTGGTAGTGGCCAATCAAAGTGGTTCTACATCTTTAATTCAGCGCAGGTTTTCAATAGGCTATAATCGTGCCGGACGAATTATTGATCAGCTTGAAGTGGCTGGCGTGGTTGGCCCCTTCGAGGGCAGCAAAGCCCGCCAGGTGCTCATACCCGACGAGATGTCACTCGAACACATTTTAAGAGGTTTGCAGTAATTTAAGCTGATACTTGCACAACGTTGTATTGTGCCGCTATCGCTGTAAAAAAAAGGCAATATATTTTTTGGTATTGTTTTTGAAAAGAAAAGCAATCATAAATAAACAAATAATTAAAATTAGATGAAACGAGCCATGAGAGTTGTCTCTCACATAACCTGTCCCGCCTTAGCGGGAGGAGAATGATTGTAATGGCGAGTTCCCCCGATGAAAAATCGGGGCAGGCTATGTGGCAATTGAAAAACAAAATTTAGACATATGAAAAAGAAACTGATTATACTGATAGCCCTAATGCCCGGGTTTATATTTGCTCAAAATCAAGAGAAAGCAAAAGAAATTCTTGATAAAGTAACAGCCAAAACCAAAACCTACGAAACCATAAAAGCTGATTTTTCGTTTACTTTGGAAAACCTACAAGAGGATATTGAAGAAGCGTATCACGGAAACATTGCCATTAAAGCCGACAAATACAAAGCTCATTTAATGGATGTGGATACTTACTTCGACGGAAAAACAATGTGGACACATATGATTGATGCCAAGGAGGTAAATGTGGACGAACCCGATCCTGAGGACGAAAGTTCACTTAACCCTGCAACAATTTTCACCATGTACCAATCTGGTTTTAAATATGCTTATATGGGCGAAAAAACCAACGATGGAATAACGGTTTATGCCATCGATTTATTCCCCATTAATCGCGATAAGCCTTTTTCGCGCATAAGTCTTGAAATTAAAAAGGACGACTTACAATTATATCGCATAAAACAAGTGGGCAAAGATGGTAACAATTACACCATTGTAGTCAAAAAATTTGTGGTTAACACACCTATAGACAACAGTGCCTTTGTTTTTGATAAAACCAAACATCCCGATGTTGCTGTTATAGATATGAGGTAAACTTCTGAGTTCAGTGTTTATAAGTTTATATATTGATTTTTAGAATTCTAGGTTGTCAAAACCCCAAACTCCTAACACTAAATTGTTTACTCCTATCTACACTTAAAAAAACAATTACAAATTTGATGTTGCTGTGAGAAATTGTACATTTGTTTTTTGAAAAACAATATTAAACTGAATGATGATGAGAGCAGAAATACATACCGAAAAAGGTGTTATGAAGGTGGAACTGTACGAAAAGGAAACACCCAAGACAGTAGAAAACTTCGCAAAACTTTCCAAAGAAGGTTTTTATGATGGGTTGGCTTTTCACCGTGTTATACCCGACTTTGTGATTCAAGGTGGTTGCCCCCATTCAAAAGATCCACACAGTCCAAAAGCAGGTACGGGCGGCCCAGGCTACAAAATAGACTGCGAAACCAATGCCGAGAAACAATATCACGACAGGGGTGTACTTTCGATGGCTCACGCTGGAAAAAACACAGGAGGCTCTCAGTTTTTCGTTTGCCACAGCCGTAACAATACCGCTCACTTAGATGGAAATCACACTTGCTTTGGCAAAGTATATGAGGGATTGGATGTGATAGATGCCATTAAAGCGGGCGACGAAATTGAGACCATTAAAATAATCGAAGATTAACCACTTACAAGCCGGACAAATGAATTTTGAATTAACAGGAAACATAATAGTAAAGGAAGATGAACAAGCCATAAGTGCTTCCTTTAAAAAGAGAGAATTTGTTATAGAAGTAGCCAACGAACGTAATTCTGACTGGAACGATTATATCAAGTTTCAGTTAACGCAGGATCGTTGTGCGCAACTAGATCCATTTAACTTAGGCGACGCTGTTAAAGTATCCTTCAATATAAAAGGACGGAAATGGGAAAAGGACGGAAAGGTAAACTACTTTTCGAACCTGGAAGCATGGAGGATAGAGAAAGCACAGGCCAATAGCGCCCCTGATATGCCTCCACCACCCTATGCCGAGGCCGAAGTACCACCTGCAGGCGAAAACGAAGATTTACCGTTTTAAACACAGCAAAAGCATACATGTACAAAAGCTGATCGATCCCGATCGGCTTTTGTTGTTTATTCCATCCATATCCCCACTCTCCAAATTAATTTCGTATTTTTGAAAAACATCTCGACAAAACCTCAAAAAACGACCTCGAATTTAACGAATGAATCGAATGGTTCATCTGCGATGAATGATTAATGAAATCATCAAATTCCCAAAGCAATCGTAGATTGCTTTCCAAGCTCTCCCCCATTCGGGAGAGCTGCCTGCCCTTTAGTCAGGGTGGGGGCTCCTACTCCTTAAACACCTCCGTCATATTGATATACAGGTCATCAAAAATATTTACTTTTACTTTATCATTCTCGGTATATTTTTTTACCCATTGGTATTTCCCGTTGTCATCCAATAAAAATACATCCAGCAGGTTTTCACCGGGCGATACCATCCAGTATTCTTTTACGCCCTGCTCCTCGTATAAATCAAATTTTATGGTGGCATCCTTGGCGCTGGTAGCAGGCGATAGTATTTCTATAATCATATCAGGAGCACCAACACAACCACGGTCGTCCAATTTATTTCTGTCGCAAACAATGCAGATATCGGGCTGAACAACGGTAAAAGTATTTTCATCGCCTTGCGATTTCGGAAAACGCACATCAAAAGGAGCCGTGTAAATATCACAGTCCCTGCCACTCAAATAATTACCTATTTGCAACGAGAGTTCCATCGATGTTCGTTGATGCCTCCGCGCAGGAGCCGGGGTCATCTTAAAAATCTTGCCTTTTATCAGTTCAAGACGTTCTTGAAACTGCCAGGTCAAGTACTCGGCATAACTGTATCTTTTATTCAAGTCCAATTGCGAAAGTGAAGTAATCATGACCTTTGATTTTATGGTTTCAACCCAAAAGTAACGAAAATAATCCGTTTGACCTGAATGGTTCTGTATATGCGCCGCACAAGGGAGCGGTTCTGTATATGCGCCATGTAAATCAGAACCGCTCCTTAATTTTTACGGGCAGCTTTGACAGGTAGGGAACGGTTCTGATTGCCTTTCAACAAAAAAGCCACGAGCAGACCAATACACACTCTCAAATTAATTTCGTATTTTTGAAAAAAAAAGAAACTATGAAAACAGGTGACAAAGCAAAAGCAGACCCTAAACTTACCGGGTTGAGCGAATGGGTAGAAGGTACTGTTATAGACATAGAAAAAAACCCATTTAAAGGATTGGTTATTGCCATTAAAGACCACATGGGTCGTATATTTTTTGGGGAAGAAAAATATTTTGAGTCTTTAGAAAATAACAAAACATGTTTGCAATAGCATTCGATATGGTCATAGCAGACCTGAAACTGTATTATGGAGAACCATATAATAACGCTTATTTTGAAATCAAGAACGAATTGAGGAAGTACGATTTCTATAATACGCAAGGGAGCGTCTATTTGTCTAAGAATAGTGATATGGCTAACCTATTCAGAGCTATTAATGGCCTAAAAGAAATAGGTTGGTTCAAAAAATCTGTCCGCGACATAAGAACATTTAGGGTTGAGGATTGGTCAGACTTTACAAACTTTATTAAAGAATAAGCCCCCTCCCTGTCTGCCACATCCTGTCCCGAACTCGTTACGGGAGACAGATTATTCCCCCGAAAGGGAGAAGAAACAAAGCAATCTACGATTGCTTACTTAACTCCCGAAGCAATCGCAGATTGCTTTCCAATCTCTCCCCCATTCGGGGGAACTGGTGTGGGCTATTTGCCTTTCAACAAAAAAGCCACGAGGATACCAATGGGCACTCTCAAATTATTTTTGTATTTTTGAAACAAGTAATTTTAAATATAAAATCATGTCAACTATTACGATACAAACTGATAATCAAACTGATTTGCAAATAATAATAAGCCTTGCGAAGAGGTTAAATGCAACAGTTAAACAAATAAAGAACCCAAGCCCCAGCAATGATCCCTATTTTGAGTCTATCGAAAATCTAAACGAACTAAAATACCGAATTGAAAATAGCGCAACAATAAGCAAAAGAGAACTTACCGTAGAAGCCCAAAAAGATTTGCTGAG
>JAGXIP010000056.1 GCA_024635585.1 Saccharicrinis sp. | reverse complement strand
CTTGCGCAAATCTGGTACGCCGGTTTCGAAATTGCCGAAATTACATGCCCAACAAAATATTTTGATGACGCATCGAGTATCAACATGAAAAACAGCAGTATTTATGGAATTGGTGTAATAAAAACTTCAATTCAGTACAGATTGCAGAAATTAGGATTAATAAAAAATAAGATTTTTAAGAAATGATTGCACTGGACTCAAAAAAGAATTGGATTTTATTCATTGCACCATTTGCTTATTTTTTCTTAGGTAGCTACATTCATCAAATTATCGGTTTGTATTCGCTGCGATCAGTCGATCCGGAATATATTTATTTTATTAATGGATTGAGTTTAGCCAATGGTAAATTAATGCTCGGCCATATAGATAATCCAGGAACACCCTTGCAGTATCTAACAGCAATGGTTTTCAGGATATTATATGAACTTCGCCTTCAACAGGTACCCTTTACGGAAGATGTCCTTGCCAACGCCGATTTGTATCTGCGTGTATTGAATCTTGTGCTTACTGTTATAGTTGCAGGTTTTATGTATTTCGCGGGAAAAATTGCATATCGAATTACTAATTCAATTTCATATTCATTTATCTTTCAGCTTTCACCCCTGTTTACAAGTATTATTTTTGGAAATATTGGCAGGGTTAACCCTGAAAATCTGATTCCTGTGCCAGTGATGCTATTATCACTAATATTAATGCAAATTATTTGGAGTAATGAAAAGGAAATTTCAAACAAGCAGGTAATCTGGTTTGCGCTTATTTCTGCTTTCGGATTATCAATTAAACTTACTTTTTTGCCAATTCTGGTTATTCCGTTTATTGTGATGTGTAAATGGAAGCAAAGGTTAGTTTATAGTGCTACTGCCGCAATATCTTTTTTCGCAATGGCTTTACCCATGACCCTCCAAATTAAAATTTTCTGGGGATGGGTAAAGGATCTCTTCATGCACAGTGGGAACTATGGAAAAGGCGAAAGCAATATCATTAACTGGAACACCGTAATTCCTAATTTCAAATATTTATGGTCTGAAAACCGTTATTATTTTTACATTATCATTGTCCTTCTGTTGGCATTACTTGCTTCGCTACTCATTAAAAAAGGAGATAAAACCAAGATTCTACAACGAATTTCTATTGCTGTGCTAATTTCAATTGCCATACAGATTGCTATGGTTTGCAAACATTTTGAATACCGCTATTTTTATGCAGCACTGATGTTACTTCCTTTGTCGTTAATTTTAGCTTTAGAAATTATTCGGCCTGCTAACGCATTTATATCGAGGTTTAAAATTCCAGAAGTTTTAGTACTATTATTTGCGCTTTTTTATTTTAATAAGCAAATCCCCATAATTCAAAGCCTCTCAAATCATCTCGATAATGAAAAAATAAAAAAAATGCCTGCGGTAAATTATATGCAGAGCATTGAAAAAGATGCCGTTAAATTTCTGGTTCCATGGTATTACGGATGCCCCGCACCAGAGTATGCGCTCATGTTCAGTTATGCATGGGCAGGCAAACAGCGTGAATTTTTCAAACCCTTTTTTACCAAAATGTATCCCGAAGTTTACATTTATTATTCATGGGGCAAAACACTTGAGTACTGGGGCAGTGAACCCAATATTAAAGAAACAGAAAAACCTGTATATATTTTTCTTGAGAATGATGAACTGAAAGAAACATTTCTTGCTGATATGGAAAAATACTTTCCTGAAAAATATGATTTAACCCGTACCTTCTTCAATGAAACTACAAAAGAGTCAGTTTATAGGTTAATTAAAGTTGACACCGAATAATTATATCGTTAATTCCAAAGGTTGCAACCCGTGGTTAATCATAATTTAACTCTTACGTGCTTTTCAGATTACACTACTTATCTTTTAATGTGTTTAAATATTCATTTGCAATTACAATCTTGGGGGCAGAACAATTATAAAACCGATAAAAGGCAATTTTTCTATTAATACCAAAACACGAACATTTAACTTTTCCATAAAAGTATTTCAATACCTGTTCTATTTCGTCCGCAGTATTTACATGTTCATAATTCATTAAAATACTGTAATCCAGCCCATATTTCAATTTAAACTCAACCCCGGTGGTTAATTTGTACCCCAATTTCCAAAGAAAAGTTCCTTCGTTAGGGATTGAAACCCTCAATGTACCGTTGCCATTTAAAAGATTACATGTTTTTGCAACAACTTTTGGTAAATCTGTTATATGCTCAAACGTGGCAATTGCTGTAATCCTGTCATATTTATTCTTTTCACTGATTTCGTCAATATCCTTGTAAACCTTATTTATACGGTCTTTCAATTTTGAATTGACAAAAAGCTCAGTAAATGGCTCAATTATGTCGTACGGTTTTGTTTGTTCGTAAATAAGCTGATTTAAAGTACCGGCTCCAATTTCTAGGGTCGCTTTGTTTGAATCAGTTTTCAAATCACTTGCAACCTTCCGATGCAACCAGCCTTCCATCTTTTGCGCAATAGAAGAAGCAGATGTTGCCCCATCTCTGTTTTTCTTATAATGTTCAGCGTAAATTTTTTGAAATTCCAACGGCAATTCAATTCTAACTTTAGGATAATTTTCAAACATTTTATATTTTTTAGGATTAATAACAGATCTGCTCAAGAACTACATAACAAATGGAATATTTATTTATTTATTTTTTGGATCAACAAATCGTCAACAATGAGGGGGAATTTTTTTAAATCCCGATTTCTGAATGAAAGCATTACAAAATCGTTTGATGATTTCAGAACAAAAGGTACTCGAATGCGCATCCAATCATCCTTTAATGAGCAATAAAAATGTTGGAACTGGTCATATTTATAATCTACCACATTATCCCCGTCCTTCTGCACAAATTCGAATATTGTTCTCGCAAACCGATCCTCTTCAAAACCCTTTACCCAACAAAGGATTTCACATGAATCACCCGGCAATCCACCGTTTAAATTTGTTTCCACAATGCGGTTCCATGTACCAATTTTACCAGTCAGTGCGCCTGTTCCTGCAAAAGTCTCCGGTTGTGGAATATCTTCAAAACCATTAAAAAAGAAAACTTTACTTGTATCAGCTTGACCGTTATAAATTACATTCATTTCTGAATTGAATTTCATTTTACCTTCAGCGGCAATTAAATCCAATTGATCAATATCTAATCTGTGAAATGAAAATTTTGGGCCTTGCCAAATCGCCGTTGCATGTTTAATCAAATTCTGTTCATCCTCATTTAGTTGGTTGCAGTTGTCAACCAATAGCAACAAGGGTTTTCGGTTTGGCAATGCCGAGAGAATTCGGTAAGGTGCAACGGGAGTACTCATTAATTCGAGGCTTTTATAGGTTTGCGAAATGGAAGTCCGGCTAAGAAAAACGCCCATCGACGGCAATCCACTTTTTAACGACACAATTAACGACTGTCGCATAACATCGCATTTCGAATCGAGCCAAACATTTTCGGAACCCACATGAAAATAAGGCAGTGGCAAAACAGCTTGATAATCGTATGTATTTATTAACGAAACCCAAGCATTTTCGGGCGATGTGTTGTTTTTATCGTCCAACTCTTCAACTCTGTTATTTAGCCGGGGAGCATACTGCGATACATTTAAATATCCATCGTATAGCAAAAAGACCAACGCGAAAATAGCCAGTATTTTGAACCCTGCCTTTCGCTTCAACAATAATGAGATGCCATAAAAAACAAGAATATTCAGAATATAGAAAAAGGTCCACGAAAACCTTGATAATGCTCGTACCTGCTGGATTGGCCCGAGATAATCAAGCAAAAATGCAAGTCCTAAATTGAACGGGATACTAAACGAAAGTAGCAATGAAGCAACAGATGCCCAGAAAAACGAAGTAATGAGCATATTGTCAGATATTTTCCACCAAGTCTGGCGATTTTTTATCCGATTAACCATTTGATAAATACCTGCACAAAATCCCAACAAAGCCACCGACCCGATAAATGCGAATGATTCCCATTCATAATCATGTTTCAACCCGATGGTTTTAAGGAATATTGAATATGGCTTATGCAAAGGCAGAAAAATTGTTGCCGGATATGCGCGGTAAGTAAACAATCCCCAAGGGTGTGTTGTGCGGTCGGAAATGTTGTTGCTGTAACCCGAAATAATCTGCACCAAAATTAACGGGAGAATTAATTGAAGGAAAAGATGGATCATCCATGTTTTTCCTTTCCAGTGCATTTGTTTGGAGATTAACACATAACCCCAGTAAAACAAAAACAAAAATCCGAACAATGCGAAAAAGTACATGTGCATTCCGGCAGCAAAAAAGGTTATAAAACCAATTAAAACCGATAGCCAGTATGACTTTTTTTGGTCGAATTTCATAAGTAACCAAATCAGCATGGGGAGCCATAATAAATGGCTCAGCGAAAAATGGCCGCCAAGTCGCCCTATTTGTGGCGAAAGTATCGCAATACCAACCGAAGCAATTGCCGCAAACCACCAAATAACTTTTAATTCGTGGAATATGAGAAATAGAAAAATTGCTGCAATAACTATTGAAAGCAGCATAAATAGATTCAAAATTCCGACAATAGAAGACCGAAAATCAATTCCGCAGTTGGCCAGAATTTTTACCGGGATAATTATCATTGGTTGGCAATCGGTAAAAAACACCATTTCGCCATACGGATAATTTTGCACGTAAGAATGAAATAAGGAAGTGTCGTTTTGTAAATGATAAATAGATGAGGCATATGATTTTAATCCATCGCCTGAAGGTGCAAAATAAACGTTATTAATGTCTTTCAATAGAGGACTGAAAAAAAAGAGCAAAACAATTACACTTAAAATCATTGTCAGTAAAAAACCCTTTATGAAATCTTTCATATATTACCCAAATTGTACTTTTGCAAATTAAAGTATATTTGCAAAATAATAGCTTAACATTGGACTATAAAAAGAAAATATCTGTTATTGTGCCTTGTTTTAACGAGGAAGAAAGCCTTCTCGCTTTTAACCAAACACTTTTTCGGTATTTGCCTGAAATGTACTGTTACGAGATAATTTATGTAAATGATGGCAGTCGCGATAAAACCTTACCCATTATATTATCGCTGGCCAAAGAAAACACTTCAGTAAAATATATCTCATTTTCGCGTAATTTTGGTCACCAGAATGCTTTAAAAGCAGGTTATGACTTTGCCTCAGGTGATTGTGCTATTTGTCTCGATGCCGATTTGCAGCACCCACCAGAAGTTATTCCTGAGTTGATTGCTAAATGGGAAGAAGGATTTGAAATTGTGAATACAATCAGGAAAGACCATAATAGCATTTCTGCAAAGAAAAAATTATCATCGCAGATATTTTACAAGTTAATGCGCAGTTTGTCGGACGTTCAAATAGAAACCGGAATGGCTGATTTCAGGCTTGTAGATAAAAAAGTTCTAAAACAGCTAAATCTTTTCAGGGAGAATTTTTTGTTTTTCAGGGGGATTATTCCCTGGATGGGTTTCCGTCAGGCTAATATAGAATTTAAAGCCAATGAACGCTTTGCCGGCACTACAAAATATACTGTAAAAAAGATGCTTACATTTGCAATAACTGGTGTTACAGCGTTTAGCATTAAACCGTTAAGGCTGTCAATTTACATAGGGTCTTTTATTGCGATGCTTTCATTCTTATATGGGTTATATGCTGTAATATTTTTTCTGTTTACCGATAAAGTAATTACAGGTTGGACTTCGGTAATCATCAGCGTATTATTTGTTGGCGGAATTAACTTATTGATGCTGGGTGTAATTGGAGAATATTTGGGCAAAATATTTATAGAAAACAAGCGAAGGCCAAATTATCTAATTTCTGAAAGCAATCTATTTCAGGTTTAAAATCAGCAAATGTTAAAATCCATGAATTTATCATAAGTTAAAAACCAGATTGATTATATTAACCAAATATATCCCAAATCAATGAACAGCGACAAAATTTCAAACCTTAAACATCGAACCGGGCTTTTCCCATTTGTTGCATTTTTACTTGTCTCTACATTATTCTTTTTTTTAATGGGGTACAATAAAGTTGCAACAAAAGGGCCGTTCTCAAAGCATGTTTACCGACAGAGTGACAGCTATGCGTTTGCGTTAAATTACTACTATGAAAACAACAAGCTTCTTGAGCCATCGGTACTATGCGTTATTGAAGATAAAGGAGGCAGGGCAGTAAGCGAATTTCCGGGATTATATTTTATAACATCAAAAATATGGAAATTAACCGGAGTAAACCCACTCGTACCGAGACTATTGAATATGGTTATTCTTTTTTTGGGATTATTCTTTTTGTACAAGCTTTCCTTTGAAATACTTAAAGATCATTACTGGGCCATTCTTGTTAGTTTGTTTATGTTTTCGTCCCCATTACTTGGTTATTATGGTTTTAACTTCTTGCCGAATATCCCTGCTTTAGGTGTTGCTCTTATTGCAAGCTATTATTATTATAAATATCACACTTCAACAAAAATTTTATTCCTAATGCTGTCAACAGTATTATTTGCATTTGCTGCGCTTTTAAAGATTTCAAGCCTTTTAGCATTTTTAGCTATTAATGCAGTAATTTTTTTTCAGAATTTTCTCAAGATAAAGCAGAAACCAAAAGCTATTTTAATGCAGTTGGCCTCTATCGGTTTTATATTTATCATTATATTCTCTTGGTATGCTTTTTCTATAGATTATAATTCAAAGAACCTTGATGGAATTTTCCGTTTCTTTATCAATCCAATATGGGATTTAGGTTCTGAACGAATCCAACAAATTCAAAGTGTTGTATATACGAATACAATAATCTACTTTTTAAATCCATACGCTTTATTGTTATTGGGTGGATTTTTAATTTTTTCAATCCTATTCTGGAAGAAAACAAATAAAACGTTGCTGTTAATAACTTCCATATTATTGGTGGGTTGCATAATGTTTGTTCTTTTGTTTTTTGATGGAATGGATCACCACGAGTATTTTCTTATCGATTTAACTGTGATTATACCTGCCATAACAATCACTTTTTTAACCACAATTAAAAATTTATCCTATAAATTGTTTCATTCAAAAATTATCAAGATTTTTTCTTTTATACTTTTACTTCTTGCCATTAATTACAATGTGGTTTTAACGAGGGCACATTTTAATCCTCACGATAAAATTGTTATTAAAAATATCGAATTACCAAAACGTGTTATAGAATATTGGGAATATAACAACTGGGCTTGGGAGCTTAGTTATGGCAAATATGAGGGAATTGTTCCTTACCTGCGCGAGCTGGGTATTCAATTTGAAGACGAAGTTATTTCTGTACCTGACGAATCGCCAAATATTACACTTTGTTTATTACAGCAGAAGGGATTTACTGATTATCATTACTGGAACAATTACAAAGGTGCTGCCATGACCGAACGCAAAATTGAGCTTGGAGCAAAATATTTGATTGTACAGGGAGATGAAAACCTTAAACGTGAAGATGTTGCCCCATTCATCAACCATCAGATTGGAGAATATAATGGAATAAAAATTTACAAACTTTCCAACGTGCAATAATTTTTGATTTATGATGATGATAATTCTTTTAAGGCGTAGGTAATAAAAATTGGTTTTTATTATTCAGCAACTCTTTTACCAAAGAATTTTCGCTCGAAATTTGAAAAGAATTTATCTAACAATATTGTATTTAAAAACACACCACAACGCCCTGAAGCCATCACGCCAGCCAATCTTTTTACCTTCTTCGTAAGTACGGCCATAATAAGAAATACCAATTTCATAAATTCTGATATTTGGGATTCGCGATATCTTGGCAGTTACTTCCGGTTCAAACCCAAAT
>JAGXIP010000055.1 GCA_024635585.1 Saccharicrinis sp. | reverse complement strand
GGGCTTGGCTTGTATGGCATCGCAGGCGGTGCCCTTTGCGATTTAAATGTTTCCAAAAGCTGGAGCTCCCCTCCGCATTCGCGGCATTGAAGGAGCGAGCGTTCGCAACTTCAACAGCATAACCCGGATGTATCAAATAGCGATATATGCCTGGTTTAAATGGTTAAACCGAAGGAGCCAACGCAAAAGCTATACATGGAAAGGGTATTGGGAGTTATTGAAATACTTTAAGCTTCCCAAACCTAAAATAATCCACTATAATGGCTAAATTTATGCACCAGATAATTAAACATATTAGCTGAGGAGCCGGATATGGGAATTGAAAATCATGAGTGCAATAAAAAGTTTATATTAAACGAATAATTCTGTACGTCCGGATCTGTGGGGGATAGGTGGAGTAATCTGCTATTCTATCCCGATTAGCATTTATGCAATTAACGACCACCCACGAAAGTTTAATACTTTTACTTAGAGGCAATTTTTTAAAAACAATAGTATTATAATAATAAGTCTAAAAATCATGAAATACTTAAAGTTAGGTTATAAATATGCTAAAAAGCATAATCTCCACGTTGGATTGATTTGGTTTATAGCTTTTTGCGGGAGTTTACAAGCTCAAGACATTCAAGATTCGTGGATATTCAATAATGGTGGAATTGATATGGATTGTGGTTACAGCATTGATACAGATCGTTTTGGGGCAGTGTATGTTGCCGGAAGATTTGCTGATAGCATAAACATAGATGGCATCATTTTAAAAGGCAAAGGGAGCCGTGATGATCAGGCTTTTGTTGCCAAATTCGATCAGAATGGGAATGCCATATGGGCTCATTCTGCTATCGGAACAGATGACAAGACGGCCTATAATGTAAGGGTAAATAAAGAACAGAATATTATCGTATCTGGAGTAACCAGTGGCTCAATTGAAATTGGAGATACTACCATCACATTACCGTGGGGAAAAAGTGTCCTATTTATAGCAGAGTTTGATTCTGATGGTGAATTTAAATGGGCAAAAACTTACGGTTCTACAGAAAGGGGGGATCAGGGGAATGAAAGTAAAGAAGTGTATATGACATTAGATAATAATGACAACATACTTGTTACTGGTCAATTTAATTCATGGGATACACATTTTGACGACATCCATGTTGAGGTTCCTTATGGATTTCGATCCTATTTTTATATTGTTAAGTTTGACAAAAAGGGTAATGCACTTTGGGCTAATGCAATACAGGCAGAAAACCAAAGTGAGATTAATGGTGTAGCTGTTGATGACGAAGACAATGTACTAATTGTTGGATATCATTATAGAGGCGACTTAACGATTAATAATACGGCTTTAAATATTGCAGACAAAAATTATACGGGATATGTAATGAAATTTAATAGTGGTGGTCAGTACTTATGGCATAAGGGGAGTCATTCCTATCCCAAATGTATTACAACCGACACTGATAATAATTACTATGTCGCAGGCAATAACTCAATTGAGAAATTTGAAGTTGACGGGCTATTAATTTGGGAAAAACCGATGTATGTCCCTCTTAGTGCTATGTTTTTTGATGTGGAAAATAATTTACATTTAGCTGGTACCGATAGATTATGGAATGGAGATATGATCATTGGTACAGACACTGTTAGTTTTGGAGATTCATTTATTGCAAGCTTAACTGCTAACGGTGATGTTTCATACATAAGACCTGTAGGAGAAATTCAAACCTTTTTTTGTGATTTGACAGTGAATATTGACGGAAATCCTTTTGTTACCGGAACATATTTTGATGGAGCAATTATTAGTGACTCTGTTTATAGTGAATTACTCAGAGTCGATTCATTGACAGGTGAATCTTTTTATCGTCATTTTTTTTATGAGTCGCCGTTGAAAAGTAATGGTTACCTTGATATGTTTGTTGCCAAATTCTCGAAAACAAAAAATACAAGTACATCTATTAGAACTAGTAACCTCTTAAAAGATAATGTATTATTATATCCAAATCCGGCTACATCAAATTTTCATATATCCTTTAAGGAAAAAATGGGTGACCCTACCGAAATATCCATAATAAACGTCAATGGCAAACCATTTTTTCACAAAACTATTAATCACTTAGTATATGGTTCACCGTTGAATATCAACTGCAATAATTGGCCAAAGGGATTTTATGTTTGCAAAGTAAAGCAAAGTAATTATGTCGGTTCATTTAAACTAGTTATAAAATAGTTATTTCATATATTATGGACAATACCAGTCATATGCCATAACTAAAAATGGTATCAAGTCATTTTTTTGTTGCTTTAATCTCTTTTGGATTTAATTTCCCGCAGCTTGCGGCGAATTATAAAATGTTGTACAATTTGATACCCGGTCTGCTTTCAGTGGGGTAGTCCATTAGAATGATATATAAGCACAAAATGCTAACATTGGCTAATAAAGCATAGCTTGCCGCAGGCGCAACACAAGCTACGCTTCATAGCCACGTCCGTTGGTGTGCACGAAGCTGTGGTAATCCAGTAGGTGAAAATCCTACCTAAATAATTTTTAATAAGATTATTGCTACATTCAGTATACCAAAGTAAACTTTGTCTCTGCTTTCATTTATCGCAATAATTGCTGTTCATTTAGAAGAGCTGCCGACAGTTATAGCCGTGAGGCTTATCGCTGAAGCTCGGTATGTTCAAATGACCAAGCCGTAATGCGCAAGCGTGAACCCGTGGTAGTCCGGCAGCTGCCGGATGTATCAGTAGATGTGGAGAGTTCTGATCCCGAATCCTCGGGAAGCCCTGAAACGTTGCATGGATTAACAGCAATGCGAAGTGCAACGGTCTACCGGAGTCATAGGGATGGCGTGGTTATAGATGGATTATTACGAAACCCCGCATGAAAAGGCGGGGCAGGCTGTGGGAGGTCTCTAATTTTAAAGTATGGTAAACTTAAAAGACTGATATAAGCATAGCGAAGTTCAGTCAGGGAATGAGAGAAGTTGGAGGAGCCCATAGTACCAATTATTATAGCGACAACATAACGCTATATAGGAAAGGGGCTCTACTTTAGAGATGCGAATATAGAATTGATACTATCAGTACTGGCTTTGTCCTATTTGGCTGAAATTATTAAGTCGTTGATTCTAAATGTCGCTATATGTTTGTTCAAATATGAAGAGAAAGTAAAAGTGGTTCATAAAGCCAATGAGTTATACGTATACTGGGTAGATTCATGTGAATTACGAAGTAATCATGAACACCATTAAAATAGATTATTTGTGAATAAAAGCAAATGAAGAACTCTATCTGTAAGCCGTAGTGCCTATGCTGAAGCTCCGGCGTAAGCATATGAGGGAATTAAAAATCATGAACACCTTTAAAATTGAACCTACTGTGAATATAACTTCACGTACTGTTTGATTAAGGGGGCGCTATAGTTTACTTATAATTATTACTTTTATGGGTGTTAATTAGATTAAGTTATCAGGCACTACTCTACGCATACAATTTAAAAGAATTTATAAAAATGGACTTCAAAATAAATACTGATACGTGGTTTGTCTTCTCTATCTTGTTTATTAGTGCGTTGGCCTTGTTTGTTTTTATGTATGTTGCCATTCCATATTTTATAAGAAAAAGACATCTCAACAGAACAAAACTTAGGAATAATAGAAAGAAGGATAGTTACAAACGATTGGAAAAAAAATATTCTAAACGAAGAATTACAAACCTTCAGAAGGACAATGAAAAACTACAAATTGATTTGAAGGAAGATTTACAGCAAATGCTGCAAGGTAATTTAAATACACCTGATCTCCTGCCATTTTTTTCAAGTTTCGAAAAATTATATCCATATTTTAGACAATCTTTACAAAAAATAATTCCAGATATTACTGCTAATGAATTAAAAATTTGTGTTTTCTTAAGACTCAATCTAAGTTCAAAAGAAATCAGTCAACTTTTTAATATAACCCCTGAGAGTGTTAATAAAGCAAGGTATAGACTACGAAAAAAAATGAAACTGAATTCGAAAGAAGACCTTTTTGTTTTTCTTTCAAGTATTTAAAATCCTGACATTTATACCTATGTCCATTATTTGTCCATCTCGTATTTTTTTAACTTGTCTTTAAAATTTATTCTTTTGTTTCAAATATTTAAAAAAACAAAAGACTATGAGCGTTTTTGAAATAATTTTATTAATAATTGGTACAATTCTACCTTTTTACATTTCAATAAAAAATTATCACCTAAATAGAAAAACACCCTTAATACTTATTGGATGCGTTGTTATTTTGCATCTTATTTTTGAAGGATATAGGTGGCAAATGATTCCTTCTTATATTATAATTGTAATTCTAGTTTGGTGTTTGTATAAACAAAAAGCCTTTTTTAGGGGGAGGTGGTTCCGTAAAATATTTAGTGGCCTTACTTTAATGCTATTGTTACTACTTGGTTGGGGATTACCTTATGTTTTACCTGTTTTTGCTTTACCAACACCCACCGGTAATTATGCGATAGGCTCACAGTATTTTCATTTAAAAACAACTGAAGATGAAATTATTACATCCGAATCAGGTGATAAAAGGGAGATGATGATTAAAGCTTGGTATCCGGCCACACTTAGAAATGAAAAAACAGAACCCTACTTAAACGATGGAGGTAGAATAGGCTTTGCCGTGAAATATGGCCTGCCAAAATCTACTTTTAATTATTTAGACCATGTTCAAACACATACTTATAGCAACCCTTCAGTCGCAAAAGGAGAATATCCTGTTCTCATTTTCTCGCCCGGTATTTACTCTATTGCTTCCGGTTATTATGCTTTAATAGAAGAAATAGTGAGTCATGGTTATATTGTGCTGAATATAAATCACACCTATGAAAGTCCAGGGGCATTATTTCCAAATGGAGAAATAAAATACTACAGCACTGCCTACGATAGAAAATATAATAATCAAGAAATGGCTGATATGATCTGGGCTGCCCTTCAAAACTTTAAAAAAGCATCAACTGAACAAGAAGAATATGCTGCCATTGAAGATCTTATCCGTAATTATATTGCAGCGGAAATAACAATTCGATGGAGTAATGATATTTCATTGGTGATAGACGAAATAGAAAAATGGAATAGATCCTCTTTTTTAGCAAATCATATAAATACCTCTAAAATTGGAGTATTCGGTCATTCTCAAGGAGGTGCTGCTGCCGGTCAAGCGTTAATTGATGACACGAGAATAAAGGCAGGAATAAATATTGATGGAATGCAATGGGGACCAATGATTGATACCATGTTGACAAAACCATTTGCCTTAATTTCTTCAGATTGGGACATTAGTCATCCTAACTTCAATAAACATGTCTTTCACAAAGGAAGTATTTCAGACTTTTATAAGGCCAAAATTGCGAATTCAGGACACTCGAATTTCATGGATATTCCTTTTATGATTAGAATGCCAATAATTAATGAGGCAGGAACCATTAATGCAACTGAAGGAATCAGAGCAACGACGGAAATGGCATTGCAATTTTTTGATAAATATTTATCGAACAAACCATTCAATTTATTGGAATTAAAGAATGGCCACCCTGCACTAGAAATTGAGTTAATCAACAATAGTAAAACGAACAAAAATGTTTTTCATACATTTGCACCCGGTATCAAACATGACAGGTGAATTACTTACGGGTAGTCTTCTTTAAATGCAACTATAAGGGCTATTCTATGATTTAATTTCATTGGGTTACATTTCTACAATTCTTATTCTATCAAATATTTATGTGGTTTTTTTATATCTTTGATACTTGTTCATAAAACCACAAAAACTACTTGCTGTCAGGTTTGGTTAAATCAAAGAATTAGTTTATTATTACCTTTTGAAAAAGAAAATACGGTAAGCTTTTTAAAAGGCTAATAAGCAGTGTGATAACTTTGTTATTAGGGGTGTTACACTTTTGCTGGATGTGGATAATTTAAAATAAATAGAATAATATGAAATTTGTAGCTTCAAGTTCCGAGCTTCTATATCACTTGCAGGCGGTAAGTCGTGTTGTAAGCAGTAAGAGTACCATTCCAATTTTAGAAAATATCTTGTTTGAATTGGGCGAAGATAAACTAACCATAACGG
>JAGXIP010000054.1 GCA_024635585.1 Saccharicrinis sp. | reverse complement strand
TTTTTTAATTTTTAATTGCTTAAGCTGGTGTCGTATATCATCCAACTCATTTTTAATAGGTGAATATTTTACACAAACAGCAGAAAGACCTGGTTTTTCATCCGTTAAGCTGCAAATTAAATCGGTTTGATTATTAAAAGTCTTATTTGCACAATTCTTACAATATTCAATGTATTGTTGGCGATTTAAAGGTTCAGTCATGATATTAACTAATTATTAAACAAGCATGTGAAGAGTTTATATTATCAGAAGAATAAAGGCCTAATTTAGAACATATAAAGCAAACTAAGGAGAAACTGTGGATCAAATTCACCTAAGAACCTGTTGATCCTGTTTTTATGACTAAGGATGAATTAATGTCAATTAAAGAAGAAAATAACAATATAAAGAGAATCGAACACGTAAGCGATGCTACCACCATACCTCACAGAAAAACACCACTTTAGGAGGCTTAATTGTTGTTATTCGCTTGATTAATTACCTTCTCAATAATCTTAATCGTCGATTGAGACACTCCATAATCTTTTGCTACTGAACTCCATTGAGAAATAGCGTCTCGAACTTCATCTAAAATTAGTTCTGGTTTCTTTATTCCAAAATGCTTAGCTAAGCCCAAAATATTTTTCGCTCCTGGGTTCTTGCTTTCTCCGGCAACCATGGTACTATGAAAACCAAAGGTTGAATTTGAAAAAGTAAGGTCATAGACGGGAGCAAAATTCCATCGATCTTTAGCATCCATTAAAAATGAAAAGTTCTTACTATGATCATTTTAATGGATTATTAATATTTTCTCTTTGTACACTTTCTGCCCTACAGAAATTGAGACCATATAAATTCCTGCGGGCGAATTAGAGATGTTCACAGGTATTCTTGTTGTTATATTTTGCAGTTTCTTTTTATACACAGCGTTACCTGCAATATTGTATATGTTTATTTCTACATTCTGCGAGAATGATGCAATACTAACTTCAAATATTCCATTGCTCGGATTCTTATTAATCTTTACAAAATCATTCTCAATAGTTTCTACCCCTACTTTATACATTGAATCAAGCTCTAACTTCCAAGTGAAATCCTGGATTGATCCCGAAAAATAATTAAATTCCCAGTCGATGTAATATGTGTCTGTAGTTGAGATCGAATCAATGAGTATTACAAACTCCTGATTGGTATTGCTCCCGATAGACATGTGCGGTACATATTCAACATAATCTAGGTCGCGACAATTTCCTTTTGTTAATGAAAAGGAAGATATATCAAGATTCTCCAAATCACTATAATTTCCGCTTATTTTATATCTGCCAGGCTTATCTATTCGCAGTTTATAGTATAGTTTACTTCTGTCGAATTTAGCAGTATTTAAACCTATTTTTGCAAGTTTAGCATCTGTACATACCGAATTTATATATCAATTTGGTAGGGTGATATGCTCCATGCATAATTGTTATTGCCTATGGTTGGAGTATGCCATTTAATTAAATTATGATTTTTTGACTCCAGCAGGAAAACAGGATTTTCGTTGCTGGTATTTATTTCATTTATATTTTCGATATAATAGGTGTTTTTAATGAAACTAAAATCAGAACCAATATCCTTATTGTTATTTGAATACAATGCATAATAATTGGTTTTTAAAGTATCTATTAAGAACCAATCATTCATAAAAGTGGTGTGCCCTTGCAACGATTCACCAATACTTATGGTGTCGATTGTTTTTTTCTGAATAACCCAGTCGAAGGAATCATCTACTGAATTTTTACATTCAATTATATAATAAGATCTATTCAAACTAAAAATTTCAGCTTTAGAAGAATCTGCCTTCACTTCAATACCGGTATCAGTGCCGCCATTTACTCTCCATACATTAATTTTTCTGCTCTTTTGCTCATTTTTAGGGATGCTGACCTCATAGGCGTTAATTCCCTCTTCGGATATAAATTGGAAATATTGGCTATTCTTTTTAGATTGAGTCCGTTTGTTTTCGCCTATTTGAGATTTAATAGCCATATCAGGTTTGTCTCCTTCTCTGTCGAAGGTCAACTCCCAATCATATGCTTTTGTTATTTTATCGCCGTACCAACATATATATACGCTTTCACCTGCTTTGCACTCGCGGTTTATAAGAGATTGCTTGGTACCATAATAATCATCTACCTTATATATTGAACTATTTTTAGTGTTAGAACAATCAGAAAATATTTCTAAATTGGTATCTTCTGTGGTGGTTTTTATTGAACTTATATACAAAGTTCCGTTGGTAGGGGCAGTATATTTATACCAAATATCGCCACCGGTAAATGGTGCATTATTCATGCCCTCTTTGGCATCAATTGCATCAAAACAAGTTCCATATTCTATTACAGGTGCTGTAGTTAATTCCCATTTTAAATCATTATCTCCAACATTTCCCCATGAAAAAATATAGCTCGAATCCTTTAGAGCCAGAAAAGAATACTTTTTTTTGCGATCGCACCATTCGTATCCCACATTATATTTTTCGTTGTCGCAGTCCGCAAAAACGCTCAATTCTACATATACCGACACATTATCTGTAACATTACATCTGGATATGGTTACTTCTGTATTATTGATAGCTTTATAATAAAACCATTTTTGTGTATCTGAGTTGGATTGATGAATTCCTTCAGTAGCTAGTATTGGCATATTACAAACTTCACCTATAACATAGGGCTCTTCAGTAATTGACCAATCAAACTGTTTGGTTTCATCTTTTTTCCATATGTCAAATGCAATAAAGTAGGTTGAACCTTTTTTACAATTTACCTGACTTTTAAATCTGTAACTATTGTTTCCGTCGCCGCAGCCGGCTTGGTAGGTGTACACTTCAGAGGGCACAGAATCTTTATATACTGTCAGCGAAGGCTTAAATGTTGGATTGAACTCGCAGGTAGAAATAATGAAACGACCATCTGATTGAGCAACATACCTAAACCACTGTTTGTTATTAGTAGTAAAGTCACAATTATTTTTTCCCACAACGGCTTCTATTGGGTTTTTTTTA
The DNA here is from genome assembly GCA_024635585.1 of Saccharicrinis sp. GTDB lineage: Bacteria > Bacteroidota > Bacteroidia > Bacteroidales > Marinilabiliaceae > Saccharicrinis. The sequence goes on along the minus strand of JAGXIP010000054.1, from coordinate 6,109 downwards.
TAATCACCTTGTTGATAAGGAAATTCTGTGATGGAATAATTGAATTCAGTATTTACATAGTCTTCGTACCAATTAAAGTATAGGGTGTCATTAGGGACACTTATTAAGCGCACCATACTTTGTTTATTGCAATAGTTATCGTTAAAAAAGCGAGTGCCATTTTGCCCAATGCTATCCCAAACAGATATATAAGTATCTTCGTTGGTAAGGTTACAGGAGCTAATTTCTAATTCTCCAATATACTTAGGAACATAATAGTACCACGAAGACATTCGATTTAATTTTTGCATCAAATTAATCCCTTCATGGGCTTCAATAGCTTTTTCAATTATATCGCCTTCTTCCGTAACTTTTTCAGATAAAGACCAGTTAAATTCCTCACTCATATTAGAATTTAACCATTTTATATAAATGGGCTCACCTTTTATAGTTCGGGAAGCTGCCTTTTTAAAAATATAGCTTTGCGTGATATTCATCAGTCCACCGCGATACATTCTGTAAATTTCAACCCTAGGAGGTAATCCAGCAAAAGTTGTTACATCAACCTCTACTTTCCCATTTGTTTTGGCTATGTACTTATACCATGTGGTTTGGTTTCTTGCACTCGTGTGTTGTCCTTCATCTATTAATATTGGTAAAACTTCTGACCCCTTAGGGATGTGCGTTTCTACAATACTAAAATCGTAATTGTTCTCAATTCTATATCCTCTTATTTTTATTAATACGGTAGTGTTTGAATCTAAGATAGTGAATTTGTTTGTGCTTAATAATGAGTCGCAATCAGCATAAATTGAAAAATCTACTTTCTCATCTTTCTTCAAATCGGAGGGTACAACCGTAAGTTGGCACGATTGTTTTGTGGTGTATTTAAACCAGTATTCAGTATTTCCAGTTAGCGTTGTGGGCTCGTTGTGATTGACTGTTGTGGCATTACTGCAGCTGTCTGGATTTTCTCTCAAATCCCATCTAAACACACTCTCAGAGCTGTAAGTTCCTCTTCCTATGTATATAAGGTAAGGGGTGTTGGCTACTACAGAATACAAAATTTTGGCTTGTGCATCGTTAAAGTTGGCACAAGTATCCGAGGCAAGTATAGTATTTCCTTGTTCATTTAACAACTGTATTATTGTTGTGATGTACGTGTTGAACTCTGTTGATATTGAAACTTGTTGATTGCTAGTAGGGGTGTAAATAAAGTATTGTCCTCTGATGCCGTGTGTATCTGCCTTATGCACACCTTTTTGCACAGTTATAGGTGCTATAATGTTTTCACCATCCATAAAATTACGTGCATTGGCTATAAAATTGATGTAATACGAATTTCGTATCCGTATTAAGTAATCTACATTTTTTTTGTACTTAAAAGAAAAGAAAGCAGAGTTAAATCTAGGTTCTTCATAAGATGGTATAACACGACTGTTGGTAGATTTATCAATTATGTCAATATGAAGGTCGGAATACCCATTTTTTTCTATCTTTAACAAACCAAACGAATCGCTTTGGAAGTGATACCATGCATCAATTCTATTTTGTAAATTCCTTTCTATTTGAGTATTTAGTGGAAGTGGGGCTGGATTGCTGTAGGCTTGTCCTTCAGCGGCAATTTCCTTTGTTAAAAACCAATTTTCAGGCTCATTACCATCGCTTTTATTTCTCCAATTAATATAGTACGTTTCTCCTTTTATGGTCGAAAAAAACAAACTATCACCTAAGTAGGTGCTGCGTTGTATAGTTGGCTTTTTGTCATCCACTTTATCCGTATAAATAGTGATGTCTGCCTTATTATATTTTAGTTTTAAGAACACATTATCAGTACTAGAATATTTATACCATTTTTCAGATAGATACGTTATGTCTGATGTTATTTTACCCAACTCAATTGGTATTGCAGATGAAAAATGCTCCCCTTCGGGTATATCTTCTTCAACGCATGACCAATTATAGGATTCGGATGCGTAAATTCCTCTCCAACGAATTAAGTAACTAGAATCGGGTATGGCTATAAATCTTAGCTCTGATTGTGTATTGCATTCATCGTCGCTGCGCAAAAATGGTTTGGCAGTATTTTTAAAATAAACTTCACAATACGTATCAATATCGGTTTTTCCACAACTGGATATGATCAGATACTTAGATTGCACTGGCTTGTATGAAAACCAGCAATCTTCGTTGTTTTCGTGAATTGCTTGGTTGATACCATCCTTAACAGGAGTTGGTTTAAGTTGTGTATTTGCAATTAAAATTAGTGGCGCATATAACGCAAACACCGAAAACAAAAGTTTGAGTTTCATATGGTTTTGAATTGAGAACACTTAATCTTGAATTGTCAAATGTAAATAAAAAGTCACAATTTCAAATTCGTTATTGTTTAATAGCAATAGTTTGGCATTGATTACTCATGAAATCAAATGATGAAAATTAAACAAATCTCACTACTGCAAAAAGTCCAGCCGTGTGGGATTAAACACATCGATCAGGGTGCCGGCTTCGAGGCACAATACACCGTGGTTTAAGTCGGGAGCCGTATAAAAGGCATCTCCTTTTTTTAATACCTTTTTAACGTTATTTATAGTCACCTCAAATTCACCAGAAACCACGTAGGATACTTGTCGGTGTGGATGGTTGTGTTCATATCAAATGGCATCTTTCTCAAACATCACCTTTACCATCATTATTTGATCATCATGCACCATTATTTGACGGCTTATACCTCCACCCAAATCCTCTACAGGTAACTCCGAGGAGCTACAAAATGCTTTTCCTTTATTGTTTATAGATTTCATTTTTTACATTTGTTTTGATAAGGTTTTTTATGGTAATGTATCAGTATTATATAAATTATTATTGATTTGGTAATGTATCCTATCAAAACGCATTTTATAGGATGGTTTTAACACTTTAGATTTCTAAATGTTAATACGACAAAGCTATTAAATTATATATCAGATAAAAGGAGATCCATTTTTTTTGCTTTTCCCCCTTCCAAGTATTATATTAATAGCTACAATTCACGCTATTTAAATTATCATTTATGAGTTTCAGAATAGAAAAGGATACGATGGGGGAGGTGAAGGTTCCTATGAATAAATATTGGGGTGCACAAACACAGCGTTCGCTTATGAATTTCCCCATTGGTCAGGCGGCTTCGATGCCCAAAGAAATAATACAAGCCTTTGGCTATCTTAAAAAGGCAGCGGCTCATGCCAATCATCAGCACAAGGTTTTAACGAGTGAAAAACGGGATTTAATTTCGGCTGTTTGTGATGAGATAATCGAAGATAAGCTTTATGATCAATTTCCTTTGGTGATATGGCAAACGGGCAGTGGAACACAATCGAACATGAATTGCAACGAGGTGGTGGCTAACCGCTCACATGTGCTCAATGGCGGTAAGCTGGGGCAAGGGGGAATGCCAATTCATCCCAACGACGACGTGAATAAATCGCAATCATCCAATGATACTTTTCCTACGGCCATGCATATTGCTGCTTATAAAATTCTGATAGAAAAAACTATTCCTGGCATCGAAAAGTTGCAGCATACGCTCACGGTTAAGTCAAAGGAAATGATGGAGGTGGTTAAGATTGGCCGAACCCACCTGATGGATGCCACACCGCTGACCTTGGGACAAGAGTTTTCGGGCTATGCCTATCAGCTGGCTTTTGGGCTTAAAGCACTGAAAGCTAGCCTTGCTCACCTATCGCAACTAGCTTTGGGCGGAACGGCCGTAGGCACCGGATTGAACGCACCCAAGGGATATGATGTGACGGTGGCCAAATACATTGCCCAATTTACCGGCTTACCCTTTGTAACGGCTCAAAATAAATTTGAATCGCTGGCTGCACACGATGCCGTTGTGGAGAGCCATGGAGCATTAAAGCAAATTGCCGTTAGCCTAATGAAAATAGCCAACGATATACGTTTAATGGCTTCCGGTCCAAGGTCGGGTATTGGCGAACTATTTATCCCCGAAAATGAACCCGGCTCTTCCATTATGCCCGGTAAAGTGAACCCTACCCAAACCGAAGCGCTGACCATGGTTTGTGCGCAGGTGATGGGTAACGATGTGGCCATTACAGTGGGCGGATCCACCGGCCATTTTCAGCTAAACGTTTTTAAGCCCATGATGATCTACAATTTTTTGCAAAGTGCCGAGTTGTTGGGCGATGCCTGCGTGGCCTTTAACGACAATTGTGCAGTGGGCATAGAGCCCAACCATGCCCGCATTAAAATGCACTTGGATAATTCATTGATGTTGGTAACGGCACTCAATACGCATATTGGTTATTACAAATCGGCCGAGATAGCCAAAAAAGCCCACAAGGAGGGTACAACATTGAAACAGGCTGCCTTGACACTCGGATACCTGACTGCCGAAGAGTTTGACAGATGGGTTGATCCGGGTAAGATGATTGGGAATTTGTAAATTTTTACTGGTAACTACTCAGCAAGTATGGGTTGTAGGTAATGTTAAGGTTTATGTGATTAGGGGAGATTTAGAGTTGTGCTGTCCGAATCTCAAAGAATTTAATTTAGTGCATGTTATTTTTTCATTGCCGTTGGCTTTAGCCAACGGTTATGAATGTGCAGCAACTAATGGCTTTAGCCGCATTTAGCCTGTTTAATTTAAACAAAAAAACAATGGGCGGACATTTTTATGTGCCGCCCATTGTTTTTTGTATATGCATCGGCTTGTTGCCGTATATTTAAGGTATCAAATTAAAAATATTAATTCACCTTAAATTTGGTGTTTCCGTTTTTAATGAAATCCACAATTTGATTGGCTGCGGCAACACCTGCATTAATATTGGCTTCGGCAGTTTGAGCACCCATCTTTTTAGGTGTGAAAAAATATCTTCCAGTAAAGGGAGCGAAATCAGCCTTATTGTCAGGTGTAATATCCGAAATATAAGCGAAATCAGCTCTGTCTTGCATCAACTTAATCATGTCGGCCTCGTTGATAACCTCTTTACGGGCTGTATTAATTAATACAGCACCTTGAGGCATTTTATTAAGCAGATTGTAGTTGATAGAATTCTTCGTTTTATCGTTTGCAGGTATGTGCAACGAAACATACTGGCAAGTAGCGTAAAGCTCCTCAACCGAATCAACTGGTGTTACGCCATCAGCTTTTATGGTATCAGCACTCACAAAGGGGTCAAAAGCATATACTTCCATTCCCATACCCTTGGCAATTTTAGCCACATACAAACCTACGTTTCCATAGGCGTGGATTCCAATTTTTTTACCTCTTAGTTCCGTTCCAGCATTTCCGTTATAGGCGTTACGAACCATCGAAATTAACATGCCAAAAACCAGTTCGGCAACAGCATTTGAGTTTTGTCCGGGTGTGTTCATGGCCACCACATCGTTGGCACTACAAGCCTCTAAATCAAGGTTATCGTAACCAGCGCCTGCTCTTACCACTATTTTTAGTGCTTTGGCTGCTTTAACAACTTCCGCTGTAACATCGTCCGAACGAACAATCATAGCGGTAGCATCTTTAACCGCTGCTAAAAGCTCAGCTTTATCGGTATATTTTTCGAGTAAAGCAAAATCGTATCCTGCTTTTTCAATTATTGTTTTTATTTGATCCACGGCCTCCTTGGCAAAAGGCTTTTCTGTGGCAACAAGTACTTTAGTCATCTTAATTTATATTAGATTTTTAATTTCTAATGCTTTGTGGCAAATTCCTTCATGGCATCAACCAATGCTTGAACACTTTCTTTAGGCAATGCATTGTAAATAGAGGCTCTGAAACCACCTACTGAGCGGTGACCTTTAACTCCTTCGCATCCTTTGGCTACTGCTAAAGCCATAAAGTCTTTTTCAAGCTCTTCGTAACCATCATTCATTACAAAACAAACATTCATAATGGATCTGTCCTCAGCGCTTTCAACAGTTGCTTTGAAAAATTTATTGCTGTCTATCTCATCGTACAGAAGCGTTGCTTTTTCAATATTCTTTTTGTTCATAGCGTTAATTCCACCATTATCCTTAAGCCATATTAGTGTTTGTAAAGCCGAATATATAGGCAAAACAGGAGGTGTATTGAACATAGATTCGCCGGTAATATGGGTGCGGTAGTCTAACATGCTTGGGATAGCTC
>JAGXIP010000053.1 GCA_024635585.1 Saccharicrinis sp. | reverse complement strand
CAACGGCAAAAGGAACTAGTATTTTACCATCAAATTGCTTGGGTTGCACTGCATTTACCGGAGTTATGGCATACTCCCATAATCCATTCAAATTTTTCCATGATTCACGTTCCATAATTGGGCGAGGATATTCAGGGAGCATGTTGTTTACATCAATTTTATCGGCCCATGCAGTTTTTATTTTGTCGCCAGCCGGCTGCCATTGAGCTAAAGTACATGTAACGTACAGGACCATTGTAAAAATTAAACTCGTCTTTATCATCTTAAAAATTTACAAATTATTATTATTAAAAATACATGTTTCATAGGATGGTTTATTTTATTTCAAAGTTCTCTTGTTCACCCCTTCTACCGTAATTTTCACAGGTTTAATACTTCCATCTTCATTAAAGTACATTCGGTCCATACAAACCACGCGATGTTCAGCTCTGGTTCTATCCAGAGGTCGGCGGTGGTAAACAATGTAATAATCGTCGGTATTGGGAATGTGAATAACAGAATGATGACCGGCTCCTGTGGCTATTTCGGGGTTCTGTTTCAATATTTTGCCAATACGTTTAAAAGGTCCCAGCGGAGAATCAGCGATAGCGTACGCCACCGAATAGTTGGGCCCTCCCCAGCCACCTTCGCTCCACATAAAATAGTAATGTCCATTTCGCTTAAACATAAAAGGGCCCTCCACATAATTTTCAGGCGTTATTTCTTTAAATGTATCTCCATCATCAAAAGATTTAAAACCCAATAAATCATCATTCATTTTACCTACATTACAATGCCCCCAGCCACCGTAGTACATATAATATTGTCCATCATCATCGCGAAACACGAACTGGTCAATAGGTTGTGCTCCATTTACGATTTTATCCACGAGAGGCTTTCCCAATGCATCTTTATACGGCCCTTTGGGTCTTTTAGAAACAGCCACACCTATGCCCCCTAACTCATTGTTATTTTGAATATCGTTGGCGCCAAAGAAAAGGTAGTACTGCTTGTTGGCTTTAATAATTGATGGTGCCCAAATAGAGAAGGCTGCCCATTTTACATCTTTAATATCCAATACATGCGGATGTTTTTTCCATGTAATCAAATCTTTTGACGAGAAAGCATCAAGATAGGTTTGCTCAAGATATTGTTTGTTAATGGTTTTTTTTTGTGCCTCCAATTGTTGGTTGCTTAGTTTAGATGGCTCATCGGGAGTTCCGTACACGCCCGACATTGTTGGAAATATCCAATACTGATTGTGAAAGATGATGCCCTCAGGATCTGCATACCAGCCTTCAAAAATTGGATTGCCAGCTCTTTTTTGAGCAAAAATAATTGAGCTACAAAAAAGCAGAGCAAGCATTAGAAAGTAAAGTGTTGTATTTTTCATCACCATTTCAATTTTCATACGCGCTATTTTTCTATTCTAAACTTGTAAATAGATGTTGTGTTGTATGTCTCCCCCGGATTTAAGATGATACTTGGAAATTCCGGCTGATTAGGCGAATCAGGCAGATGCTGGGTTTCCAATGCAAACGATTCACGATAGTCAAAAGTCTTACCATGCTTACCCATATCTGAGCCATCCATAAAGTTACCACCATAAAACTGGAGAGCTGGTTCTTCTGTAAAAATTTCCATCCTACGTCCGCTAACAGGTTCAACAATAGTTGCAGCCCAGCTCATTTCGCCACTGACTGGTTTGTTGAGCACAAAATTATGATCGTAACCAAAACCATTGATAAGCTGTTCATTGTTCTCCTCCATTGGCAGATCTAGTCCTATAGTTTTGGGCTTTCTAAAGTCAAACGGAGTTCCGTCAACAGGTACGTTTTGTCCCAGAGGAATTAAAGTAGAATCTACTGCGGTCATCAAATCAGCATTTATGGTTAAAATATGATTGTTAATCGTGCCGTATTGCTCTCCCGCTAAATTAAAAAACGCATGATTGGTTAGGTTTACTGGTGTTCTCTTATCTGTAGTTGCAAGATAGTGTATCCTCAAATCATTATTAGCGGTAAGTGCATAAGATACCTCCACATCTAAATTACCCGGATAGCCCATCTCACCGTCTTTTGACAGATAAGTTAAAACTATGGATGAATCATTACTAGATTTTACGTCCCATATAACATTATGAAACCCCCCGGGACCTCCGTGCAAATGATTTGGGTTATTATTAATTGGTAGTGTATACTCAACGCTATCCAAAGTAAATTTCCCTTTAGCAATACGGTTACCCACACGACCAATAAGAGCTCCATGAAAAACTTCATTTGCTTTCAAGTAACCGTCAATACTGCTAAAACCAAGCACTACGTCTCCAAGTATGCCCTCTTTATCTGGAACAAGTAATCTGACGATTCGCCCACCATAGTTAGTAATAGCTGCAGCCATGCCATTAGTGTTTTTTAGCACGAAAAGATCTGTTGCTTTTCCATCGATAGTATCTTGGAATGCCTCTCTCGACAGATTTGGATAACTGTTTTCGCTAATTTGCTTATCAGACCCAGAATGTTGACAACTGATAAGGATAAAAACAATTGTAAAAAAAATTAGATTCTTCATTATATTTAAAATAAAACTATACAATAAAACTCACCTAAGCGATTGGCCAGATGACATCAAAATAAGTTATCCAGATTTTTCAAAATACTCTAAGCATACTGGATTTTCAGTAAATAAAGTTCGCCCGGGAAATCATATGACCCGGGCGACCATACTAAATCAAAAAACTATTTATTAACTTTCTCTACGGCTGAAAAAAGTAAATCCTCAACACCTGCAATCTTCACCCCTACACGGGCAAAAAAATAATCTTGAGCTGGTACCAATTCAGGAATCGTGCGACTTAATGATATTGAGTTCATGTCGGCGATACCATCTGCAGCCAATTCCGCATCTGCTATCTGGTAATTAGAATCGACGAACTTAGTTTTATTCATGTACAAATAAATCATTTCAATATCCTTGGCATCTACATCTTTAATAATCTTCTCCAAAGCAAATGTTGCAGTGAGTACGCCTCCGTTCACCGAAAACTGATTATTACGAATCATATAATATGGCTCTACTTCGATATCCATGTTAAGGTTACCCTTCAGCTGCACTAAGATAGTGTCTGAATTTGTTTCGGCATTTTCAATACTCCTAAACGGCCCTTGGTGAGATGGTATGATCAATTTATACAAGCCATCAAATACAAGCGCAGAGTATCCGCCTTCAGGCGACACTGCAACTTCAATTCTATTGCTCAGTTGCCATCCTGGCTCCCACAATTCAAGTTTAACATCATTATATTTAACATTAATGGGTTCGCCTTGATAAACAATATTACCGTATAATCGTGCATTAGGTTTTTCGTAGTTATCATACTCACACGAAACCATCACCATGGAAATAACCCCTATTAAAAAAGGCAATAATATCTTTTTCATAATCGTATCTGTATTAATATTAATGGTTTGGATTTTTAATAATTAACGGATTCCTATTTATAATACCGTCTCCAATTTCTGAATAGTAATTTCCTAAGCGGAATCGATGTGCTTGGGTAACCTCGGCGGGCAACTTTTCAACAAACACATATTTACCATTGTTTTCGCTACCTGCGGGATCATAATATTTATAGGGCCAAAGACCAAACACCCTAGTTTGAACAGCGTCTGCTTTACCGGGGTCATTGGTTAATTCCTGTTTTTCCCCGTTCCATACTTTATGGGCAATTCTCCAACGTTTCATATCCCATAACTGATGACCCTCAAAAGCTAATTCAACTCTACGCTCATTAAATATGCGATCAAAATTAATATCACTTGCCACCAAGGGGATAGTAAGGCCGGCCCTTTTGCGAACTACGTTCATATGCGCAGCTGCTTTTGCAGGTTGTCCTAATTCAAAAGCAGCTTCGGCCGCATTTAGATAAACTTCTGCTAATCTGTAACGTACCCACCAGGTACTGCTTTTTAAGCCCCTTTGCCCCGAACCGGTGGCTTCGTCCATATGCTTGCGCACATAAAAACCTGTTTGTGCACTGTACTCTCTAGAATCTATTGGCCCATCATAACCTACGACTTGCTCTTCCACACTTTTACCGGGCAATAATTTACTGTCTCCGAAGTAAGCACCCGAAATCACACTGCCATCGGCTAACATAAAACCTGCCCAAATATCCAAATCTTTTCCTTTAAACTTAGATCCTGGAATCATTACAGTACCTTCTAAACGGGCATCCCTTCCAGCAAATATGTCGCCCGGGTTATCGTAAAAGATATAATCGCCAGCATCATCAACTGTTTGAAATGTTTCATACGTATTATCTAATTTCTCGAAAGACTGAACTAGGTTTAACGAAGGGTTTAAGCGACCACCTTCCAAATCCTCTGCGCCTGACCATGGCTGATTAACCAAAGTCCATGGATTCGAAATAGCTCCATCTTCACTTTGAAGGAAATCTTTTACAAAGATAACTTCGGGGTTATTGGCTTTGTCCTGAAACAACTTCGCAAAATTGTCAGATAGATTTTCTTTCTTTTCGTATAGGCTATATGAATCCTCCAACAATAACTCTTCCGCTGCATCCAATGCCTTCTTATAATAAGTATCAGCCATTTGTGCAGGAATCCCAACCTCTTCTCCTGGAAGTGAAACAGTCGGTGTGTTTTGCCCATACTTAGCAATTGAGGCGGCATATAGAGCTACCCTTGACTGCATTGCCAAGTCGAGTGCTTGGGTGGCTCTGGATTTGATGTTTACATCGTTGGGCAAATCACTCTTTACATCCTCTAGTTCGGCCAAAATAAAGTCATACACTTCATGTTCTTTGGCTCTGGGATGCTGCAAATAAGTTGGATCCCCGCTAAAATCATATTGCATGGATTCGACAATAAGAGGTACACCACCCATACGCTTCACCATTTCGAAATAATATGCTGCTCTTAACAAACGTGCTTCAGCCAAAAACCTGGTTTTACTTGGTAACAATAACTCATCAGCAAGCGAACACTTCTCAATAAACAGATTTACATGGCGGATGAGCTCATAATCCCACATTCCCCAACTTCCGTATGAGTAGTCGGAAAATTTATGACGCCAATAATCACCATTACTAGAAGCAAAAGCTTCGTCGAAATTTGTAAATTCTTGCCATCTGTTTACTGTTTGAAATTCGGGGAAACGCACATATAAATCTGCCACAATTGACAATACCGTACTTTCGTCTTCCCAAATTTGACTCTCTAAAAGAATATTTTTTGGTTCTTTATTCAGGAAACTTTCATCGTCGCATCCCCATCCCAGAGCTGCAAAAATGATAGCTATATATAATATTTTTTTCATCGTTAATTAGTTTTATAAGGTAATATTAACTCCTACATTCACCATTTTATTTTGCGGATATTGAAGTCCGTTCTCATCCATAATCTCAGGTTCTGTTCCAAATTTTTTCACATTGTCTATTGAGAAAAGGTTATAGGTGTTTACGTAGAACCGTGTGCCTTTAAGCCCTACTTTGGCAATTATCTTTTCAGGTATAGTGTAACCCACTTCCAAGGTTCTCATGCGCAGATACCTGACATTGGTTAACCAGAAATCAGAATTCCTATTATTGCTATGCCAACCGGTATTAAACCTTAATGGAGGATATTTGCCCCCGACCCATTCACTGTTTACATCAAACTTATCAAAACGGTGCCATCTGTCATCATAAAACTCTTTTAACAATGCACCTTCGTTTTGATATGGCCACCTCATTTCCCATCCTCGGTTATAAGAATACATTGAACCACCTGAAAAGTCGGCTCTCATATCAAAACCTTTGTACTTAAGTGAAATATTGAATCCAAAGTTTAATACCGGGTTCTTGTCCCTAGCAAAGCCGATAGGTCGTCTATCGTCACCGTTGATCTGACCATCCTTATTTACATCCTTATAGATTAAATCTCCAGGAAGAAGTGTCTTGTTTCCATCGCCATCAACATTAACGTTATGGTTGTTTATTTGATCCATCGACTGAAACTGTCCAACAACCTCATAACCCCAATAAGTGCCAGTCCAGCGATCTTTTCGGCCATTATAATAATGATCCATAGAGTTGCCATATCGAGGTTTGTAGGAATCCAAAAATTTATTTCTGGCATATGAGATATTACCCCCAACGGAGTATGTTAAATCACTTATTTTACCATCGTAGGACAATGCTAGTTCGCCACCCATATTGGCATCGCTCTCCACATTTTCATCCGGCAAATTGTATCCCAGTTCGGCGGGTGTTAATACATCGTATTTAAATCCTTTTAAGCCGGAACGTTTTCTGTAAAAGCCATCAACGGTACCGTTGAGTCGTCCACTAAGCAACGAAAAATCTGCACCAACGTTTGTTATATTACTTGTATACCAAGAGATGTTGTCTATAGGAACCCCTTTATCACGTGCCCCTGTAATGGTTTCTCCATCCAAAACTACTTTGGAAGAACCATAATTATAACCCGTTATGTAATCAAAATCACCAATACCCACATCATCATCTCCTAACTGGCCATATGATGCACGGAGTTTAAGGTCGAAGCTCGTATCCCCAATCAACGATTTCATAAATGGTTCCTCAGTAATACGCCATCCCCCTGAAACGGAAACAAAATTTCCAAAACGTTTACTGGGTGCAAATTTCCACGAGGCATCTCTACGTCCGGATACTTCCAGATAATACTTATCGGCGTAATTATAATTTACACGACCAACATAGCCCAAACGAGCCTGTTCATAGTCGTTGTCATTATATCTGTCCATATCCGGGAACTGGATTAAGGGAAGCACATTGGTTTTAGGTACAGCATGTGTCCACACGTCTAGAATCTGCTTGTCGATGCGCTCAGCAACAAATGTAGCTGCCACATTATGCAAACCGAAGGATCCATTATAATTTAAATGTCCTTGCACAACAGTTTCGGTCTCTCTGCGTGTACCTCTCTCGCGCCAAGGATTTTTATTATCGAACGAAACATAGTAAGAATCATCCTCTTCATCATACGAATAGGCTTTATACGTGTATTCGTGACCGTTCATTAACTTGTCGGCTAAATGATAGGAATACAGTCCTTTTGCCTTTAATCCTTTGATAGGGGTATCGTACTCGCCCGTAAAGGCCATATCAAAAACTTGCCATTCTTCTCGCCAATAACCAGAATCATCTATATTAAGCAAAGCCCAGTTGGTTTCGTTATGCCCTATATTATTGAGATATTGTGGATTATCGTTAGCAAATGGCCTATCCATGGGTGTATTTCTAAATAAAGCAAAACGAGGCGCCCAATAATCATCCCCTCCTGGAACTCCAGGATTTTCTTTCTGCTCTATCCTGCCGCTTATATTCGCCGTTAACTTAATACGCTTGGCTACTTGTGCTTCAACATTGGATTGGATGTTTCTGCGGGCAAAAGTAAACTCGCGTCCCAGCACCGAACTTTGGTCTACTTGCGAGTAGGACATATAATACGTTATTTTATCGGAGCCACCACTAGTACTGGCATTAATGGCCGTTTGTGGCGCATTTGGCTGTATAATATAATTATACCAATTAAAGCTTTTGTAGCCATTTTCGGTACCTTGTTTCCATTTGGCCAAATCATCCGCCGAAATATCAGTACTGTTGAACTGATTCATGTCGGCATCGGCTCTGCCATCCATCCATTCGTAAGCACCAACGGTTTCGGGGAACCGGGACCAGTTTTGCCAGCCGTACGAAGCATTGACTTTGATGGTATTATCGCTATTCTGCTTGCCGGTTTTTGTAGTAACCAGTACTACCCCATTTGAGCCCCTACTTCCATAAATGGCTGCAGAAGCATCTTTTAGTATTGAAATACTTTCTATATCATTTGGCGCCAGGTTATTAAAATCACCTGATCCTTTTTGGATGCCATCGATCACGTATAATGGATTACCCATGTTACGTATCTGGATATTTGCCCCAGCTCCTGGTCGTCCATCGGGCATACGAAAGGATACACCAGCCAATTTGCCAGCCAATGACGAACTGATGGTAGCAGACGGTATGCCGTCCAGATCATCAGCACCAACAGTTGAAATAGCACCGGTTATGGCTCCTTTCCTTATTGTTCCATAACCAATTGCAACCACTTCATCTAAACCAATAGATGCTTCTTTCATGGTCACATTAATAACCGTTCTTCTTTCTATCGGAACGGTTACATCTTTCATCCCAACAAAGGAAAAGACAATTGTGCCATCCATTGACACCGAATTCAAATTATAGTTACCATCCATGTTCGTTATGGTACCTATACCACTTGATTTATCAACAATTACCGAAACTCCAGGAATGGGATCCCCGGATGTATCAGTTACTCTACCTTTGATTGCACCCGATTGTGCCAACAAACCTATCGGCAGCAATGCAAACAATAGAAAAAATAATTTTTTCATGATTAGTTAATTAAAGTTTAACAAAAAGAAATTATGTACCCAAAAAGGGTTACGCACTCAATAAGATTTAAAGCAATTTGTGCATTTTTTTTTTGATTATTTTAACAAACATAGTTCGATGACTCTATAAGAGCACGCCACATACTGGTCAATAAACAACAATTGCAAACCAATTTACTATTAGTGCGGTATTCACCTGCATCTAAACAATATGTGACATCTTTATACGAATTCGTGACAATTATATTTGTTGTATAATTCATAAATATTTCGTTGCCTGGCAGAAGTAAAGTAGGATCGCTAGTCCTGAAATAGGGTTACACAAAAAGTTCTGTTATGGAAGTATAGATTAAAAGCAGCTATATAGCGCACTCAGAGAGATTACCCGATGACTTTTATACTAAAGGTTGCTAAGGAAGTTAAAAGCGGAAAACTAGGAATAAAAGTGGCAGCGAGAAAATATGGCAACTTTGATTAGGCAAATCACACACCATCAAATATGCCGAAGTCAAAAAACACTAGAGCTGGAGAAGCAAAAAGCTTTTCTGGAACATCAAGCAGACCGTTCCTACAGGAAAGCCATCTTCTTTGATATGATGATAGATATGGCCGAAAAAGAGTTTAATATTTCGACACGAAAAAACTCTTCACCAGGGCTTCGAGCAATTCAAAACAGAACGAAAAGAAACAGTAGTTATACCTGTAGATTACTCGGAGTAAGAGGTAAGCAATAAGTAATCAAAATCAATCAACATAGAACCAAGGCCTTAATTACCTTAGTAAAAGGAGTGCGTAAACAAATGTTAGGTTAGGAACACTCAAATTTTATTATATCCTTCATTAAGGGGGATGAATGTAGGGAGAGGTAAGCCATTTGCCAATGCTATTACAGAAAGAGTTAATGTGATTATTAAAAAGGAATTTGAACTTGAAAAATATGCTCACAACAAAGGAATACTTAAACCTTTGGTTACTACAATCTAGTGACATATAATAAGAAAAGACCTCACTTTTCTTATCATATGCTATCACCTAATCGAATTCACAAACAACAGAACATCAGAATAAGAACTTATAAAAAAGAATAGAGGCTGCCTAAACTTTTTAGACAGCCTCTACAAAAATGCTATTATTTTAGTTCAATAATCTGTAACAGTTATTTACGACTAGTTATTCACTTATTTTACTCGGGGTTCAGCTTCATATCCAACATTTTCATAAAGTACCCACCAACAACTGAACGGGCTTTAAAATTCATGGCTCTCGCATCCGTTGTTTCATGCCAATCGCTAATTGGCACACGCGATGGTGTTTCATCGGCATATTTATAGATTGGCGATATTATAGCTTTAAAGTCTTCGGATGAACTAGCCAAACAAGCGCTCCACATCACCCAATCCGATTTAGTATATGAT
>JAGXIP010000052.1 GCA_024635585.1 Saccharicrinis sp. | reverse complement strand
TTTTGATCCTCAACTCTCCATTTATAACATAGTCGTTTAATAATGTTAGTCGAGAAGAAGAATTATCCATATCAACCACCAGATTATAGTATTCTCGAGAAGTGTTAAGTTCAAATCCTGATCCGTAATACTCTACAGTCCCCTCACCTTGTCCTTTAGTTATAAAGTCAGTAGCATCACCTAAGGGAAAATTATCTCCACTTAAAAGAATGCGTCCACGGCCACTAATTTTACCAAAACTATGGCCTGAAGTGCCCTGCAAATCAAGACGACCATCAACCTTAAGACTACTGTGAATTTTGTTATTGGCTGCAACGGTCACTGTTTTTCCGGTAAGCACTACCACTTTATCCGCATTTGCTGTAGGTGAAGTGGTAGGTGTAAGTTTTTCAGGATTATTTGGTAAAGCTCCGGATGGATCAAGCGTCCATACCTCCCAGTCATTCCAATTGCCAGTGATTAAAGTGTACCATGTGCGACCAGCCACACCTTCCAATGGAGAATTGGTCTGATCTACTGTTCCCAATGTATAATATCCATCGTTAAAATCACCATCATTTACGGCAAAATAAATCTGATCTCCATTTTGCACACCTCGTCCTGCAACTGAAATGGTGTCATAATCGTCCCCCTGATTTAATTTATACAAAAGACGATAATCATCAATATTGGCCGGGTAATCACCATTAATTCCTTCACCTAAATCAAAAGCCAGTTTAACATTTACCGCTCCGGTTTTATCAACATACCAATCACGCAGCCAGGCTGCTTCAACCTCTGCATACAAAACGCCGGGTGAAGAATTGACAGCATTGACCGTACCATCATGCGCGGCAAATACATAATCGCCATTATTAAAATCACCATTTTGTGAAACCACCAAACCGTCCGATTCCAGTATAGTAGTTCCGTCGCTCTCTTTTCCCATGCCTGTGAGGCCTTTTACGTACGAGCCATCTTCAGGCAAGTAATAGTCGAAGGATAGATTAGCATCAAGTCCATATTTTTGGGCAAGGTAATTCTCCACAACCGTCCTCTGCGCTTGCTTCATGGAAGATCCGAACATAATTATTTCAGCAATATCTCCTTCGAAAGCCTGATCGGCAGTATAACCGGCATCAACACCATCCTGCTCTCCGCCTATTGCCAGTGAACCATTCTCAAAAAGAGATACTCCGGAGCGGTGAGTTGTGGAATACACTTCAGATCCATTCAGGTGCATCAACAAACGACCATCAGAATTTCGCCATTGATGTGAAAAAACATTCCAGGAATCATTATTAATTGCTTGCCCGGAGTTATTCGCACTTCCGTCAATATAAGTCTTGAAAGCACCGGGTTCCAAAAAAAGATAATTATTTTCAGCACCTAAACCATTGTAAGACAGCACACCTGCTTGGGCATTTGTACTTGTTTTTAGCACCATAAAAACAGCAACGGCTTCAGTGGGCATATCAAACGGATTTTTCACAATCCTGTTATTGCTTTTTGAAAATTCCAGATAGTTATGCCCATTTAAGGCCGCATTTTTAAAAACAGGTGATGTGGCTGAAACTGCGGTCAAATCCTGGTTCTTCCCAGAAAAGTCGTTCCATGTTAAAACATCATCTGCATCGGTAAGTACCAATGAATCGGGTAGCAACCAGAGAAACAGTTCCGGCTGTCCGTCACTTCCATCAGCATTACCAATTCCACCCGGTCCGGTTTGGGCGTTTATGATAAAACTTATCAGTGCGAGAATTGATAGTAAAAGATATTTCATGTGTTTAGTTTTTGATTTTATATGCCACATGGAACTCGCCATTACAATCATTCCCTTTGCGAGAAAAAATCTCATGTCTCGTTTCATATGAATAGATTTTATATTTTCTGTTAAGAATTTTGGGTTTTAAGATGATACAAAAACCCAAAATGGCTACAAATTTACTTTTTTATACGATTACCAGATAAAAAGTTACTATTAGTTTAAAAACAGCCTCATTTTAATGACGAATGGAAGAAATTAACTGATGAGAGAGGGAGCCCCCACCGACTCCCCCAAAATGGGGGGGAGAGTTTGGAATAACTCTTCGAGCTATTCGGGCAGAACGTATAAAAGACAGCTTCTAATTTTCAGCGGAGAAATTTTAATAACCAAAAAAATACCACTCACAACGATTCCCCGCCTTTTTTGCTCCTACGCTAAAGCTTCAGCGGTACGCGGAAAGGCGAGCCTGTCCCGAACTTGTATTCGGGAGGTGGATGATATGAGGTACGAAATAGCAGACCGGTTGGTTGTAGGCCTTGCCGCTGTAAAAACTCACGGGGTGAATATTTGCATGACGCTCATATTCACCCCGTGAGTAAGTAAGTAACACCCGAAGCACACTGCGTGTGCCTCCTTAGCTTCCCCCCCATTCGGGGGGACGAGAGGGGGGCTTTTAATCCATCCCTATAACTACAGCTTTATGAGTTACGCCATCAATATTTACTCGGATGATAAACGCAGCATCGCGCTGTGGCAGGTCAAATTCTGTTATCTCATTGTTCAATTCGTGTGTTGCCATCAACTGTCCGGCTACATTATAAACCTTAATTGACTTGTCGGTACCATTTAACAGTTCCTGACCCACTTTAATATGTGCTCTTTGTTTTACGCCATAAATGAGCACCTGATTTTTTGTGACACTTTCTTTTATGTCTTCATCCACAGCGGTACTTATGCTGGTTTCGAACCTTAACTCAAACCTATCGTTAGCAGTGGCAACCGTTGGCGTAAAGGTATAAAATGGTGTTTCGCGCAAATCAATTGTTGTTCCAGCCACATTGTCCACTAAATATACCATTACTTCAGGCATAAATTCATCCATATTGGTAACCTTGATGGTCATCGGACTTATGCCCTTGGCGGCTACCTGATAGGCCAAAGGAATAACGGTGCCGTTGGCTAACTCAGGCAGCGAGTTAATAGCTATCTCTTTGCCACTTTTTAGAGAATAAAGGTTAGCAATATTGCCACCGTTCATCAACTTTTCAGAGTCGTAGACCGTAAAGATTTCCGAACCATATTGGTTAAATATTACCACTGATTCGTCTATACCATACTCACTTTCAAGCGAAAGTCGGAGCCTATCGCTGGGCTCATAAGATCCACTTTTGAGCATAAGACCATACGCATCGGGATTATGTGTACGTATAGAACTGGGGATTACAACTTTATCATTATCCGTATAAGTTCTAAGCCATATACACTGCCCGGGCGATATATATTTGGATCCCTGTAACAATCCCACGCCAGTAAGCATACTGTAGGTAGAGACTTGATTATCGCTTTTGCGTATATAAACTGTTTTCCTAAAATCACCCATATCGAAGCCTGGTTGCGATACATCTATATAGGATGGATATGGATTGGCAATTAGATGCCATCCTGGATAATAGTCTTGACGTTGGTAATCAACATCCGCATTTAGCACGCCATTGTAACTTAGCATTTTTCCGGTTTCCTTTATTGTTAGTGAATAACCTTCTAAGGGTTTGTTAAATGAATAAATATTTCCAGGGTTCATATCACCCGTTCCAGCTATCCTGTTCCATTTACCATCATATTGATTAAGGGCATAATCCTCAGCACCAAAAGAGCCATCATAATCCGCTTCAGCAACCCCAGTAACTGAATGACCAATGTACCACCAAGCTCGTTGCGTCAACGGCCATTGGACATTTGTATTTCCAGTTACCGTTCCATGCGTAATGATAGAAGCCGGCTGCGCTACCGTATTTTTAACAATCAGTTTATCATTGGTTACCAAATTACCGTTTATCGTTAATTTGGCTCCGGGGTTGAGTGTTAAAGAAGCGTTAGGAGCAATGGTCAGGTTATTAAATTGCGCATAAGTTGTGATAACTGGATTTGCTTGGGGTGCAACAACTCTATTTACAGTTATATCTGCAGATGGGCTAGGTACAACGCCGTCGCACCAGTTAGCCGGATTAGTCCATTCACTATTTTCAAGCCCCGTCCACGTATCGCTAAACGAATGTGTATTCAAGGTAATTTGATTTGAAACACCATAACATCCGCCGTCATAATTAGCGCGTACGACTACAATATCTCCATTATTAAAAGATGATGATACAAATATATTACTAGCACTTTGTGCCACATCCACATTATTAACTCTGAATATATAATCGGATAAACCTTCCGCTGCTTCCATAGCAACAGAGGTACCAACACAGAAGAGTCCATTATCAGCATCGCTTATTAAAGTAACAGCAGGTGAAGACTTTACTATAATATCCAGAGTTCGCGCAGCACTTGTGTTACAACTGTTTGTGGCAGTAACACGCAATGTTCCACTTGTAGCACTCGAACTAAAGTTGAGCGTAACTGAATTTCCATTTCCATTGATTGTTGCACCCACTCCAGTGTAATTCCAATTATAAGAAGTTGCAATCAAATCATTTGGCACAGTATAAATAACATCCTCTCCCTGGCAGACAGACGAACTGCTTACCACAAATGCGGCGGGTTGATCTGGCGCCTTACTCCAAGACATTTCCCTAGTATCAGTTACATTGGCACAACCATTGGCTCCTATCAGTGTTAGCGTAGCTATTGTTGATCCCGATGACGTTGATGGGGTAAATGTAGCAAGTGCAGGATCAGGATTTTGTGTCCAATCGCCACCAGTACCCGACCAAGTTGGCGTTCCAGTATAACTTCCACTGACAGTTGCCCCTGTCATCGCAACAGGAGATGTACCTGTACAAAGATCTAAAGCATCCGGACCTGCATTGGCCACAGGAGCTGGAGATACGATAACTGTTGTAACGGCCGATCCTCGGCATCCCTTTGAATCGGTAACGGTATAGATTAGGTCATAATTTCCTCCATCCCCATTTGCAAACGACGGGTTATTAATAGAAGTTGACGACAACGATCCGGCACCGGCACCTGTCCAGGCATGTGTGTAAGTTGGAGTACCTCCTGCTGGTGTAGCCGTAATTATAAGTGATGATCCGCTACAAACCGTTGGGCTTGCTGGTGCTAGGGTAGCTGTGGGAGGTGCGCTTGTTGTAATGGCAAAAACTGGTGAAATTCCTCCATCGGAGCATCCGTTTGTTCCACGCACGGTTAAATTACCGGCCGTGGCTCCTGCAGCAAAATCGATTGTTACGCTATTACCTGTTCCGTTGATGGTTGCACCTGTACCTGAATAGCTCCAAATATAGCTAGTGGCATTGGATACACCACCAACCGTAAAAGCATAACCAATACCGCCCCTACATACTTGAGAAGCACCTGCAATGGTACCTGCCGCACCTGGGGTTGAAGCAGTATTTACGGCTACATTGAAAGTGGACGGCGCACCGTTACCACAGCCGTTGGTACCACGCACAGTTATGATACTGGTACCCGCAGTCGGAAAAGTTATGGTTCGTGTAGCACCAGAGCCTGAAATTGTGGCTCCGTTGGTCGCAGACCAGGTATAACCTGTTGCATCAGCAATGGCAGGTACAGAATATATAACGTTTGATGATCTACAAACAGATGCCGGACCACTGATGGCTCCTGCCACCGCAGGCAGCGGATTCACATCAACTGTTATCGCACTGCTAGTGGCCGAACAACCAGAACTGTTAGTACCAGTAACATCCACCGATTTTATTCCTGATGAAAACGATGTGGTGGTATAGGTATTGATTGCACTGTTTTGAACCATGGTGCCATCTACCCTAAAAATATAATTCGCTAATCCGGGAGTGGCTGTGAATGTAATGCCGGTGCCTTCGCAAATATTACCTGAACCTGACCTTGAAAGTAAAACAACAGGTATCGGACTCACATTTACTGTAGTTGACTTGTTACCAGTAATTATTCCTGCAACACCATTGGCCGTAATGCTTGTCAAAGTATATACAGTAGTAGTGGAAGGACTTACTGTTATTTCATAAGACGTAGCACTTATGGGAGGCGGAGTTATGGAAGTAGCCCCCGCATTGTAGGTAAGTACATAAGGTGCTAAACCTGAAAAAGTGACCTTTATGGTGGTTGATGATCCAGCGCAAATATTTACAACTGGTGCACTTGTCATGGTGGCCGTACCGGTTACAACCGGTGTTATCGATGCCAGTGTAAAATAAGTGTAGCTACCGTAGTTTACCGAAGCAGTAGTTGTTACCTTTCCTGATGTTGCCGTTCCGCTTACCGTTGCACCTGCACCCACAATCTCCCATTTCTTAGAAGTGGCATTCCATCCTACAACCTTTATATTAGATAAATTTACCGCCGAACTTGCCACGTCACTTGAACCATTTAATGTGATGCTAATTTTTGATGCTCCGCCAGTAGGCGCTTCCATTTTCCAGTATTCCGAATGGCTTACAGTTGATATGGAGCTTCCAAAGCTTTCTGTATCGTATCCGTCAAGGGTGGCATTGTCATAATAGTAGGATACTTTCCAGTCGTTTACACCCGCAGGACCAGTAACATTTTGCACGGTTACGGGGCCAAAATTAGTAAGATCACCAACGGGAAAGGTAAAACTATTACCTGTCATCAGCTCTTTAGTAAGCGTTCCATTAACAAAAGATGAGGAGGATCCTGCTACTGGTGATACACTTGCCCCATAATTAATTCGGAATAGACTTCCGGAGGCAACATTGATTCGTCCATTGATAAGTTTAAGCTCCCTGTCGATCTCTACATCATTTGTAACAGTTACACTGTTTGCATTATTAATTTCAAAGTTATTCAGCGCATTAGCGTTAGAGAATGAGCCCGAAATCGTCTGGGTGAGTGTGCCGATAAAAGCAAGGGTGGCATTTGCACCGCTACCCGCTTCAAAAGATCCTGTTGTACGAGACAAATTGCCCTTTACACCAAGCCTTTGGCTATAATAATTTATAACATCAAGACCCAACCCACCATCGATGGTGAGGTTACCGTTGAGCGTTAGGTCATTATTAGGAAGCCTTCGTTCACCTGTTCCGGACAGTTTCAAATGGTTCACCATTGATACATTTCCAAGCAACTCATAACCAGAAGCACCTCCAAACTCAAGAGTTCCACCTGCTGACGAAAAGAAGCTATCATAAACAGCTGCCGGAATTTGACCTGTTTCCAGAGAGATGGTTCCTGTACCGTTAACAATTCCTAACCTGTGCCCGAACGTTGAATTTAATACAATCGTTCCATACACTTCGGTCATATATTCTGAAACAGGATTGGCAGGTAAAACCACGGTATGTCCACTATTTATTTTAGCAATAGCACCATAAGGCCCACCACTCAAATTCGGATTCCAAACGGAACCATCAATCCAATCACCACCTTTAACAGTTTCGTACTTAGACACCTCGTTGGGTATAGCTCCGTCTAGGCTAACATCGCCAGCACCGGCTGTGTAGTCACCGCTAATTTTTGCATCACTGGCATTAGTAAACTTAAATTTAAGCTGTTGAATTGCTTGGTCAAAATCAGCCTTGGGAAACTTCAACCATTTCCCTTCGCCATCGGCCAGCAAACTCGCCGTATGGTAATCTGCAATCGTATAAGGAGCAGTAATTTTCGCATCCGTATCAACATACCCCATCTTGGCATCAGCGGAAAAGCCTACCATTCCTTGAGCCGTTAATGTCCAATAATATTGCAGCGCATTATCTTTGTCCACAATCTGAACACCTGCCTCTACATCCTCTATTATACTGGTGTGCTTTTCGTTTGCAAGCTTTACGGTAATACTACCTCCATTATTGCTATTTGCAGTAACATCAAATATTACAGGCGTATATTTATTATTCGAACCCACAGGAAACGTAAACTGGCTGGTTCCAGGGCGGAATACTTTACGAACTCCATTATCCGTAAATGAAAGATTGGTCTCAATCATATTGGCCGCCGAAAATGGCGATGCCTGTTCTATAACACCATCCTGACCAATAATAAGCAGGTTGCTTTCGATGTTTAGTATACCCGCCTGCATTTTCAACGACTTGGTAATTGTGAATTGGCTACCCACCGGCATATTCACACCATTGGGGTTGTTTATAGTCAGCTTTCCGAAAGTACCAATTCCTTCGAGAATCTGCGGTATGTTTCCGTTAAGCGATATACCGTCGCCACTGCCGCTATTTACATGTATGGCATTGTTAAGCAGATTACCCTTTAAGCTTATTGTGTTGCCATTATCAGTAAATATTCCGGCATGTAATGAAAGATTGTTCGATACAATCAATTGCGTATTTCCAGTACTCAGTAAAAGGTTATTCGATGCTGTTTTATCGATATTATGAAAATTAACAGCAGTTCCGCCACCGTTGATAGTTTGATCTGCACTTCCGCTAAAGTAAGTAGTATTGCCATTGGGCGTAAATGTACCAAAAGCATCCATATTACCGTTAAGTGTAAGATTAAGACCGTTGGCATCCAATACGACACCTGCGTCAATCCGTAACAGACTGTTAATAACAGCTGGAACAACTTCAAGCTTTGCAATAGGATTGCGGGTGCTGGTGTTGTTTATCCGTAAACCTGGCATAGGCTTACCTGCATATATTCCTATTGTTTGTGATGCGGGTGTTGATGAATGACCTATATGTATATTGGCCAAAGCATCTATACTGTAAACATCCGGATTAAAATAAAAAGCCGATATCGTTGGGCTTGTCTGACTGCGTGCAATGTAAAGATCTCCGCCAGTCATGTTAAACGAACTGCCCTGATTAAGCACCTCAAAAACCCCGCGGTTGTTTACCGTAGCCGCATTGTTGCCCGCAATCACGGTACCGCCGGTCTGTTGGTACTTAAGTATGCCCACATCGGAAGTAGCACTTCGGCGAATCTGTCCTCCCACAGACAGCGTTCCGTTTGTTACCGATATAGTTGCATTGCCCGAGGCCGAATACTCAATGGGGTTATCGCCACCGCTCATATCGAGTGTTCCACCACTAATTGTAAGCAATCCATCCAGACTAATTCCTGAAGTACCGTTTGCTCTAACTGTTCCCTGCTGAATTTCAAGCCCGGCAGTGGATGGGATGTTAAAATTATCGTTCCCTGTAGTAAGATCTAGTACTCTGGAAGCATTTGTATTACTATATATAAATGTACCATTTTGTAATTCAAGTGCTTTGGGAATACCCACACCTGAAGTACTTCCATTTAAAGTAAAGTCTGTATTGAACCTGGCTGTTGTAGCCTGGCTGGTTCCTTTATGTACAACCACACGGTACAGAGCGGGAATAGTACCGTTTACCCTATTATATGTCATATTACTGTTACCCCCAAGGTATAAGGTTATCCTATCCTGATCTGCCGCAGTCCAGAGCCTGAGCCCCGTTGATGCTTGAGCAGCCGTGCCCTGAATAATATTGCCGTGAACGTGTAATTCATGATCAACTAATCCTCCTGTTGTATTTGGGCCCCTTACATTTATTACACTGTTGGCATTGGCCATGATCACATCTCCTTCCACAACAATTTTTCGTGCAGTTCCCGAATTCCCATAGCCAATTTCAGCTCCACTGCCTGAGTTCTGGTTAACAAACATAACCAAATCACGTCCAACAGTAATGTCGCCTTTTGCACCTGTAGGGAGCAATAAATTAACGTTTCCTATCAGTTCCACGTTACCAGTTGTAACAATATCCTTGGCAAATGTGAAATTATGATTATTGGCTCCCCAGCCATCGTTCGATATTAGTAGGTTTGGTAACAACGCAGGTGTATTATATATGACCCTGTTGTTATTAAAGTTTTCATACAATACATACGAAGAGTCTTGGCGTGCAAAATCGCCGATATCCATAATAGTAAAGTCTGGGTCGGAACTCCGGTTCCAGAATAAACCTTCTCCCTTTACGAGTTTTGCGAAAAGTTTACCATTACCACCATCTATCGTCAGCGTAGGTCTAAACTGGAAGTTAGATCGGTAAACCCTAGAAACAGGATTACCACCGGCATCGGTCATTTTTGTAAAAACCACCTCGGCAACCTGCCTGGTATCAGTTATCCACATACCGTGAGGTTGCCCTTTCAAAGTGGATCTACCCTCGTCTGTCCATGGAATCCAGCCAATTACGGCCACATCACCTGCTCCTGGAACTGAACTTGCGGCCGGCTGGCGGCTATCGTGTGGTCCATACCTCGTATCAAGCACATCGCTTCTGGTCCATGCCCTATTATCATTCCACTGAGCTTGCTGATTATAGTCACGGGAGTAGTAAATAAGTACGCTGCCTGAAAAGCGGCTGACCTCACCAGCAGTGTAGTTGGCATTTTCAAGAGTTACACCTCCTGCTGCATGAGAGAACTGCCCTGTAGTTCCTATTCCGTTTACGGTCATAAAACGAGAATTATTCCCTTCACCAAAAGCTCTTACAATATCGTTATGAGCCAATGGCTCGAATTGACGGGTATAGGGACTTTCGTCCAACACCTTGCCAGGCACATAGTTTGCATCCGTACCCGAGCTAAGGTCAACATTAGCCACTCCAGTTCGGTTGCGGTAGTAAAAACGAAAAGAAACCTTGGGCAACGCACTAAAACCGGAATGTGAAACCCGCCAATAGTGCTGTAAAACCGAAGAAGTTCCACTCTGATTAGTGGTTGGCAATGCACCCAACACCGGGCGGATGCTAACGTATCCCGGGGTGCTGTAATCTTGCACCATTATCTGGGCAGGCCTAAAATAACGAGTTGTACCACCGTCTGTTGTGAAACCAAGAGGATAGGTGGTGGGGCCGGTATTGTTCAGCCTGTTAGGCTGATTTTCATCGGGCTGCGAGTTCGCAGCAACCCTCAAGGTAAGTCCACCATCACTGGCCTTACCGTCGGTATAAATCATGGAACTGCCGGAGTGTCCGGTGTTTAAAACTTTCAAATAGCTATTGGTAGCACTGTTCTCAAATATGGCCGGATCGAGCTGCCACAGGTTATCCACCTTCAAATTATATCCTTTCAGGTAAATAAGGCCTTTCACATACTCCATGCGCTCTATGTACACATCACTTGTAAACGTTAATACCGATGGTGGGGTAACATTAACCTGCACGTTACCGAATACGGCATTGGAGCTGGTAGAAAGCGTAAGTGCTGGGTTTTCCACGAGCTGTATTTGCGCACGGCTGGGTGTAACCCCTGGATACCAAGTACCCATGCGGCCGTTATTGGTTATGGCACCCCATGTGCGTATGGTAAAGAGATTTTGGTTTAGTGTTCCCGATAGCACCGAAGCGTTACCGTTTATATCCAGCACTATCGATTCGTTGGTACGTGTGGCTGATGAAGTCATCTTCACCTCATGTCCGGCTGTACGATCAATCACAAGGTTACCAAGTTCCAGAGGATTTGCAGCATCCCCTCTGTACAATTCCTCTACCGCTCCAGTAGCAGCAGTTTTAATAAAATAAGTGGTATTTCGCGTGGTGGGCTGGTTACCAATGGCATCATAAGGTGCCGTGCCTCCGCTTATGGGAGTATATTGCGCCCCATTTTCGATGAAAAAAGAACCTCCAATATATACATCGGTTATGCCAGGCTCAAACGTAATGACAGGGTATGAACCACCACCTGTTTCTTTTCCCCAAATTCTGAAATCGTTGAGCACCCTTAAGGGCTGAGCATCAACATTTACATTAGTACCAACATTCACCGCTGGCCCAAGTGTGAACTTACGCGCAACAGTAGTGCTATTTTTAAGCAACAGATTCCAGAACGGAGCTGTTGATGTGATCAAGAAATCCTGCGTATCATTACTTGTTTCTGCAATTACAGTACCTCCTGTTACCTTAATATTTTCGGCGGCCGAGTTAATAAAAATTCCACCTTTGCCGTTTGAAGTATTCACTTTAAGGGTTCCCCCACTCATATTAAATACACTCGTGCTTGCAGGGAGCGAAAATACATAATGATCCGTACTTGTGCTGCCGCCTATCACGTTCACCGTTCCACCTGTCTGGATATAACCCCCGT
The DNA here is from genome assembly GCA_024635585.1 of Saccharicrinis sp. Lineage (GTDB taxonomy): Bacteria > Bacteroidota > Bacteroidia > Bacteroidales > Marinilabiliaceae > Saccharicrinis. The sequence continues at coordinate 49,883 of JAGXIP010000052.1, read as the reverse complement.
AATTTGATGTTCCTATAACCGAAGTTCTAATTTGGTTTGCGTTAACCGTGCCACCCTCAATATTGATGATTCCGTTCCCGCGAAAAGTTAACCCACTGCTTATCAAGGCATCAAGCGTACCGTTACTTACCTTAATCTTACCGTAAACAACAATGGCTGTACCGCTTATTTTAATAACTTTTCCGCCATCAATCCACAGCTGTGCATTTTCTGATATGTTATAATTGCCAGTGGAGGCGGTACTTGATAGCATAGGTATTTCAATGCTATTTCCTATCCTTACCGTACCCCGCACCAAACCAAATGCATTATTATTTTCTGCTAATTGGGATTCCGAACCATGATCTTCACCTGCATACCCAAACAATTTAAAATTATCCACATTGGTGGCATCTAAATTAAGCGTATAGGTCTGATCTATCCCCTTGTCAATCTCTATCCTATAAAAATTGGTGATTCCACGGCATAAAATACTTTGATCCTTACTACCGTTCAAAAAGTTAACATCAACAATCCCATCATTGGCCTCATTTGTATAGTTAGGAGCTGTGCGATTGGTAAAACGAGCTTCGCCGTTGTTGGTAAAGTTACCGTAAAGATTTAGCTGGTGGCGAGCATTGGCAATACCAGTGGCAATTTTGCCCTGAGCAGTAACCAGAACATCACCTTTTACGGTAATACTGAGCGGAGTAGTGGCTGCATTATTGTTTATGCTGAAAGTACCGTTGGTTATGGTAAGGTTGCCGCCAATAGTATAATCCCGCATTAAGGTGAGCGTATTTGCAGCCGTCATATTTACATCTACATTGTAATAGCTGCGGGCAATATTTAAGCTACGGCTGCTACCGTAATACTCCACGACACCTTCGCCCTGCCCGGCAGTAACAAAATGAGTAGCATCGCCAGCAGGAAAATTATCCGCAGCCAGTCGTATGCGACCCGTTCCAGATATTGTAGTAAAAGAATGTCCGCTTGTTGTTCCAACATTTAGAGTCCCAATCACACTAAGGCTCTTATTGGATTTAGAATTTGCAGATATGGTCACAGTTCTACCCGAAAGTATCACAACCTCATCGTTAAGAGATGTAGGCGAAGTGGCTGGAGTAACACTGTTTGGATTTAGTAACTGGGTACCCGATGGGTCAAGCGTCCAAGTGCTTGCATCGTCCCAGCTTCCGGTTTTAAACGAATAAAAAATTTGTTTCACAGGTTCTGCACCAGTCCAGGTAGCATCAAGTGTGGTAGCAGCGGAAGCGCGGAGCGGATTAATGCCTGCTGCGCTTGCACCACCGGGAATACCCCATACACCCGCAGTAGGCTTGTATAAAATTTCATATTTGCCGGCTGTACCTCCAACCGGTATATCGCTAGGAATATAATCAAAACTGATATCGGCAAGCACCGACCCACTAATCCCAGTTGTTGATGTAAGCCAATGGCGGTTAAGCGGCTTAGCACCATTTACTCCAGAAGCGGCAGAAGCAAAGCTCCTAACCCGCAATGTTGAACCAGGTAAAATACTTGTGGCCGAAAAATTTGCAATGGTAACGGGTGTATAGTTAGCACCCATACCTATGGGAAAGGATAGTTTAAAATGGTCATTGATATTACCTTCTTTTATAACACTACCGCTGCCAACATCAATCATGCGGGTAGCTGAGAATGTTCCACTCGCAGTTGCAACTGCCGACAGCGTGAGATCATTGCTACCAAGGGCAAGAATACCGTTGTTTAAATTAAGGTTACCATTTACACGGGCGGAGCCATTAAGCGTTTTTGTATTGCCGCCAGAAATGGTAAGGTTATGATAGTTAGTCCCAGGCACTGTTTGTGCGCCTCCATAGTATTCAACCGTACCGGAACCGGATGTAAAAGCTCCACCGGTAACATTTACAGCTCCACCCAAACGTAAAGTGGAAGAGCCGCCATTAATTGTTCCATTGGACAGGTTAAATGCCCCACTGAAGGTATGGCTTAAACCAGTACCCAGATCAAGTGCACCTCCTGATCCACCAACTGACAATCCACTACCGTTAACATTGCCCTGCAAAGTAGCTGTGCCACCTGTTTTAGTATTACTTACAGTACCTGTAGTAGTAAAGCCGGCAATACTTTGATTGGCATTGCCTGCAAGTGTAATATTTGAGCCTGCACCTGTAAATGTTCCGTTATTGGTCAAGTCTCCTGTTATATTTATCTGTGGCGAACCGGTGCAAGTAAAGGTGCATGCCGGAGAAATTGCTATATTATCTACATTCAGTGTGCCTGAGCTCATAGTAAGTGCCCCGTTCAGGCCTCCAGTGCCTACAGATACCCCACCCGTTACATTCAGAGCACCACCGTTGATATTAACCGTTCCTCCATTAATAAGCAAAGAGGCCTTAGCCGAAACAGACTGTCCATTTGTAGAAAACGAACCGGTCGTGCCAAACATGGCCCAGAAATTATCATTGACAGTGACAGTTCCGTTGGCCAAATAATTACCTGTTTGTAATGTTAAAATACTTAATGCTGAGGACCCTGTATTTATGGTTTTTGTTCCTCCCCCTGTCATTTGCAAATGGGCCCTGGGTACAGGATAATTGTATGTGCCTGCAATGGACAGGTTACGACCCACACTAAGTAGCTTTCCAGATCCGTCCCATGAAACGTTGTGTGTCAACATGCCATTGGCCTCAACAGAAAGATCGCGCCCAACTGTGTAATGGTCATCTGTAGCCTCAAGTATTAAATTTCCACGTGTAACAGTCAAGTCATTACTTACTGTAAAAGCTTGTGAGGAACTGGTAACAGTAGTTGATGGTGTTGCTTTATCAATCCCTAAGTTATAAAAAGTATAGTTGCCTAAAGTACGATTTCCTGATCCAACGTAGTTAACTGTACCGCTTGTGGGTGCACCTGTCCCTCCTCCATCCGTACTTGTTATATTACCACCTGTAATTATACCGCCAACGTCAACTATTCCTCCCCCATTAAATCTGATATAGGTTCGTGCGGCGACGGCATTCATAGTTATGTTTCCGTTTACATTTAGGTCTCCAGATGTTAAAACTATAAAAGCATCCTTATTATCACTATTCCCTCCTGTACTTGTTAAGTAAAAGTTAGCACAACTCAAGGTTCCCGCATTTAGAGCAATACTTTTTGCAACATTGTTGGAAGTACTACTAACACTAATATCACCAGTTACATTAAGCGTTTGTCCACCATTAAAAGTTAAAGCTGTAGCAGCATTTCCAGTTGCTATCACTAATTCCGCAATAGCATAGGTCGGAGAAGCAATTAATGTAATATTATGTCCATCTAGTATTGTAACCGTGCCACTTCCGGAAGTTTCCCCAGGATAACCTTGATTGTTTTGCCATGATGTACCATTAAACCTTTGCCAAGCATTTGAAGCATTCCAGTTTCTTGATCCTCTTGACTGGAAATCCCCTACATTCTGTGCGTTAATAATCCCTGAGCTCAACATGAGCAAAACCACCATTAAAAACGCGTATACATTCTTCATATTTTTATATTTTCCAGCTTAAAACTACAATTCAAAAAAAATCGCTCGCAAAAATAGTATTTCCCGTTTCCTTAAATTGATTTTATTGACAAAACATTCAAAATCTTTATCTACGCGTTTCTACGAGAAATGTGGAAAAGAGTTCGCCTTATTGTAGCAATCTTTAGATCTTTCTTTTAACGAATCAATTTGGGGGATGAAGCCATCTTTTTATTGGATTAATAGAGACCCACATCCTACCCAAAGGAAGGCTGGCACCCACAAAAATGGGTAGAGCTTGAGAACAACTCGATGAATACTTCGTGCATAACAGGTCATATTTACAGCGAAATGAATCTAACTTGGATGTACATCGATCTCACAACGGATTCCCCGCCTTTTTTGCTCCTCCGCTAAAGCTACGGCGGTACGCGGAAAGGCGAGCCTGTCCCGAACTTGTATTCGGGAGGTGGATGCAATGAGGTACGAATAGCAGACGGTGTGGTTGTAAGCCTTGCCAATAAAAGAACTCACAACTGAAAGTAAATACGTATTTACCCCCATCCCCACACCTGCGGTGTGGTACTTCCCCCTCCCTCCCTAAAATAGGAAGGGGAAGAGCCGTCACAAATTGTACAACTGCTTTGAATATTAACACAATGAAAAAACTCACGAAACACCTACAGGGTGCTTTCATAGCTTCCCCCATTCAGGGGGATTCCTGCCTGCCGGCAGGCAGGGAGGGGGCTTTTGGGTTTTTTAATCCATTCCGATAACTACAGCCTTATGTACTATGCCATCGAGATTAACTCTGATAATAAATGCGACGTTACGCTGCGGCAAGTCAAATTTGGTTACCGTGTTCATCAACTCATGTGTTGCCATCAACTGCCCGCTTACGTTATAAACCGTAATCTTTTTGTTTTTAGCCTGTAAAAGATGCTGATCTACTTTTACTTGTGCACTTTGTTTAACACCAAAAATGAGCACCTTATATGAAGTAGCATCAACTATAACATCTTTAACATCGGTACTTATCGCTTCTAAACTAGATTCTACATTAGATTCCACATTAGACTCTGCATCAGGCTCATCAATAGGCTCCGAACCAGACCCTGAAGTAGGCTCTACACTCGGTTCTTCACTAGGCTCTACATTAAGTTCAAATCTAAGCTCAAATCTATCCGTAGCACTAACCTTAGCAGGTGTAAAAGTGTAAGACGGTGTTTCACGTAAGTTTACGGTTACTCCTGCCACTTTATCCTCTAAATAAACCACAGCCTCAGGCATAAAATTACTCAGATTACTAGCTTTTATTGTCATTTCGCATATACCTTTTTCAGCTACTTTATAAGCCAAAGGAACAACAGTACCACTGCTTAATTCAGGCAGGGAATTAATAGCTACCTCCTTGGTTACTTTCAGCGAGTAGAGGTTGGCCATATTGCCACCATTCATCAGCTTTTCAGAGTCGTAAGCAGTATAGGTTTCAGAGCCATTTTGGTTAAATATCACCACCAACTCGTCACTGCCATACTCACTTTCCAGCATTAACCTAAGTCTATCATTGGGCTCCATGGATCCACTCTTGAGCATATTACCGGCAGGTGCATGTGTGCGAACTGTGTTAGAAATCGTCACTTTGTCGAAATCGGAATAAGTTCTGAGCCACACACACTGGCCGGGAGATACATATTTAGATCCGCCTTTCAAACCTACATCTGACTTGGTATTGTAAGTGGATACTTGATTGTCGTTTCTACGTATATAAACTGTTTTGTTGAAATCACCCATATTAAAGCCTTCGCTGGATAGATCAATGTAGGATGGATATGGATTGGCAATCAAACACCAACCAGCATTAAAGTCATCACTGGTGTAACTAGCATCATTATTGAGCACTCCGTTATAACTCAGCGTCTCTCCACTGTTTTTAAGCGTTATGGAATAACCCTCCAATGGCACATTAAAAGGATAAACACCAGCACTGTAAGTCTCGCCCACACCCGCAATGCGGTTCCATTTACCACCAGAATATTGGTTGATGGCAAAATTACCCTCTCCGCTAAAGGAAGTCACATAGTCACCTTCCGTAACTCCGGTAACTGAATGGCCGATGTACCACCACGACCTTTCTTTGAGCGTCCATTGAATATTTGCATTTTCGGTACCAGTAACCGTTCCTTGTGTGATGATAGAAACCGGCTCCTCCGCCGTGTTTTTAACAATCAGCTTACCGTTGGTTACCAGATTTCCACTCACTGTTAACCTTGTACCGGGATTAAGAATCAAAGTGGCATCTGCTTCAATGGTCAAGTTGCGAACCTGAGCAATGGCCGTATTATTTATTACAGGGTAAACATTGGGCAAGACAACTGCCTTTATGGTAATATCGGTAGTTGATGTAGGTACTCCACCAGACCAGTTATCCGCATTAAACCAATTGCTATTTACAGTTCCTTTCCATTTTCGAATGGGAAGGTTACTTACATATCCTGATTCCTCTATAAAATCAACCAAAATATCATTAGGCAATATATCAGCTTCTATTAGGTCTTCAATACCTCCAATCAAACCGCTACCTCCAATGCCAGCGCCATCATCTGGATTACTTAAATATACCGCTCCTGAACTAGTTTCCTTACTCCCACTAAAATCATAACTCCCACCTACTACAAGAATTCCATCTGATTCAATAGTATTAACTGCACTATTACCATTACTTTGTATATTTAAATTCCCTGCAATAATTAGTGTCCCATCAACAACTAATTTCGCCCCGCCATTCGTAACTACATCAAGATTACCATTCACTATCATAATGCCACCCAATTTAATAGTAACACTTGCAGCAGTAACATTTCCATTAAAGGTAACCTTACCTCCATCTTCAATGATAATGGAACCAAAACTCTGATCTTTATTATAGACCTGAACTCCTCCATTACGAACAGTCAAATTAGCTGCAAAACAATTAAAACTAAGCAGCACGAATAACAACCAAAAAACATATCTCTTTTTCATAAACTCTAATTTTACCTACTTCCAACAGAAGTAGTACTATAATGGTAAATTTGTTTTTCACTGTCCATATGGATCTTACCAATAAAATAATTCCATATTTGTGAAGTATCTTTCATGTGTTTATAATTGATTTTTTTTGCCATATAGCCTGCCCCGAACTTGATTCGGGGGAACTCGCCATTACAATCATTTCCCTCCCGCTAAGGCGGGACAGGTTTTGTGAGAAGCTACTCTCATAGCCTGCCCCGACCCTTCGGGGGCTCGTTTCATATCTCGTTTTATACTTTCAAATCTTATAACGTAATACATCTAAAAAAAATGGTTAGCAAGATGAGTAATAAAAGCTTTATCTGACCGATTTTTTTTTATAAAACATTAAAATTACTTATCAATTTGTTATACGGAGAAATAGGGAAAGTGTTTGTTTTGATGATGATTCATTTTCATTTTTGGGTTAACAGATTGACAATGCAGATGAAGCTGTATTTTTTCAGGATGAAAAAGAAGCCCCCACCTGCTCTCCGGCAGCTGCCGGAAGAGATTGAGAATAGCGCTCTGAGCTATTCCGGCATAACCGGATAATGGTGTGCTTTAGTTTACGAAGGAGTAAATTTGTATCGTATTGTGGTTATGAGTTGCGACGATTCCCCGCCTTTCCGCGTGCCACCGCAGCTCTAGCGGAGGAGCAAAAAAGGCGAGCTTGTCCGGCCTTTGACGGAGGTGGATGCTATTGAGGCACGAAATAGCAGACGGGGTGATTGTGAAGCCTTCTGCTGTAAAAACTCACGGGGTGAATACCGGCATTACGCTTATATTCACCCCCGTGAGTAAGTCGGTAACACTCGAAGCACACGCAGTGTGCTTTCCTAGCTCCCCCCATTCGGGGGATAAGCCTGCCTACCGAAGGTAGGAGGGGGCTTTTATACCACCCCATTTTTGCGCATGGATTGCATCATATCGTAAAATACACCTTGCTTTGCCAGCAATTCGGCGGGTGTACCTACCTCGGCCACTCCACGCTCGTTGAGCACTACAATACGGTCGGCCAAATGGATGGTGGACATGCGGTGGCTAACAATAATAGCCGTGCGACCTTTGGTGATGGCTTTAAAATTCTGAATTAGCTGGGATTCGGTAAATGCATCCAAGGAGCTGGTGGGTTCGTCCAAAATAACCAACTGTGCATCGTTAAAAAAGGAACGCGACAAAGCTATGCGCTGCCATTCGCCCACACTCAGCATTTCGCTATCTTTAAATAAGGTACCCAATACGGTGTCGTATTCTTTAGGTAAGGTTTCAATTAATTTATCAACACCTGATTTTGCGGCGCTTAGGCTTATCTCCTCATCGCTTTGTGAACGCATTACATTTCCGAACCAAATATTTTCGCGGGCTGTAACATTGTACAACATAAAATCCTGAAACACCACGCTCACATTTTTGGCCAGGGAATCCTTTTTTATTTCGGAAAGATCAACCCCATCAAAACATATACTACCCTCATCGGGCCGATACAAGCCGCAGAGCAATTTTACTAGAGTTGATTTCCCTGCTCCATTGGCTCCAACCAAGGCAATAGTTTCGCCGGGGTTTATATTGAAACTCACATTTTTAAGGGCAGCACGCGAACTGTTGGGATATTTAAAACTAACCTCATCAATAAGTATCCCTTCTTTTATTTTTTCTGGGAAAAGAGCTACGTTTTTCTTTTCGTACCGTATCACATCAAAATCGATAAACTCAAAAAAGTTTTTTAAAAAAAGTCCATCTTCGTATAAGCCGGAAATTCTGCTTAGCAAATCCTGCAAAAAACTATAACCACGGTACATCGCTAAAAAATACATCACCATCTGCCCCTGTGTAATGTTGCCCTCGATAGCCGTAGAAGCTATAAAACCAAAAACTACAATAAGCGCCGCTGCCGTAATCAACTGAACCGCCAACTCGTACCCTGTTTTTAGTTTGAGCATTCGGAAACGCTTGCTTCGTAAACTATTTTTTTGTTCTTCAAATCGTTTTTTAAACAGACCCGATAAATTAAAAGCCCGCAATTCTTTGGCGAAAGCTTTATCAGTAAGTAAGCGGTTATAATAACCCACACTACGCTCGTCTTCGGTATGCTCACGATTAAAACTAAATATTTTACGCGAGTATCTTAAACGAATGTAAACCACAGGAACGGAAACCAACACCAGCGCAATCATTAACATCCAGTTTAAGCCTGCGAGTAATCCGGCAATCAGCGCCAGGGTTATGCTGTTTTGGATAAGCCCAACGAAGCCATAATATATTTTCTTGGGTCGATAAGTAGCCTCATTGATGGCACGGTAGTAAATGTTTTGAAAATTATAATCGTCGTAATTGGCAAAATCCAGTTTTGAAGTACATGCATGTATTGAATCCTGCACAGTATCGTCGATATAAAAAGCATGTTTCTCACTGATGATACCTGTCAATGAGTTGAGCAGGGCATTGAGAACAAATACGCCCCCCGCAAAAAGCAATACATAGTAAACTGATTCAACTCCTTTAGCATATCCATCTCCCTTTAACACATCGCTTACCTCGTCCACCAACATCTGCACAATAAATATGAGCAACAAAGGCATCACCCCCTTTAATAGAACTACAGCAGCGTTTACAAGGCTCCAAATGCGCGAGCTTTGCCATACAATTTTTAATGAGCGAATTAGGTTGTTGCGGGTGTTTTTTTCCATTTTTTTAGGTTGATATTTCTCACTCACGGGGTGACTATGCGCAAAATGTAAATAGTCACCCCGTGAGTATTTGGGTGCAAAAGATAGTAAAAAAAGATAGTAAAGCCCCCACCAGTTCCCCCAAAATGGGGGAGAGCTTGGAAAGCACTCTTTGAGTGCTTTAAGTAAGACGGGGAAAGAGGGTGTTTGGTTTACAACGGAGAATTTTTATAATCTGAAAAATACCACACACAACGATTCCCCGCCTTAAAAAAGGCGGGGTGGATGCTATGAGGTACGAAATAGCAGACGGGGTGGTTGTAAGCCTTGCTACTTAAAATCCTCATACTGACAAACATACTTTATTAACCCCCATCCCCACACCTGCGGAGTGGTACTTCCCCCTCCCCTCAAAAAATGGGAGAGGGAAGAGCCGTCTCCGTTTATAAACCTGTGTTCTTTTTAAGGATTATCCAGTTCCCAACTTGAAAAATCAAGCGCCATCTTACAGCAAAGAAATATTATTCCCCAAAAAAAACCCTTCTCACAGACGGGACGGTTGTAGACCTTACCACTTTCAAAAACTAATGCTCATAAAACTAGTTGATCCCCATCCGCTGTGAGTAGAAACCTATCCCATAAACCATATATATACGTCCAAGCAGGTGGATTTTTATCCATATTTTTTCTAACTTGATTCAAAACCTCCATCATGAAATCCAATAGCCGACACTTAAAGTTATTCAGGAAACAATTGCGTAACCATTCAACACCAGCAGAAATTGAACTCTGGAAATATCTTAAAAACAAACAGATTGCCGAACTCAAATTCAGAAGGCAACACTCAATAGATAACTTTATTTTAGATCTTTATTGCCCTAAAATACAATTGGGTATTGAATTAGATGGTGAAAATCATGTGTATAACGAGGAGTATGATAATAAACGAGATCAAAAATTAGACAGCTACAATATTACCATCCTAAGATATGAAAATGTAATGGTATTTGAACATCCGGATAATATTTTAGATGATATTAAAAAGTATTATGAACAGTGGTTGATTAAGTCCAGATAGACCTCTTTCATACCTTATTAATCCCCTGTTTGTGACAAACACGCTATCCCCATCCCTGCATCTGCATTGCAGTACTTCCTCCCGCAATTCTGCGGGACAGGCTCTTTTTTCCAAATAAAAGGGGAAGAGCCGTCGTTGAAGGTAAAATTGATTTATCTTGGATGCTTCGCAGTTCTTCATTAAAAATAAAAGAGTTGAATTACAGCGAGTAATATTTACTAATTGGACAAAATGTAAGATCAAAGGCGGTAGTTACAAATTCCCCCTCCTAACTCTGAGCTTCACTTGGAGTGGAACCCAGAGGGCGAGAAAAATTTATTCCACACACGGGCCGCGTAAAAAGTGAACCTACCCATGAACGGAGATGCAGAAGCAATAAAGCGTTTAATTGCTTTTCGATTGATAAAAACCTTCTCTTTCCCCTTTCGGTAATGACGGATAACAACCGCATGAACATTCTGCTCTCTTAAAAGCCTGTCCTTTCCAATCAGGCCATCGCCTTTGGCGAGTACTGTTCCGTTTTCTGCATCGTATTTTAAAAGGCGATGCGCCACCAATTGGTTGTTATTGGTAAATACAATTACATTCCCTTTTTTCAGGTTGTCCGGGTGTGCCTTTTCTACCCTCACTATATCACCAGGCAAATAAAAAGGGAACATGCTAAGTCCATAAACCGGTACATCCACACAATGCTCCTTTTGGAGCAGTGCGATAAAGGTTTCGCCAAATAAAGTTTTATTTCGTTTGTAAGGGAGCATCAATGGACTAAGATAAGATTATTTGTTTTAAAGGAATCTGCTCGATAAAGGTTAAATCTACTCCGAATAGATAAAAACCCTAAAATCCCCCAAAGGGACTTGTATACGAGTATCAAGATTCTTTAGATCGGTAGTAATATTCTGCCAAAGATAACAAGAATCTCGCTGGTAAGATACTAGGATACTTACAACTGTAAGACCCTACGGTGAGTTCTACCAAGGTGGCTACAGTTCTATTACTTGAAACTTTTTTACTTATATCACCCCTCTCTACTCTCCTAAAGCCGGAAGGCTTTTACTTTTTTTCTACAGCCAAAAAAAGTAAACAAAAAAGCCCGCCGACTGCACCACTCGCTTACCCACTAATTTCTCGACGATGGAACAGAAAGAAGTCGCTACGCTCAAACAGTTTTCTGTTCTTTCATCGTCTTCAACAAGTGGGTCCCAAGCTGCGTTGCTGATGTCGGTGCCGACACTTGGAGAATAGCGTAAAGATTCTCGTACGCAACAAAAAAAAATATCCTCAACCAGTTAACCCCACCCCATCACTCCAAATCCATTTTCTTAATCATATGCACAATATCATGGTCGGGTTTAAAACCTACTTCATATACTTTTACTCTTTTGAGCACCTCCTCCATCAGCTCTAGATGATTTGCAACCATATTTTGCTGATAAAACTGCTGAATAAAGTTTCCGAGTACCCTGGAAAATGCAAGCACGCCACCCAGCTGTTTAATATAATTTTTGGGCGATTGTTTTAAGAGGAAAATGGCTTTGAGGGGTGCTTCTCTGGGATGTTGGGCATAGTAGGGCATAGGGTTGTTGTAAACCATCACTTTATCATCGAGAGGTCGCAGCACAAGACGATCGTCGTTAAGTATTTGAGCACCACACTCGCCCCACAAACGAGCCATGGTGGATTTACCTATCCCGGAAACTCCGGTAAACAAAAATGCTTTATCATCGATTGCTACTGCCGAAGCATGAATTAGTAATCCTTTTTTTCGTTGCATCAAATACAACAGCAGTAATGACCCAAAAGGATGTATCAAAGGATCAATAACGATGGGATAGATTAGTTCATATTTTAATACAATATGAATGGTTATTTTTGATGAATCATCCACGATAAAAGCGGCAATGGATTGAATAGTTGGATGATCGGAGTAGTCAACTGTTACAACTACCTTGCCCGGGCCATTGTAAATATTCCATTTATAATTGAGCAGAGTATTCGTTTCGGGCTCCGCAACAAACACACGCTTATAAGCAGATAGTTCGAGGATTTCAACTACATGGTATTCCAATAAATAATCGGGAGTAATAACAGTATCGGGAGAAAGATAATGGCTGATCGAACCAAACTTATCCAAGTGTATCTGAGGACTAAGGCTGCGGCATTGGAAATAAACAGCAGCTATGTTTAACGTAAAGTCCTCTTCATTCATTTCAAATTGTTGTACACTTTTAAGTTTGTGATTAATATTGCGGTGCACTTCCTCCAAAAGGATCACTATCCTCCGATGTAGAAGACACCTGCGCAGGCCCACTGGAGGGGGAAATTTGCTTAGCACTAAAGATTGGGTCGAGTTCTGGAACACTTGCCATCACCAAGGATATCTCATGATCCACGGCAATCACCTCCAAAAGTGGCTTCGAATATATTTTCTTATTTTGTATTTTAGTTTTCATCCAAATAAAATCTTATTCTCAACTAATGCCTGACGAATAATACTCCTCTATTAACCATGTCATTAATAAAAAAAGTGATATCGTTTAGTGCTTCTTTTTGGTTTACTTCGTATTGGTTTATCAATGCTTTATGAACTTGGGCAATGGTTTTTTCTCCGTCGATGGTATCGTAAATAAACGAACCAACTTCATTCAAATTATATACTTGGTTCATGTTGGCCACATTATCCGTTAAGGGTACCAGCACCTTTTCGGCACCAATGGCTTTTTCCACAAAACCCTCACTCTTAACATATACCCATGAAACATCCATGTTACTTAATTTTCAGCGACAAAAGTAAAAAAAATACCTTTCATTCCTTGTTCCTTGTACAAATCATTAATTTGTTTTGATATAATTTTATTTTTAGCTTGGGAACAATTCATTTATGCTGATTAACCCAAACCATTCGATGAATGCAAGGGTTAAAATACAACTCTCGAATAAGGAGCGGCATCCTGTCCAGCAAAATCCTTAGCTAAATATTTATAATAACCTGTTATAGCCACCATTGCGGCGTTATCGGTGGTGTACGCAAACTTGGGTATAAAGGTTATCCATTTTTTACGAACAGCCATTATTTGTAGACCATCACGTAAACCAGAATTGGCCGAGACACCACCAGCCAAAGCTATCTGATTGATATTTAAATCATTGGCCGCCTTTTCTAATTTATCCAATAAAATATCTACAATGGTGCTTTGTAACGAAGCGCACAAATCGTTTTTGTTTTCCTCAATAAAATCAGGATTTTCTTTTAAACGATCCCTTAAAAAATAGAGGAACGACGTTTTGAGACCGCTAAAACTATAGTCGTAATCTTTTACCTTGGGTTTGGCGAAGGCAAAAGCATTGGGATTTCCTTCTTTGGCCAGCTTATCAACCAAGGGTCCGCCGGGATAAGGTAAGCCCATCACTTTAGCACACTTATCAAAAGCTTCTCCTGCCGCATCGTCGATAGTTTGACCCACCACCTGCATGTGCATATAATCCTTAACCAACACTATCTGACTATTGCCTCCAGATACCAACAAGCACAGAAAGGGAAACTCAGGATGAGCCGTTTCTTGGTCTGGTTCCTTAATAAAATGCGCCAATACGTGGGCGTGTAAATGGTTTACATCAATGAGCGGAATATTATTAGCCAATGCAAATCCCTTGGCAAAGGATGTACCTACCAGTAACGAACCCATTAACCCAGGTCCTCGTGTAAAAGCCACAGCATTGATATCACCTGGCTTTACCCCTGCATCCTTTAAAGCTTTATGCACCACAGGTACAATATTTTGCTGATGTGCCCGAGAAGCTAATTCAGGTACCACTCCTCCATACTCCTTATGAACGTTTTGATTGGCAACGCTGTTAGATAATACCACATCGTTTTCAAAAACAGCTGCAGAGGTATCATCGCACGACGATTCTATGGCTAATATGTACGTGCTCATTTTGTTAGATTGTTAGATGTTAGACTGATAGACACTAGATTATTAGACATTAGATTGTTAGACATTAGATGTTAGACTGATAGATTAACGATTATGAGATTAATAGATTATGAGACATTAGACTTTTAGATTAAAGAATTATTGAATTATGACCTTTACCTGACTAACAGTAGAGGGTTGAATAATGCACCATGAAAGGCCACAATAAGTTCAACCCTTTCAGGGCCGCAAGATACCTCGATTGCTCGCCCCCGGCTTGCTCCTCCGCTAAAGCTACTGTGGCAAGCGGACACCGGTGGTTATTCATGTTTAGTCCTTTCAGGACATTGTTAATCTACAGGCTAATCTGATCTCCCGAAGGGAGTAAACTATGAATAACCGTGCGTGTAACGCACGGTACAAGTATATGTGGTGGTTTCAGCCCTGAAAGGGTTGAATAATACACTATGCAATCCACGACAAGCTCAATCTCTGCCTAGACAGCTTATCTGCCACAATCATAATATCAGTCGTTTTGCTACAAAAAACTGAACTCCTATCTACTAACCCCACCTTTGCGGGGCTATGCCCATGTACCCTCAGGCAAAAATAATTCTTTGATATTTTCTTGCACGCTTTTTGGTAGATAATATTTCCATCAAGCACCCGTTTTTAGTGTGTGTTTGAGTCCTTTTTTATCTACTTTTGCAAACAAACGACAAAGCTATTAAAAAAATATTTAAAATATTAGTCTATTTACTGTTGGTACTGGTAATAACACCCGTCATATTATATTTTGTGGTGCTTATTCCTAGTGTCCAAAATTCCTTGGCAGGAATGCTCATGAATAAATTTTCGGACGATTTGGGTACGGAGGTATCTATCGAAAATGTTCGCTTTTACCCCATAAGAGAAATTGTACTCAAAAATATTTTGGTAAAAGACCATCAGCAAGATTCCTTATTGTTTATCGAGAAACTTACAGCTCCTATCGATAGCTTTAGCATTAAACACAAGCAAATTTATCTGGGGCAGATAACAGTAAATAGACTGCAAACCCGCTTGGTAAGCGACTCTTTAAGTAATAACTATTCTTTTATTATTGATTCGTTACTAAAGGAAAGAATATCAGGTAGTAAGTGGCAATTAAATGTTCAAAAGCTAAGGGTTAAAAACAGTGCCTTTTCATACCATAACACTTCAGCCCCCAAACCACAAACCAAGTTTAACTCCAATGATATAGCAATTACTTCGCTCAGTGTGCTTATTGATAAAATAAGAAACAAAGATGGCGAGATATCTTTTCGCATTAATGATTTATCGGCACGGGAACAATCGGGACTCATGCTCAAAAAGTCGAAAGCCGAAGTTAGCGCTGGGAACAATGGCTTTATGTTACGCAATGTGCTTTTAACAGCCGAACATTCCTTTATAAGTTTGGGTAATTTTAAAGTTCAGTTAGATTCTGCTGCCAGGAAAGAAGACTTTATTAACACTGCCGTTATTGACCTTCAGGTAAACTCCGTTTCGTTGGATTATCATGAGTGTGCGCTGCTCATCCCAAATTTCCCGTTATTAAACAACAGGATTAACTTGAGGGGGAATTTTATGGGCACCATCGCCGACTTAAAAGGTCGTGACATTAACATAAATGCAGGCACCAACACTTATCTATCAACCAGCTTCGACATCACGGGATTACCCAATTTTAGAGAATCGTATATATTTTTGGATGTAAAAGAGCTGAGTACCAATATTGTAGATCTCAATAAAATTTTATCGATAAATGCCCAATCGGAGCGCGTTGATTTGCCTGCTTCATTTCAAAAATTGGGTAACATTCAATACAGCGGAAAATTTTCGGGCTTTGTGGATAACCTGGTTGCTTACGGTAGCTTTAAAACCGATCTGGGCAATATAAACACCGACTTGGGCATAAAGATTACCGACGACGATAAGCTTATCTATTCGGGCTTTGTTAGCACAAAGAGTTTTAACATTGGCAAAATGCTAAATTGGGAAAACAACCTCAACAATGTTAGCATGGATGTATCGGTGCAGGGATACAAACTGGGCAAAAGCGAATTTAATTCGTACATCAAAGGAACCATTGATTCTATTGACGTTAAAGGCTATAAATATGAAAAGATTGAGCTGAACGGTTTAATATCGAACCAACGTTTTAACGGTAAAATTAATTTAAACGATCCCAATGCACAGCTGCTGTTTAATGGTGTAGTTGATTTTAGCGAACATATTCCAGAATTTGATTTTAGTGCAATTTTAAATGATGTACGGCTCGACAAACTGAACATAGCGCCCAATCTTGTGGACAGTAGGCTGAGCCTCATGCTCACTTCATCGCTTAGCGGAAAAAGTATAAACTCCCTCTCAGGAACTACCGTTTTGCATAAAGGTAGTTTTATCATCGACGAGCAAACTTTTTTGATAGATTCGCTGATACTGAATGCCAAACAAGACCAACTGGAAAAAGAAATAACACTAAAATCGGAATTATTAGATGCACAGCTCACCGGCAACTTTGACCTAAATACCATGCCTAAATCCATAAAGCAGGTATTATCAGAGTATGTGCCGTCCTTGTTTCCTGCACCAAGTGAAAATAATTATCGCGATAGATTTGTCTTTAACATCGACACCAAAAATCTATCGGAGCTGATGAAGGCCTTCCAGAGTAAACTGCTGGTATCCGACAGTAGTAACATCCACGGCAGCATGAACAGTTACAGCAAGCAATTGCAAATTAAAGGTAATTTTAACGAAATTAAATACAATTCCTTTTCGGCTCAAAATTTAGATATAGCAGTGAATACCCTCACGGGGCGCCTAAATACCCAATTGAGTAGCAAAGTTTTTGGAATAGGAAAAATCATCCCTCTTCACAACTTTGAGCTGTCCCAAAATGCTTCAAATGATTCTATCCAACTCAACTTTGGCTGGAAAAATACAGACGAAAACCCCGGTGAAGGAAAAATAAATACAAGTACAAAATTAAATAGAACAGACGAGGGCGACGTATACTCTAAAATAAACCTGTTGCCATCCTATGTAAGAGTATATGACTCACTTTGGACTATACAGGATTCAGAAATCAATTTAAGCCCCGCAGGTTTAAGAGTAAATACCTTTAGGGTGCACCATCGCAACCAAGAAATTAACATTAACGGATCGCTGGATACAGACATGAAGGGGGCATTAACTACCTATTTTCAGAACATAAACATAGGCGATTTAACTTCTTTATTCAATCTGAGTAGCATCACATTTGATGGACTGTTGAACGGATCGCTTGAATTGAAAGGCAGCTTAGAAGAACCCATCATAACCAGTCAATTGGATCTCGATGGATTTAAAATTAACAATGAGGATATTGGGCATTTAAATATAGAATCAAATTGGAGCAATTTGCAAAATGCCGTGCTTGTGAAAGCGCTTATAGAAAATAATAATTCACGTCCACTGAGCGGAAAAGGCTACTACAAACCATCAGACAATGATTATAGTTTTGATTTTGAGCTGGATAGTTTGCCTATAAGTTTTGTAAACCTATATACCAATGCGGCCATACAAAACCTAAAAGGTACCACCTCGGGCAATGTGCGACTACTGCAAACCGAACATGGTTTTGGCCTCGAAGCTGCCATAAAAGTTAACAAGGCCAAATTTGATGTAGATCTTTTACAGTGCTCCTTTTTTGTGGAAGATTCCGTTATTATTACCCCTGAATCATTTGTATTTAAAAAGATGACTCTAACAGATCCTCGTGGACGAAAAGGACGCTTCGACGGAAGTATCCGCCATCAGGGTTTCAGCAATATGTCCTTCGACTTATATGTTCATACCAACAATATGCTGGTACTTAACACCCAAGAAAAAGACAACCCCTTATATTACGGTACTGTTTATGCCGATGGCGATTTGGCAATATGGGGAAAACCAGACGATTTAACGCTGGACATCAATGGCCAAACAAAGCCCAATACAAAGTTTTACATTCCCATATCGGACGATGAGGAAGCACTAGACAATAATTTTATCCGTTTTGTACAGCCCAACGATACGCTTAAAAAAGCAAAGCAAAAGCAAGAGGAATACCGCGTAGAAATATCGAATTACAATTTAAACATGGGTGTGGACATTACTCCGGATGCCCAGGTTCAGGTTATTTTTAAAACTGCCGGAGGTAATATACTTAAAAGTTGGGGCAAAGGCAGCATACAAATACAACGTAGTAAAGAAGGAGAAATAAGCTTTTTGGGCGATTACACGACCGAGAAGGGTGATTATATGTTTTCCTTAGAGAACTTGGTAAACAAAAGGTTTGACATTAACAAGGGTGGATCTATCGTTTGGGAAGGCAGCCCCTATGATGCTAATATTGACATTACCGCTACTTACAAGCTTAAAGCCTCGCTGCAATCGCTTATGGGAGCTACCAGCTCATCAAGCGATATATCAGGCAGGGTACCTATTAACTGCGATTTGATATTAAGCAATCGTCTTTCGCAACCTAATATCAACTTTAACATTTCGGCACCCACCTTGGAGCAGAGCACACAAAACATTATCCGTGAGGCCATAAGTACCGAGGAGGAGCTTAACCGACAAGTTCTTTCTTTATTGGTTCTCAATAGGTTTTACACACCCAGTTACAGCGCTTCGGCTGCTGAGGGTCAAAACTCCAATCTGGCCAATGCTTATACTTACGAACTCATCTCGTCGCAAATCAGTAGTTTGGTGTCGCAAATGATTGAAGATGTGGATGTAGGTTTCAGCTACCGACCACAGGACGAAATTTCGAGCGAACAAATAGAAGTGGCACTATCCACCCAAATATTTAACGACCGTGTAACCTTAAATGGCAATGTAGAATATGGCAAATATGGACGGTATGGCATCCCAAACCAAAATTCGAGCAACATAGTGGGCGACTTCGATTTGGACGTTAAACTAAACCGCTCGGGAAGTTTGCGTGCCAAAGCATATACCCATAGCAACGACGACTTTAGTTTCGACAACTCTCCTACTACCCAAGGTGTGGGCTTGTCGTACCAGGAGGAGTTTAACACCGTTGGCGAACTCATACGTAAGTATTGGAACTGGATTACAGGGAAAGCAAAAAAAGAAGAGGAAACGGAATGATTTAGACCAAGTAGGATTAAAAAAATGGTGCTATATCGATTATAGAGAGTAACACAACTATTTAAAAATAAATACAGAACCAAAAAAATCCCTTTTCCGGCATATAAAATGCTAAAAAAGGGACTTTTTATTTTTCACAATTTGTTACTCTGTAATTTCTTTCCACTTATCCGTACGGAATGGCACAGCCGGAAGATCTTCTTTATTATATAGGTTCAGGTCGTCTGGGTTATTGCCCCAGCCAAAACGTACCGCAACAGGATTTTCTACCTCCCCTGAATAAACAACAACTGAATTATTATCGAGAATTTCACCTTTAGCCCAATAAAACTTCTTGTTGGCACCAGCAATGCTAAAAGCGTTTACATAACCATATTTATCCTTGAGCATCAACCCACTGCCTGTTTCGGTAAAATGAATAATGGCTTTATTACCATTAACTTCCATTGATTGAAACATGGGGCCTGAGTTAACCACATCCTTATGATATGCTACTTTAAGTGCATTTAGCCCCAAACGCAAACCTACATCCTGCTTATTACGGGGATGAATATCATTGGCTTCGCCTATATCAATAGCCAAGGCCATTCCAGTATTTGGCAAGGCCAAAGCCATGGTTTGCGCTTCGCGAAGCTCTGCCCAATCGCTATCCACAGGTTGTTCATCGGGTTGCATAAAATTAGCCAATTGCACCCATAAAAACGGAAAATCACCTATCCCCCATTGTTGGCGCCAGTCCTTAATAAGTGTCTGAAAAACCCTCTGATACTGAAAAGCCCTGCTGGCATTGGATTCACCTTGGTACCAAATAGCACCCTTAATTCCATATGGAAGAATAGGGTTAATCATCCCATTGTAAAGCAATGTTGGATATGTATTAGGGGTTATTCCTGTGGTAGCTATTGAAACATTGGTGAACCTTATTTTCCAGTTTCCGGCTAAAAGGATCCGCTCATCCTTAAGTTTCAGAAACAGATCATTATCCTTTCCATATATACCTCCACCACCACCGGTATCTACAACACGCACAGCCAGTACATTTTCACCCTCTTTTAAAATCCCAATAGGCACCTGATATATACGCTCCTCAGTGTAATCATTGGTTTCACCTACCAACTTTCCATTAATCCAGGTCATGTCCTGGTCGTCCACTTTGGATAAATAGAGCTCACCACTATTTTGAGCCTGCTCTTTAGTCAGCGTAAAACGGGTACGATACCATGCTACGCCATCCACTTCAGGGTAGCCACCATTTTCCCAAGCCAAGGGAGTTTTAATGTTGGACCAATCCTCATCCTTCAAGTTTGAATCAGCATACAGTGCTTTACCATCTATTAATCCCACATCCTCAGAAGGAATTTGCCCCCCAAAAAGTGCCGATATCTTATTTAGTTTTACCTGCTTATAATTATCCATATCCAATTGTTTCAATTCGGATAATGCTTGCACGAAATCGGGATCTTTGGCCACATTCTCAGGACTAATCCAT
This sequence comes from Saccharicrinis sp., assembly GCA_024635585.1. GTDB lineage: Bacteria > Bacteroidota > Bacteroidia > Bacteroidales > Marinilabiliaceae > Saccharicrinis. Next base: position 29,026 of record JAGXIP010000052.1, on the reverse strand, counting down.
GTTTCGGCAACGGTTCCTCCCCATGAAGTATGAATCATACCGATGGGTACGTTGAGTTCGCTAAGTAACTTGCGAGCGAAGAAATAACCCACCGCCGAAAAATGACCAACAGTACCAGGGTTGCACTCCTCCCACTGTCCACCTTCCAAATCAGTCATAGGAAATTGACTTGTTTTTTTAGGTACCGTGAACATCCGCAACTTAGGATAATTAGCTTCGGCTATTTCCTTATCACTGTTGTTAACATTATTTACAATCCATTCCATATTCGACTGTCCGGAACAAACCCAAACCTCGCCTATTAGAATATCTTTAAACTCTATCTTATTTTTTCCTTCAATTACCAAGGAATAAGGACCTCCATATTCCATCACCGGAAGTGTTGTTTTCCACTTCCCGTTTTTATCGGCTTTGATTTTAATTGTTTTACCTGCAAATTGGATAGTGATTCTCTCGTTTTTATCGGCCCAGCCCCAAAGCGGATTTGCAAGTCCTTGCTGAAGTACCATGTTGGAGCTAAAAATTTGAGCCACTTTAACATCGGCCCGCGTGCTACCAATCAATACAATAAAGAGTGATAGCGCAAATACAACTTTTTTCATATGTTTATAATTGATTTTATTTGCCACATAGCTTGCCCCGAACTTGATTCGGGGGAACTCGCCATTACAATCATTCCCCTTTGTGAGAAGCAACTCTCATGGCTCGTTTCATATTTACAAAAAATATAAGCATTAAAATTTATGACGATAAATATAATAAGAAATGTATGGTATTAAAAAAAACAATAAGACTTAACCCAAAAATGCGTTGAAGAATAAAAAACGATAGAAACAAAAAAGGAACCCAATCTGGATTCCTTTTAAACTATCTTCTGTGCTATTATTTATTCCATACAAAATTCTATACTTTGCGATTGAGCCACTACCGCTTTATATTCCTGTGGGCTTAAATCGTTAAAAAAGTATTTTACCGGATCCACCTCTACGCCATTCAAATGCACTTCGTAATGTAGGTGTGGACCACCCGAAAGACCTGTACTCCCTATTTCGCCAATAATCTGTCCACGTTTCACCTGCTCTCCCACTTTTACGTTTTGCTTGCTCATGTGTGCATATAAGCTAACTAATCCAAATCCATGGTCTATCTCCACCATCTTGCCAAAACTATCCGAATATCTCACCTCTTTAACTCTACCATTGGCCGAAGAATAAATGTGTGTACCTGTACTAGCCACCAAATCAATTCCTTTATGAGGGCGCCATCTGTTTAGTATAGGATGAAATCGACGAGGTGAAAAACCTGATCCAATACGTTTCAAATCCCAGTTGGCTACGGGTATAATAGCAGGTAAATGTTGTAATCTATCCATATTTGCCAAGCTCTTTTTAAAAAGATCTTTATATGAACTTTCCTGAACATTCATTTTGGCAACTAATTTATCCAAGTTTTTAAACGATTCTAAAATTTCTTTGGGCGTATCTGTTCTTTCTAAATCTTCATATTTATTGCTACCTCCAGTACCTGCTTGTCTAATCGAGCTATTTAATGCTTTTTCGCCTAACATGGTTCTGTATAAGCTATCATCTAACGCCACCAAATTTTGCAAGGTGCTACTAGCATCGCTAATTCTTTTATTCAACAACTTCTGGTTTGTTTTTAGCTTACCGATCATTTGTGCCTGCAATCTTTCTTTGGGAGTGGCGTAAGTTCCAAACGCCAATACTGCAAAAACAGCCACTCCTAAAAACACACCTACCACCATGTAAGGGATAAACCGCTTGACTTTAGTCTTAAATGATGCATCAACTGCATCATAAATTAAAGTTTCCGGATTAAATACGTATTTCTCTTTTGCCATAGCTGGTATTTTTTATGCTTATTCTGCCACAAGGCAAAATGTTAATAGATACTATTTTTAAACTCTAAGGTAATGTTCGACTCAATATTTTTTTGAATACATCCAAACTAATCACCTTTGGTCAAACCATTTGTCAAACATTTTAATTTGATACGAATACCAAATAAAATTGTTACATAAACACTAATTATTGTTGTGAAATCGATACTAAATGCGGCTTACAGAGAGGCAGATTTATTTGCTAAACGATTCTCAGAACCCAAAACAGCAGACATTGCCATCCGCATTTTTTATTCATTGGCCACAAATATATAATTGTTTATCAATTTAGACAATACCTTATTTATTAAAATTTCAATAAAAAAAGCATGATAATCTGATAGTATTAATACAATGATTACATTTGCGCTCGTTTTTATAATATGATATTATGGGCTTTTTACAAGAGATACAACGCCGAAGAACCTTTGCCATTATTAGTCACCCCGATGCCGGAAAAACTACCCTGACAGAAAAACTGCTGCTTTTTGGTGGTGCCATCCATGTGGCAGGTGCGGTTAAATCAAACAAAATAAAAAAGACAGCTACCTCCGATTTTATGGAGATAGAAAAACAACGTGGTATATCGGTGGCTACCTCTGTGATGGGTTTTGAGTATAAAGATCACAAAGTAAATATATTGGACACACCTGGTCACCAGGATTTTGCTGAGGATACTTTTAGAACCCTAACAGCCGTTGATAGTGTAATTATTGTGGTAGATGCCGCTAAAGGTGTAGAAAACCAAACGCGTAAGCTGATGGAGGTTTGCCGCATGCGCAAAACTCCTGTTATGGTTTTTATAAATAAGATGGATCGCCCCAGCAAAGATCCTTTTGATTTATTGGAAGAGGTAGAGGACGAACTGCAAATTAACGTGCGCCCGTTGAGTTGGCCCATAGGCAATGGCCCTTCCTTTCAAGGTGTATATAATATCTTTGAACAAAACCTTAACCTTTTTGAAGCCAATAAACAAACCGTACAAGAAGCGATAGCCATTAACGATATAAAAGACCCCGAACTAGAAAACATCATTGGCAAAGCTCCCGCAGAGTTGGTTCGTGATGAACTGGAACTGATGGATGGCGTATTTCCTGCATTTGATAATACCAAATACCTTAAAGGCGAGCTGGCTCCAGTATTTTTCGGGAGTGCACTTAACAACTTTGGAGTAAACGAGCTTTTAAATTGTTTTATACAGATAGCCCCTTCACCCCAGCCATCAGTAACGAAAACTCGAACAATAGAACCGTCGGAAGAGAAATTCAGCGGCTTTGTGTTTAAAATCCATGCCAATATGGATCCCAACCATCGCAACCGTATTGCTTTTGTAAAAATATGCTCGGGTAAGTTTGAACGAAATAAAAGTTACCTCCATGTTCGTCAGGGCAAAAACTACAAATTTTCGAGCCCCACGGCATTTATGGCCGAAAAAAAATCAATCATCGACGAAGCTTATCCTGGCGATATTGTAGGATTGCCCGATTCGGGTAACTTTATTATTGGTGATACAATTACCGAAGGCGAAAAAATAAGCTTCAAAGGCTTACCCAGCTTCTCACCCGAACTATTTAGGTATATTGAAAACGCCGATCCCATGAAAACCAAACAGCTAAACAAAGGGATAGATCAATTGATGGATGAAGGTGTGGCGCAGCTTTTTACAAGCCAGTTTAATGGACGCAAGATTATTGGAACCGTTGGGGCACTGCAGTTTGAAGTGATAGAGTATCGTTTAAATCACGAGTATAATGCGAAGTGTCGATACGAGCCCATCAACCTTTACAAAGCCTGCTGGATACGATCGAAAAATGCCGCGGAACTTGCAGATTTTAAATTGCGCAAAACGCAATATATGGCCAAAGATAAACAAGGGCGAGATGTGTTTTTAGCTGACTCATCGTATATGTTGCAGCTTGCTCAGCAAAACTTTAAGGATATTGAGTTTCATTTTACCAGTGAGTTTTAATACGCACGAACTAACTACTCACGGGGTGAATATGTACTATTACTCACGGGGTGAATATTTGCGTGACGTTTATATTCACCCCGTGAGTACACTATTGCAAAACAAAATTAATAGGGATTGAATACTGTACACGTACGGATTTCCCTCTTTGTTTGCCTGGCGAAAAAGCGGGTAATTCATTCACCACACGCACTGCTTCCCTGTCGAGTGCAGAATCTACGCCCCTGGCAACCTCTACATTGGTTACCCGTCCTTGCGGCGAAACCACAAAAGTAATATAAACCCGTCCCTGGATACCGTTTTCAGCTGCAATAAAGGGATAGCGAATCGCCTGAGACACAAACTTCATCAACTCCCGGTTACCCTCTTCCGAGGTACTGCAAATATCGGGACGGAATATGGGCATCTCCTCCACCACCATAAAAATGGGTGCTTCTGCCTCATCTTCTTCCTCTAAAGTTACGGGTACATCTACTATTTCAATTATCTGATCCTGATCTGTTTCACTGTCGAACAATTCCAATTCTTCGTCCAATTCAACATCATCATCATCAACTATATTTAGGTTACAAAAAGAGGCCTCTAAATTGTTAAAAAACAAAACAAAAGATTATCTTTGCGCCCGATTATAAACAATCTGCATGTAATCTCTTATTGAACAAGCGGTTCACGTAATATTGCACGTATTTGTTAAATGCAAGATATTTTAAAAAAATGGATTTAATTAAAATTGCCGAAGAAGCATTTAAAACTGAAACAAAAGAAAAGCCTTCTTTTGGAGCAGGTGACACCATCTCTGTATCGTACAAGATTAAAGAGGGAAACAAGGAGCGTATCCAGATTTTCAAAGGTGTAGTTATTCAGATTAAAGGTACTGGTTCCACAAAAATGGTAACCGTAAGAAAAATGTCAGGAAACCAAGGGGTTGAAAGAATTTTTCCAATGGAGTCACCTTTTATCGAATCGATCGAGGTTAACCGTCGCGGTAAAGTTCGTAGAAAACGTATTTACTATCTACGTGAGCGCACTGGTAAAAAAGCCCGTATCAAAGAGAAAAGAAGAATTTAAAAACCTCTTCATAAGAAAATCCCCGTTCATGTATATGTTCGGGGATTTTTTTGTCAAATAAATTCAGTCCTCAGTATTCAGTATTTATTCAGTATTCAGTCGGCACTCAAAAGTCCGCAGTGCTGAAAACCGAACGCTGTTTGCCGAATACGAATCGCCGAATACCGAACACTCCTAAATGCCACTTGCCATCAGCTAAAAGCCATCAGCTAAAAGCTATTTATTAATTTCCCTATCTCTAAAGCCCAGCATATATAAAATGGCATCAAGTCCTATGGTAGATATAGAATTGTCGGCACCAGCCTTTACCAATGGTTTGGCATGAAAAGCGATACCCAGACCTGCCAATTGTAGCATAGGTAAGTCATTGGATCCATCGCCAACGGCAATCACCTGATCCAAATGAATATCCTCTTTAAAAGCCAATAGCTTTAACAATTCAGCTTTACGCTTACCATCCACAATATCGCCCACATGCTTTCCGGTTAGCATGCCATCTTTAATTTCCAGCTCGTTCGAAAACACGTAATCGACACCTAATTTGGCTTTTAGATAATTGCCAAAATAATTGAACCCGCCAGATAAAATGGCCGTTTTATATCCATATTTATTCAGGGTCTTCATTAATCTCTCGGCACCTTCGGTGATGGGTAAATTTTCAGCAACTTCTTTCAATGCTTTCTCGCTAAGGCCTTCGAGCAAGGAAACCCGTTGAATAAAACTCTCGTTAAAATCAATATTTCCGCACATGGCCTCTTCGGTAATTTTTTTAACCTTGTCGCCCACGCCTGCTTTTTCGGCCAATTCATCTATCACCTCGGTTTGAATAAGGGTAGAGTCCATGTCGAAACATACCAAACGACGGTTTCTTCTAAATATATTGTCTTCCTGAAAAGCTATATCGACGCCAATTTTACCCGCAAGATCCATAAAATCGCTCTTCATAATTGCCATATCAACAGGCAAACCTCTCACCGAAAACTCTACCACCGCCTTGTTCTGTTTCGAGTTTGTATTTAAATCAACTCTTCCCGATAAGCGGGTGATGGTATCGATATTGAGTTTTTGCGACGAAATAATACGGGTTACTTTAGCCAAATGTTCGGCGGATATTTTCCGAGCAAGCAAAGTTATAATATAACGCTCTTTCCCTTGGTGCGAAACCCACTCGGCATAACGTTGTTCCGAGATAGGTGTAAACTTAATCTTCACCCCTATTTCGTAGGATTTGAATAGCAAATCCTTTAAAATAGGCGCCGACTCGTAGGCTTGGGGTACCTCAAACAATATGCCCAAGCCCAAATTGTCATGAATCACGGCCTGACCAATATCCAATATTTGAACATTATATTGAGCTAAAATCTCAGATAAAGAAGAAGTGAGTCCCGGCTTATCGTCACCGGATATATTTACAAGAATAATTTCTCTTTTGTTGGACATTTTTTAAATAAATAGGTATAGAAGACAAATGTAATAAATGATTGTACTTCGAGGGTTTTTCAAATCTGGATATACTGACTTATTTTATATTTTTTAACATTGAGACCTTAAATGTTCATCAATATCTTATCCACTACATTTTTCTGATTTCACGAAGTAAATATTCCAAACCATTCAATTTAATTTCGTACAAGGTGGACAATAACATGCCCAGCCTACCTGCAGGAAATCCCTTTTGCTGATACCAAGCCAAATAAAACTCCGGAATGTCGCACATGATGGTGCCTTTGTACTTACCATAGGGCATCCGGGTTTTAACCAACTCAAGTAAAATGCTTTTATCTATCATGGTCGGATATCAATAAATTTAAGTTCGCTATAAAATATTCCATTTTAATATGGTCGCCAAAGATATCCTTTTCTTTTTAAATTGAACAAATCACTTTAAACTTTACAAAGCGTTTATATGTTAGTGACATAATAAACTCTACCAAGAATGAATACAAAAAACAACACAAACGCCCTCATTCATGAGACAAGCCCTTATTTACTGATGCATGCCTATAATCCTGTGCAGTGGTTCCCATGGGGACGTGAAGCACTGGACATGGCCAAAGAACAAAATAAATTAATAGTAATATCCATTGGCTATGCGGCCTGTCATTGGTGTCATGTGATGGAACACGAAAGTTTTAGCGACAAGGAAGTGGCCGGGGTAATGAATGAGAATTTTATTTCGATTAAAATAGATAGGGAGGAACGCCCCGATCTGGATCAGCTTTTTATGGACGTGGCGCACTTAACAACCGGGAAGGGTGGCTGGCCTTTAAATATTATTGCACTGCCCAACGGACAGCCTATTTTTGCCGGCACTTATTTTCAGAAAAGACAATGGACTAACCTGCTGAGCGAAATTTTTGACTTGTTTAAAAATTCCCCCGATAAATTGACACATCTGGCCAGCGAAATTAAGCAGGGAATAGAACGAATGGACTTTGTGGGCTTGGTTAAGGATTCGGTATTATTTACAGCCGAAACCATGAATACAATAATTGACTCATGGAAACACAATTTCGACTTTGAATGGGGCGGAAATAAAGGAGCGCCCAAATTTCCGATGCCGGTTGAATATAAATTTCTCCTCTCGTACCTCTTTAAATATTCAGATGACGATGTGGGTAAATACATCAACCTATCGCTGACAAGAATGGCTTGGGGTGGTATCTACGATACAGTAGGAGGTGGATTTTCGAGATACTCAGTTGATGCCTATTGGAAGATTCCACATTTTGAAAAAATGTTGTATGACCAAGGTCAATTATTGGAGGTATATGCTAATGCCTACCAGCTCACGCAAAACCCCTTGTTTAAAGAAGTAATCGAACAAACCGTAGCCTTTGTAAACCGGGAGCTAAAATCGCCAAGTGGCGGATATTACGCATCCCTAGATGCTGATAGCGAAGGGGTTGAAGGTAAGTTTTATGTATGGACTAAGGACGATGTAGTTGACCTGCTTGGATCGGATGCTGAGTTGTTCTGTTCTTTTTTTAACATCTCCAGCATGGGCAATTGGGAAGAGGGTAACAATGTACTGTTTCAAACTATTTCGGAAGAAGAATTTTGTGCACAGCATAACTTACAAGCCAATCCTTTCCATACCTTAATAAAAGAATGCAAAAACAAGCTTTTTAAAGCACGCAGCAAAAGAATTCGCCCCAGGCTTGATGATAAAATACTAACCGCATGGAACGCTATTACCATAAAAGGTTTGGTGCATGCCTACAGAGCCACGGGAAACAAATCATATTTACAGGATGCCATAGAAGCTTCTATATTTTTAAAAGAAAAAGCCATTCAGGAAGATGGCGGATTATGGCGAAGTCTTAAAGGTGAGGATGGAGCTATTAATGCTTTTTTAGACGATTATGCCTTATTAATAGATGCATGGGTTGATTTATACCAAGTTACTTTTAACGACCAATGGCTTCTGATGGCTCGCGATTTATGCGAATATGCTACCTGCCACTTCTTTAACGAAGACAACCAATTATTTTATTACACCTCGGTATTGGACGACCCCTTATTGATTCGCAAATCGGAGCTAGCCGACAATGTGATACCTGCATCAAACTCGGTAATGGCCATAAACCTCTTTCGATTGAGTAAGTATTTTTTAACTAAAGAGGCTTATCATACTTCGTTACGAATGCTAAAAAATCTATCAGGAAAAATTGATGACTATGGCAAGTACTACGCCAATTGGCAGCGCTTGAAGCTCTATTTTATACATGAGAATTACGAATTGGTAATTTCGGGTGAGGGAAAAGAAAAAGCACGCGATGAGTTTTTAATGGACTTTAACCCCTATATTTTCATAGCCGGACAAAGTGATGCCATCCCTGTAGCCAAAGATAAAGATAGTAAAAACCTGACTTTTTATTTATGCAAAAACAATACTTGCAGCCTGCCAATAAGCTCAATTTTAGGGCTTAAAAGAATGATGCAGGAAGGGTAGTTTTGGAGCGTAGGGCGTAGGGCTTGGAGCGTGGAGCAAAAACGTAAAGCGTAAAGCGGAGAGCGTAAAGGAAATAAAAGATAAGGGAAATAAAAAAACAAAATTGCCCCAAGACCCTTGCACAACATACTCCTTGCTCCTTGCCCCACGCCCCTTGCGCCCTGCCCCTTGCCCTTGCTCCCCGCAAAAAGTATCGATGCATCATTAAACCAAAAAAATTTAATTCGGAGTAAACACCAAACTTTAAACACCGATTCCTGCTATCCCATTTCTTTTTATTTACCCATTAATTTTTACCTTTGTGCTTTATTTTTTTTGAAGATTTTTAGGTTTAATTTAAATAGCTCATACAGTGCCGGATACAAGATACATTTTTGTAACAGGGGGGGTTGCCTCATCGTTAGGTAAAGGAATTATTTCAGCTTCACTGGCCAAATTGCTACAAGCAAGAGGGTACAAAGTAACCATTCAAAAGTTAGATCCTTATTTAAATGTAGATCCTGGCACCCTGAATCCCTATGAGCATGGAGAATGCTATGTAACCGAAGATGGTGCAGAAACTGATTTGGATTTAGGACATTACGAGCGCTTTTTAAACGTTCCCACATCGCAGGCCAACAATGTTACTACCGGACGCATATACCAAAACGTTATAAACAAAGAGCGCAAGGGCGATTATTTGGGAAAAACCGTTCAGATTATTCCACACATCACCGACGAAATAAAACGTAACATTAAGTTATTGGGCAACAAACACAAGTTTGATGTGGTGATAACTGAAATTGGTGGTACCGTGGGCGATATAGAATCCCTCCCTTACATTGAAGCGGTACGTCAGTTAAAATGGGAGTTGGGTAATCGCGCCCTTAACATACACCTTACCTTCGTACCTTATTTAAAGGCCTCTGGCGAGCTTAAAACAAAGCCCACACAACACTCGGTTAAAGCCCTCCTGGAAGCCGGGGTTCAGCCCGATGTGCTGGTATTGCGCACCGAGCATGAGTTAGGTCCCGACATCCGAAACAAAGTAGCTCTCTTCTGTAACGTAAACCCTGGTGCTGTAATTCAATCTATTGATGTGGCCACCATTTACGAGGTGCCCGTTAAAATGCAGGAAGAAGGATTGGACGAGATAGTTTTAGAAAAACTGGAACTGCCCATTAATCCAGCTCCGGATCTTAAAAAATGGAAGAATTTTTTAACCAAGCTTAAGGATGCTACAGAAACGGTGACCATAGGCTTGGTGGGTAAATATGTTGAACTGCCCGATGCTTACAAATCCATTGTTGAAGCATTAATACATGCAGCAACCTACAACGATAGAAAGGTTAATGTAAAACTGATTCATTCGGAAAGTATTACCGCCGATAATGTGGCAGATGAACTTAAAGGGCTCGATGGCGTGCTGGTAGCACCAGGCTTTGGAAACCGTGGCATCGATGGCAAGTTGGAAGCTGCCCGTTATGCGCGCGAAAACAACATGGTGTTTTTTGGCATCTGTTTGGGTATGCAAAGTGCGGTTATAGAATTTGCCCGCGACGTGGTGCAGCTCAAAAATGCCAACTCTACCGAAATGGATGAAAACACACTGTACCCTGTCATCGATTTAATGGAAGACCAAAAAAACGTAACAGATATGGGAGGTACCATGCGTTTGGGAGCCTACGAATGTGACATTAAAGAAGGTAGCTTATCACATAAAGCGTACGGATCGGATAAAATACATGAGCGTCACAGACACCGATACGAATTTAATAACGACTTTTTATCGCAATTCGAGGAAAAAGGGATGATAGCTACGGGAATAAACCCCGACACGGGATTGGTTGAAATTGTTGAAATACCAAAATTAAAATGGTACGTGGGTGTTCAGTTTCATCCCGAATACAGCAGTACGGTGTTAAAACCACATCCCCTATTTATGGCATTTATAAAAGCTGCTATCAGCAAATAGTTAATAACGATAATATTTATATCAAGAAATAATATTTAAAAATGGATAAGAATTCCGTTACGGGTATGATACTAATAGCCCTAATTTTAGGACTATTTTGGTGGATGAATAAACCCAGCGAACAAGAACTGGAAGCGATAAAGCTTCGTCGCGATTCAATTGCCACAGTGCAAGCTGTGGAAACACAAAAGGCTGCAATACAAGCTGAGGTGAATAGTGCTGCGCTTGCCGCACAAGTAGAATCAACACCCGACACCACACTCGAAAAACAAAAAATTGATAAGTTTGGCATTTTTGCCGATGCGGTGGAAGGAGAAAATCAGTTTTACACCCTTGAAAACAAATTGTTAAAAGTTAAGTTTTCGAGCCAGGGAGGTAAAATATATTCGGTAGAGTTAAAGAATTATACCAATTTCAACGACGAACCGGTCGTACTTTTTGACGGTGACAAAAACGTTTTTGGTTTTAACTTTTTTCATAACAACCGTATTTTAAATACCAACAACCTAAACTTTACCGTTGATAAGGAAGCCAGCACGGATTCAACCATACGTTTTAAACTGGAATTAGGTACCGATCAGTTTATGGCCTTTGAATATAAGTTGTTGCCAAATATGCATATGGTGAATTTTAATATCGTACAAAACAATGTAGATGATATTATACAATCCAACAGAGGTGGTTTTGATTTGGATTGGAAAATGGATGTGATAGCCCAGGAAAAAGGCCGCTCCTTCGAAATTCAATATTCTGGCGTGTATTTTAAGTACGACCAGGACGTAGTGGATGAAATATCAGGCAAATCAGGCGATGAAGATTTTAGGACTCCCTTGAAGTGGATTGCTTTTAAAGATCAGTTTTTTTCGTCGATATTGATTGCCAAAGACAAATTTAGCGCAGGAAAGGTTAATTTGAATGTGTATCCAGAAGAGGACAATTCACCTATTTTGAGTACGAATACGGCTTCGTTGGTTATTCCTCATGCCGGAGGGATGCAGAACGAAAAAGCCTTTCAGTTTTACTTTGGGCCAAATAAATATAAAACACTTAAAAAATTTAAGGGTCTCGACTTAGAAGAACTTATTGATTTGGGTTGGGGTATTTTTGGGTGGATAAACAGGTTTGCCATCATACCCATATTTAACTGGTTAGAGGGCGGTATTGCCAATTATGGTTTAATCATACTCTTGCTCACCCTCATCATTAAATTGGCCTTGTTCCCATTGACGTATAAATCGTATATGTCAACAGCCAAAATGAAGGTGCTGAAACCGCAGATAGAAGAGATAAACAAAAAGATACCTGCCGATAAAGCAATGGAGCGACAAAAGGCTACCATGGCACTGTATGGTAAGGCTGGCGTAAGCCCCTTGGGAGGATGCTTGCCAATGATGTTGCAGATGCCCATCCTGTTTGCCATGTTCCGCTTTTTCCCGGCATCCATTGAGCTTAGGCACGAGAGCTTTTTATGGGCATCGGATTTGTCGAGTTACGATTCTATTTGGGATCTTCCTTTTACCATCCCATTTTATGGTGCGCACGTTAGCTTGTTTACTTTATTGATGGGTGTTACCAATATTGTTTACACCAAAATGAACCAGGAGATGACAGCATCTACTAGCCAAATGCCAGGCATGAAAGCAATGATGTACATGATGCCGGTAATGTTTTTGGTGTTCTTTAACAATTACGCTTCTGGTTTAAGTTACTACTACTTTGTATCGACTTTGATAACCATTTTACAAACATTACTGATTAGAAGATTTGTGGATGAAAAGGCTATTTTAGCCAAGCTCACTGCCAATCAAAAGAAACCTAAAAAGAAATCAGGTTTCCAAGCACGTATAGAAGAAATGTCGAAGCAACAGCAGCTACAACAGAAAAACAAGAAAAAATAAATAGTTCAATTAAGCCTAAGGTTTAATCAAAACACACTTTAATTAAGAAAAAAAGGAGGATCGGAAGGTTCTCCTTTTTTTTTGTAGCCGTACTACATCATCAACAATAGGCAATTGCAATAATAACTGGGTTATGCGAAAAAAGCATCCATCCATTTTTTAATGGGAAGCATCCATTTGTAAGTATTACTTCGCTCTGATTCTGCTTTTCAAAATTCTTTTTTCATGCAAGCTTATGGGTGATGATAATTATATTACGATTTAAGCATGAAACCATACTTACTCTTCTTTATCTCCTTTTGCATTTACATTAAAGTACGGTGTTTTATAATCTTTAGGCAAGTAATTGGATGGAATAGTAGACATATTGCCATCGCGCGCGGCACGGTAATGGGGCGACATGATTTCGATACCCCGCTCGTTAAAAACATCTTGTATGTTTTGGTGCAGATAGGAATATACCAAGGCTTGTTTGCTGGCTTCTTTGGTAAATGCATTGAGCTGGTAAGCCACATAAAAATCTTCGAGCCCGGTTTGCAATACAAAAGGATGTGGCTCCTTTAAAATCATATCAGTGCGCAAGGCTGCATCAATCAAAGCCTGATGAACATCTTTCCATGGTACATCGTAGCCTATGGTTACACTGGTATACACAACCAGTCCTTGCTCATTGGCCTCGATAGTATAGTTAGTGGTGTTGCCCGAGAGTACGGCTGAATTTGGAATAGTGATAATTTCGTTTTTAACGGTACGAACCCTTGTCACCAACAATGTTTTTTCTATTACATCCCCTGTAACCTCCCCAATTTTTATCCTGTCGCCAATTTTAAAAGGTCGCATATAAGTAATAACCAACCCGGCTACCATATTAGCAATAGCCGATGATGAACCCAAGGAAAACAAGATTCCGATAAATACAGAAACACCTTTAAAAATATCAGAATCGGAATTAGGTAGAAATGGAAATATAAGCACAAACATAAAGGCATAGAGCAAAAACTTTACGATGCTGAAGGTTGGCATGGCCCAATCGGAATGAAAACCTGATAATGTCAGCTTCTCAGATTGTATCTCGGAGAAAATATATTTTACGAAACGGATAAAATACCGCATCACAAAATAAATAACCAAAATACTGAACAGATTGGGCAAGTAGGCCCAAATGGCAGTCAATACTCCTTTAAATGGCGACCACACCAAATTGAAAAGCGCATCGGCCCAATTACGCGAAAAAGGAAATATGCTAAAGATGATGGGCAGGGTAATATATAATAGGAAAAAATAAACAAAACCGCGAACTACTTTAAGTAAAAAATGTACCGCTTTCAGTTCCTGCTCCGCCGTAAGAAAGGTATAATTATTATAGCTTAAATCTTTGAGCCACTTCTCCTTATTTAATATTACCCAATGCAACAAGTTTTTGTATCCTTTACCTATCAACAAAACAATGCCCCAAGCAAGCCCAATTACTAATATTACCAGGCCAATACGCAGCAAAAGCCTTAGTAAGCTATTTTCTTTTTTAGCCAGAAGTATGGATTCTTTGATGGTATCCTTGAATTGACTGGCCAAGGTAAGCATGCTTTTATCGTACCACAGTGCATCAGTTTCTGAAATACTCATGATAATGGTTTCGCCCGAAACAATATCATAGGTGTTTTCCGATTCAACTACCTCAATGGATGCAACATTTAAAAAATCATCTTCATAGAGCTTTCTAATTTTATTAGCGATATTATTGGCTCGTTCTTTAGGCATTGAAGCACCTATTTTTGAATACACCATAAAAAGGGTGTCTTCCATTACGCCCATCACCGGAAAACCTGTGGCTGTATTACGCAAAGAATCTATACGTGCTCTCTTACCTGCTAAACGTGCTTTCTCCTGATCTTCGATGGCCTTAAGCTGTTGGAGCAACTCTTCTTTTTGTATATTATCAGTGGTCTTTAAAGACGTTAACTGCAATTCAAGTTCGGCTTTTTTTATGGAGTCGGACTGACGTTGCTGCTCAATTTCGGCAAGGCGCAAATTATAATTTTGCATCAATACGGTATTTACCGAATCCCTATTCACTATTATACTATCTATTTGAGCCTGCAAATAGTTAAAGCAGAATACAAAAGTGAAGATGAAAAATATTTTTAAATGCAATTTCATGTGTTTATAATTAGCTAAGAAACTGATGGGTAAAAGACTGATAGATGAGATAATAGAATTCGAACACAACTTGCGTGATAAACACCCTTCAAACAAATCCTACGCTATAACACTTAGCCCACCTAATAGTTCTTAAAATATAATTGCCAACCAATTGGAAAAAACATTACTAAATATCACTTTTATTCATCGTCCGCCCTCATCCTCACTTTAAAATCGGGCGCTTCGACTAACTGGAATGTTGCTGAAGCAAACTTAACCTGCCCACCGGAAGCATCTATTCTTTCAAGTATGCGGGTGAACAATTCAGTCTTAGTAGAGCGGCGCTTTTTGTAATTAACGATATAACGTAAGGTGTATTCCACCCAATTATCATTGGCAACAAGTGAAACCATGGGTTCTGTTTGTGCTTCTTCTAGTCGATATCTTTTTTGTAACCCAATCCATTTTTCCCTCGACCGCTGGCTCAGGTCTCCAGCTACTTCTTTGCCCACGTGCTCCAATATCTCTTTCACCATACTGTAATTGCTGCCAAATTGTATGGGCACTTTTATTTCGTCCCATAAAAACGGGAAATGACCCGAATAATTAAACACGGGCGACTTAAAAACAAAACTATTGGCTACCAAAACCATTCGCCCGTTATACAGGTCGCCATCTACCCACTCACCGGTTTCCATGATGGTGGTGCGTATAACTCCAATATCCATCACATCGCCTTTAATTCCGCCCAACTCCACACGGTCTCCTGTTTTATAAAAACCACCAAACATAATGGCTACCCATCCGGCAAACGAAACTATCACTTCCTGCATGGCAAATGCTATGCCTGCACCAGCAACTCCAAGCACCATGGTTACACCACCTAACCTATCGCTAAAAACAATAGTGAGCAAAATGACCGTAAAAACATAGCCGAAAAAGTTACTTATTTTTTTGGCTTTATAGCGGTTTTCATTATCCTTAATTTTACTAAAAAGGTTTCGCTGTATAGCTTTAATTACGAACCAAATAATGGCGACACCAATAAGAATAGTTGCTATCCTTCCCACAGTTGGGTTAAATAATATTTCTTTTATCTGCTCTTCCATTGTCAAATTTTCGTTTGTCAGCCTAAAAACAAACCTTATATCTAAAAAAAATCACCAAAAACACAATCTAATCGCATTTTGGACACGATTGCATTAATATAAGGTATTCTTTTGAAATACGCTCAATTAATGGCAATCGTCCGTCCAAAAAAAAACTTACAGCGGTTAAAAAACTTCTAAAAATTCAAACTCACGGATGCAAACACATTGCGCCCCGGAGCATAAATAGGATTGGTGGTTCCGCGTACCGACCGGCTTAGGTGCTCGTAATAGTTCACATTAAACAAGTTTTTTGCACCGGCACTCACACGCACCTCATCCGAAAATCGATACGACATCTTTACATCCAACAGTGAAAAGGAAGGCGTACGAGATTCGCCATATTCGGATGAAATGCGCGACTGCTCCAGAACATGGCGGAAGGTGGCCTCGGGCAATAACTTACCACGCAGATAAACGCCACGCAGCGTATATCTGAAATCGAGCGGAGCTATTTCGGGCAAGGGTTCGTTCCGCTCCAAATCCTTAGAATACGTATAAGCCACAGCCATTTGATGCTGCAAGCCAGCACCAAGCTCTTGGATCCAAGTAAATTCAAAACCAGTTTTAAATGCCTCATCTAAATTAACATAACGGCGTACCCCTGGACTAGTGCCAATTACTGGAATTAAACTTGGATCGATAAGCGACGAGATAAAATTTTGCATGTAAGAGGCATAAATATCTATATTAACCGTTGTTTTCCGGGTGGACCATTCAAAGGTTAAATCCAACTGATTGTTTACCTCCGCATCCAGTTGCGGGTTGCCAACCATCTCATATGGATCCTGCCCCACCGGGAAATAATTGATAAAGCGTTCCGTCAGTCCTGCGCTTCGCTGAGCCCTTCCCAGCCATAAGCCAAGTGTAATGTTGCCATCGTATTTATGCGAGGCACCCAGGCTCACACTAGGGTTGAATTGCGTTTGCTCCGTTTCAGGAAAACGCTGCAAAAAATTGGCATCCGCATCATCCACATCCGAACTATTCACCTCTACCCTACCCGACATAACAAACTGAAGTTCATCAGCATCAATATGGTACTCACCAAACAAGCCCAGTTTATCGATATGTCCTTTTTGCCAGGCATTGTCGTACATTACTTTACCCTTATTTGACCCCATCACAAACTCTCTTTTGCGAGTACCTTCTGCTCCTTCTGCACGCCAGTCGGCTCCGGCAAATAGCGTTGCTTTTTCAAATTGCCAACTACCTTCGGTGCGAGCACCGTAATTATAGGTTTTAGCAGGGGTTTCGGAATTCATCATTCTTGAATCAATAGGCTTTAACAAGTTATCCATCAGATGATCGACAAAAGAAGCAAAAATATTGGTACTCCACGATTTGAGATAATTTTTATGAAACCTAATTTGATGATGCGCATTGAGCATCCAGGTATCATCCTTACGCAAATCCATAGGCAAAGCAGCAAAATCCACGTTGCGTGCCACGTTGTACGTGGATGCCAACCTTAATTGCTGGTTATCATTAAGTTTGAAACCAAGGTTGGTACCAAAGCTGCCGCGCTCAAAATCAGATTCAACCATTTGTCCATCTCCTGTTTCATAATCATTGCCTTGTGCCCAGGCTCCAAAAAAACTAAGGTCATAAGCCTTTCCACAAAAGCCTATCTGTCCTTCACCGGTAAATACTTCGCCATTGCCCTCATAACCTGACGACACACGCCCGTAGGTGTTAGCACCATCCGTAAAACGTAAGCGTGTAGGCACAAAATTGATAGTTGCTCCAAATCCTGTTCCATAGCGCAACGCATGTGGTCCTTTAAGCACCTCAATCCTATCCATCATATTGGGTGCCATCTGGCTACTTGGCGGATCCATCCTATTGGGGCAAGCAGCCGTTGCACTCTGTGCACCGTTTATAACAATATTAAGCTGATCGTATTTAAAACCTCTAAAAACTGGGTCGAAACCGTAGTTCCCGCTCTTGCGGATACTGTTGAGCATGGGTGTTTGGTTGAGGATATCCCCCGCATCGTGCGCCAACCTGTCGCCATATTCAATCTTCATACCTGCCGAGGGCTTTTGCCCCTGCCTTAATGCCAATATCGTAATGGGATAAATACTTTGCGATATGCTTTTTCGATGATATATTTCTTGGCTAATGAGTTGGGCTACTTCCTCCGAACTCCATTTCCAAGCGCCATAATTGATGTGGGAAAGCACCATAGACTGGCCTTCCTCATAAATAAATACAAGTGTGCCCGCATCGTCTGACACCCCTGTTTGATTTCCATACGTAAAATTTGCACCTATGATGGGCTCTTTGCTGTCCTCATCGAGCAAACGGATTTGATGTTTTGTTTGTGCATACGTATCCAACGAATGGGCAAAGCAAATGATGCTGCACAGCAATAGCTGAGCAATTAGTTTTTTAAATGCCATTTTTTAATTTTTGATGGTTATGATGTTTAGATATGAGTATCTAGATATGAGTATCAAGTATCAAGATAAAAGTATCTAGTATCGAGATATTAGTATGTGCGACAATACCTGTTGTCGGGCACGTTTATAAAACCATCAAACATTTTGGGGTGGACGAAATAAGCTATCAAGAAAAAGGGAATTCTGAAAGGAAGAACGGAAGGGAAAATTTACTTTATTTTGGGCTGTTGCTTGCTGTTTGCAGCAGAAAATAACCATGGGAAGGTGGAAACTTGGAGAGGAATTTTCTTTTAGGATAGAGGCAGTTTTGTTGTGCTTATCCTCCTCGGTCTTTTTCAATTGCTTTTTCAGGTGGCACTTGCCATTACATGTGCTTCCTGGAACATCTTTATTAATACAAAATACCTTGGCAATAAAATCCTGATGCACACTAAAATCCACCATAATCCATACCCTTGTCGCACTCGGAAATAATAGGATAAGAATAATCAATATGGAAATGAGCTGTTTCAAGGTTCTGTACATAGACATGCTTGTTTATGAAGTAACAATATACAAAAAAACAAACTGCATCTTATCCCTTAAGTCCGCAGTATGTTCCATTTGCAGCCCTTAGATGGTAAAATCAACCAATTGAATAACAAAACGCATGAATGCTTTTGCACAATTGAATAATTAACCAGGGAAATCTATTCCGTGACCTGAAGAATTCACTCCTTGGTAAGTATAGTTGGTATCATCATGATTATCGAACGTATTTCAATCAATGCCATAAATTTCTACAGCATTTTTCCACATTATTCTCTCAGCTATCTCAATGGAATCTATTTCTGAAATCCATTTATCCTTTATTAATTCTGAAAGTGCAATTGAAATTCCTTTTCTGGCTACTTTGGCGTGTCCAATCAGATTTTCCACATACAAATCATCTCCACCGAAAGCCATAAGCTTATTTATAGGCGAAGTCATTATGTACTTTTTCAAAAAGTCTATTGATGCAATTGGATTAACTGTCCATGACCAACACATATCAATTATTGCATTAGAGTAATGCTTTGTCAATGATATCATTGGCTCATAATATGGATATGAAATATGAAAGAAAATAAATTTTGTATCTGGGCTTAATCGACAAAGGTTTGCACAATCAGCTGGATTAAACATGACATTTTCAAGATTCATGAAATTATTCATTGCCTGATGTCCAGTATGAAATTTTACTGGTAACCCATTTTTTGTAGCCAACTCAACAACATACCAGAACAAGTAATCTTGCAATGTTTTTTCTTCTATTTGACTTAACTTTTTGTCTTCAATTTTCTTTGAAAACAATTGATTGGCTAACTCAATAGTAGTTTTATCAAAATTCAATCGTCTGAAATAAGCCATTCCAATTTTTACACCAACTGCATTATTTGCATATTTTTTAAACCACCAGTTTATAACTTCCAGCCAGTCGTTTAATTCGGTAATCTTTGGAATAATATTTTCATTTAGACTCTCAAAGTCCATTCGAATCATACCCATTGCATCAATGTCTTGATACAGTAAGCTAGGCAATTCGGTTTCCTTAAAAGGTCGTCCTGGTGGATTTACTATACAACATTTTATATTTGCCCGTTTTAGAGTTTCCTCATAAAACCCTTTTTTTCTGTAGTCTATATATTTTTCTTGCAGTTCGGGTATTGATTTTTCATGCAATACTGAAATACCATACAATTCGTTTATTGTATGTTGAATTACCTGTCCATATCCTGTGTGTTTAATTTTATTCCAGTAAGATTGAATAATTTTCCATTTCTCCAGTGGAAGGATTTCTTGAGATGAAATAAGTTCTATTTCTTTTTGAGTCATTCCCGCAGATACAAAATCAAATTTCGTGTACATCCCAAGAATAGTTGTCCAATCATCACACTGAATATAAGGTTTTACACAATTCAATCGTTCTGATTCATCAATCAAATGCTCATGAGTATCAACCAATTGTATTCTATTTACTTGGTCACTTACTATCTCAAATTTGTCTTCCATTTAATTTGTATGCGTTTTGCAGTGTGTTCTTCAATGTTGGCTGACACGTCTCGGCTATGGTTAGAATGGGATTAAAAGGAACCTTAAGTACTTAGCCTAAACTTTTTATTTTATTCTTTATTTCTTGTTCACCGTTCTCAATCCATCTTTGGAGTACGTTTCTATCTGATAAATCACTTGTAAAATATTTCCACAAATCTTTATCTGAAGTCATCTCTATAAATTTATCATAATCACCCAAACTCAATGGTCTTAATAAAATCAGATTTGTCTCTAATGTTTTGTTAAAATCTATCATTTTTGAAATCTATTTTATCTATTGAGTCTACCAGCCTATTGGTACTAACATTGAGTTTATGATATTGTAAGGGATTGCGGACTTCAAACCTATCAAGCTACCCACCAAAAATGACGCGGGTGATAATGCTCGAATACCTCAAAAACCCTTATGAATTCAACACATTGCTTAGTGCTTGGCTTTTATTTAGTTATTCTTTCTTAATAAAATCTGTAGTCCTAGTGCTATAAAAATTCCACCACTAATCTTCTGCATTATTTTTCCTATACTGTCATTATTTCGTAAAATTTTTGTCATAAATGCAGCTGAATATGCTAAAAATAGACACCAAATTGTTCCTGTCGTAATAAAAGTCAATCCAAGGATTAAAAAAGGAATCGGTCCATTGACATATTCCGGTTTTATAAATTGAGGCATTAAGGATAAAAAGAAAATTGCAACTTTAGGGTTTAGCAAATTCGTTAAAAACCCCTGTCTATATATTTTAATTAAATCAGGACTTTCAAATTTATATTTTTCATTCTCAAACATAGGGAATTTATCAAAAATCATTCTAACTCCTACGTAAACCAAATAAGTAACTCCTGCATATTTAATAACATTAAAGAATACTGTAGATTTCATTAAAATCATAGATAATCCAAATGCTGCAAAAAATGTATGGCAAAGCGCACCTGTTCCAATTCCTAATATTGAATAAATTCCTGCTTTACGTCCTTGTGCAACACTCCGAGTAATAATATAAATTGTATCAGCTCCTGGAGTTAAATTAAGTATAATTCCAGCAATAATAAATCCAATATAATTTTCAATACCATTCATTTTCAAATCAATTTATCCCGATTTATTGTAGAATCTTTCGTTAAAACTTCCAAATTTATACTGATAGCCTATGACCTTTAATTATTATAGCGCTTAATTATTCTATTTCTTCACATTCCATGTCCAGGATATCTGAATTGCATTTGTCCTTCTAATGGTTCAACATTATTAATCAAAGGTTTAATCCATTCTGGTCTATCTGGTACATTTTTATTCTGAATTTTTACTTTCCATTCTTCATCATTAAAAATTATACCTTTGAACTCATAATAAGAGAATACTGAACCGCGTGCAATATAATATTCTCCTTTTATCGGAACCACAACATAAATATCGTCAGCATGTCCGACTGCTACATTTAGGTTTTTCCCATTATAAACATATACATCTGCAATCAAAGCCATTGATTTTTCCCTGTCAGGCAAATGGTCTGTTTCAAGAAGTCCAAGTAATATGTACTCTATAGTCCCACCGATGTAATGAAGCTTTTGGTATTCTTCTTTTGTTATTTGTTCTTCATTTAATTCTTTTTTGGAAATATCTCTGAGCATAATCCCAAGGTCTTTAATTCTTCGAAGTTCATCATTAAAGGTTGATTCTTTGCTTGCCAGATTTTCTAACCATTCAATCAATTCCAAAGCAGATTCCCAAAAAACAAGATTTGGTTCAACGTAGCTGTAATGTTGTGGTGGTTCAGGGCCTCCACCTTGTCCACATTCTGCGGCATAAGGTTTTTCCTGATATAAAATCAAGTCGTGCTTTATGTGAGTCCAAGAAGATAATGTAGTGGATAATTCTTTACGATTATAAGCATCCGTTTTCATGAAATTCGGATAGTTGTCTTTTTCGGCATAGGCCGATAATGCCATTTGAACTCCTTTGTAACCATAATTATTATCCCAATCCGGAAAGTTCGAAAACTGATTTTGCAGTTTTTCTAAACGTGGCAAATAATCTGGCCATGCATCGTTGTCTTTGAATTCGGTAGTAATGATGTTTTGAGCTGTTTTGTTACCAAAAACAGCAGGAATATCTAAACCTCTCGGAAATGGCCTTTTAGAATTTGCTAAATCAATGTGAACTAATTTTGAAAATATATCACCACTAATTGAATATGTGCTTGATAAGAAAAACACTCTCTTTGTTTCCTTTTCAGAGGTTTGGAACGATTCTCCGAAAACCTTTTTAATTTTTTCTTTATCAAAGGCATTAAGATTTTTCTTTATAGAAGATAGATTACTTGCAGATAAAATTTCATCTAAATTGTCTCCGTCAATAGCATTTACAATATCCCCAATTGAAAGATTGTCCTCACGTCCAGTAAGTTTTTCAATTGTTGAAACATATTGTTTGTATTGCTCAAAGAGTTTATTGTCGTTTTTAATTGCAAAAGCAAAAGTTATCAAACCTTTTAATTGTTCATCATTACTAAGGTCAATACCATTTAGACTAATCCACTTAAATCCTCGAAAATATTGCTTTAACTTATTGCTTTTAGTGTAATGTCCTCTTGGTTTTAGTTCTCCATAATTAACAAACTGATTTGGAATAAATGAAGGATTCCCGTTTTCAGAATCTATCTTTTTCTTTTCTTCACTAAATAAGTTCGAATAGTTTGTCGGGCAAGTCACAAGACTATCACCTGTTGCATATAAGGCAATTGCATTATACATTTCTGCCCATTCTATTGATGCTTGGTTTGTTGTACTTGATATTGCATTCAGTTTTTTTGATGTAGTTTTTAGTATTTCCGAAAGCTGAACAGATAGATAGTTTTCATCGAGTTTCTCTAAAAAGCGTGAGAAATATTTATGTAATATGAATAAATATAAATCAGTTGTAATATAATGCGGAATGTATTGGTAAGCATTCTTGTCATACACATAAAAAGGCATTGCACGATTTGCATTTACAATACTAAAGTTTTGATTTTTAAAATCCTCCATTACTTTAGAAGGAACATTTTTAAACTGCTTTGTATTTGCAATAAGTTCAGCGTTGTATAGTTCTAAGCCATCCTTTTCAATGGGTTTCTTTTCTTTTCTTTTTGATTCTTCCGCCAAAACCGCGTCAATTAGCTTTCTTTCTTCCTGATTTAAAACAACTTTAAAAGTATCAACATCAAAAACAGGCATATACCATTTGTATCTATTGAAATAACCACGCAAATATCCATCAGAGAACAAATAACCATTTCGAGCAAATAATTCGTTTCTTAAAAGTCTTAATTCTTCATATGGCAAAGTTGATAAATCTTCAGGATAGCTTAGTGCCGGGGGCTGAGCATACTGTATTTTCTGCCATTCGTAAAACTCTTTCATGTGTGGCAAGTCGTAATATGCCTTTAATGATTCTTTACTTTCAACATATACAATTGAAAGTTTATTACTTTCCTCTTTTTCCGTTTCTTCACTCGACTTATTATCAATTACTTGGCGCTCGTTAGCCGTTTTTACATTTTCCTTTTGGGTTTTATTTTTACAACCAGTTACCGTTATAATAGTAATAAGAAATACAATTTTTAGGTAGTGTCTCATTTTTGTATTTTGTTTAAATCAGTTAATGCAAATCCAAAATCATCCCATTCATAAATCCTTTCAATATTTTCGGAATTATTTGTTTTTTCAATAGTGGCAAGGTAATTCAGATTGTTATGTTTAATAATGGAAAATGATTGTATTTCGTGGATAAATTTTGTGCCTAACCATAAAGGTTCCAAAGCTTGATTTTTGAAAGTGTAAATATTGATTCGCTTTTTATCAGTCGGGTCAAACTTTACTTTTTTGCTGATACCAATCAAAACATCGGTACTATTGTCATTATTAATATCTGAAATCTGAAATTCAGACAATAATCCGTGTAGATTAAGAACATTCGCTGTAACACCTTCTTTTTGAAAGCTTAACAAAAAAGAATTAGGATTTAACTTTTTGATTGTAGAAATGGTATTTTCTTCTGAAATCAACCAAAGGTCAGTTTTTTCGGAGAAATTCACATTGAGAGTTTGTTCAACTCTCCATTTTTCGTTTTGCTTGAACAAGCAAACATTTGAGTATTTAATATGCTTTTTCAAATCGGAAATTTGTTCCTTAAAAGATAATGGTTCTGGAAAGTACCTGTCTAAATGAATAGGAAGAATATTTATATTTTCAATAGTTTTTTTTATTTCCAATTCAACAACATATGACAAATCAGTATCGGGTAGATATGCATCAGCAATGTAGTTTCCGATACTGTAAAAAATAGGTTTGTCATTTATGAATTCTATGCTCTGTGTAACATGGGGGTGATGACCAATTATTGCGTCAACTCCCAAATTAATCAAGTCATTTGCCAAATCTGTTTGCCATTTTTCCGGAGTTGGTTGTAGTTCTAAACCCCAATGAATGTAAAGGATTAAAGGAATATCTCTCTGTTTCTCAGAAAAACTTATTACGCTCGCTTTTAATTGATCTATAGATGATATTGGTAATGAATCATTATAAGTTGTCAAAGATACAGATAAAACAGCGCATTGATATTTTCCTTTTTTAATTATTGACGGTTTGGCTACGATTCCAAGAAGTTTTAAATCATTTGTCTCAATGGCCTTAATTGTATTTTCATATCCAGTTTTACCAAAGTCGAAAATATGATTGTTTGCCAATGAAACATGCGTTACTCCAGCTTCCTTTATTCTTTTTATTTTGTCTTGATTCGCTTTAAAGTTGAATTTATCATTTTGTATATTTCCAGAGTCAGTCAAAGTGCCTTCAAGATTAATCACCAAGAAGTCTTGTTTTTCAAGGAAATCAAAAGAATTAATCAGCAAACTATCTCCATGTAATTTTAATTCATCATTGACACCTCTGTCCAAGATAACATCACCTGTAAAAACAATTTTCATATTATCCTCTTGTCTATTACAAGAAATCATGAGGATTAAAAGGAATATGTAAATCAATTTTTTTGTCATGTTGTATGTTGCAGGGTCTTTGTTTTTATGCGCTATTTTTCAATAATCTCATATTACTTGCACTAATTCCGACTTTATATGCGGTTACTTCAAGTGTTAAATATAACTTAATATGTAGTAATCCCACCAAAAAGGTTGGATTTTAACAAGTTTAAAAAACATCATTAGTGAATTGGAAATCGACGAAGTCAAACTTAGTCGCTACGGGAGGTAGAGATAATTCTTGAAACAAGGTTCGGCGTAACCAATTATTTAGGTTAAATTCATCATTTCGTTCACAATAAAAAATATTGAAAACAAACAGTTAACTTTACAAATCAAATAATTCACCCATGAAAAAACATCTTTCAATTATTTTAGTCATCCTTTTTATCAGCACAACTATCTCTGCCCAAAAAGTTATTCCGTTATGGGAGCAGAGTCAAATACCCAACTATCAAAAATCAGATGGTCAAGAGAAATACCCTGAAAGAAATATCATTTGGATTGAGAACGTGCAGGAACCTGCGTTGGAAATATATACCCCCTCCGAGCGAAATGCCAATGGAATGGCCGTTTTGATTTGTCCGGGAGGTGGTTACCATGGGCTGGCCTACGATTGGGAAGGAACGGATTATGCCAAATGGTTTAACAGCATTGGCATTACTGCTTTTGTTTTGAAATACCGAATCCCAACTGCCGAATCGGTGATTGTTAGTTATAAAGCTCCCATGCAAGATGCACAAAGGGCAATACGCTATATCAGAATGAATGCAGAAAAATACCACCTAAACACAAACAAAATAGGTGTAATCGGTTCGTCGGCAGGCGGTCATCTGGCCTCTTCGCTGGGTACGCATTACAACGAGGACTTTTACGAGGCCAAAGACACCCAAGACACCATCAATACACGCCCTGATTTTATGATGCTTATGTACCCCGTCATCAGTATGCGAAATGAAATAACACATAGTGGATCACGTAAAAATTTATTGGGCGAAAATCCCACGCAGGAACTGATACACAAATTCTCCAACGACGAACAGGTTGATGAGAACACCCCACCGACTTTTATCATTCACTCGGGCAATGACACTACTGTACCCGTAGAAAATTCGATACGGATGTATCAATCCTTGGTTAAAAACAAAGTGGAGGCCACTATGCATATTTTCCCCAAAGGTGGCCATGGCTTCAGCTTGGGTATAAGCAATAAAAATGCACCTAACTGGACACCGTTGGCACAAGAATGGCTGGAGGGGCTTTGAGCAGAGGGCTTCGTGCTTGAGGCTTGGTGCAGGGAGCAAGGAGCTTGGTGCGGAGAGCGGAAAGTTGAGTGGGAAGTGGAAAGCGGAGAGCAGAGAAGTTCGGAGCTGAAAACTAAGGAATTCCAGTTACCCACCCTTAAAACCCCAAGCTCCCTGCCCCTAGCCCCTCGCCTCTAACCACCTACATCTTTACATAAAAAAACCGCCTCAAATAAATTGAGACGGTTTTTTTTATGAGATATGCACCAATTTATACGTCGATATTGGCGTAAGTGGCATTTTCTTCAATAAACTCGCGGCGAGGAGGTACATCGTCACCCATCAGCATCGAAAATACCCTATCGGCTTCGGCAGCACTTTCAATGGTTATTTGACGTAATGTGCGCTCCTCAGGATTCATGGTCGTATCCCAAAGCTGTTCTGCGTTCATCTCTCCTAAACCTTTGTATCGCTGTATGTGTACGGCATCTTCTTTTCCACCACCAAATTCCCTAATAAAGTCCATACGCTGTTGCTCAGACCAGCAGTACCTTTCGTTTTTACCTTTTTTAAGCAGATAAAGAGGCGGGGTAGCTATATATAAATAACCTTCTACAATTAACTCACGCATAAAACGGAAGAAGAAAGTCATTATTAGCGTGTTGATGTGTCTACCGTCCACGTCGGCATCCGTCATAATAACCACTTTGTGGTAGCGGAGCTTGGCGAGGTTTAAAGCTTTGCTATCCTCCTCGGTACCTATGGTAACGCCCAAAGCTGTAAATATATTTTTTATTTCTTCGCTTTCAAAAACACGGTGCTGCAAGGCTTTTTCTACGTTCAAAATCTTACCTCGTAAAGGTAAAATAGCCTGAAAGCGCCTGTTACGTCCTTGCTTGGCTGTACCGCCCGCCGAATCTCCCTCGACTAAGAAAACCTCGTACGAAGCCGGATCTTTATCCGAACAATCTGATAATTTACCGGGCAAGCCTCCTCCTGTCATCACGGTTTTACGCTGCACCAATTCACGGGCTTTACGTGCTGCATGACGAGCCGTGGCGGCAAGAATAACCTTGTCAACAATTATTTTAGCATCCCTTGGGTTCTCTTCCAAGTAATAATTTAAGGCAGTACTCACAGCTTGATCCACTGCCAAACTTACATCGGAGTTACCCAGTTTGGTTTTTGTTTGACCCTCAAACTGCGGTTCTTGTACTTTTACGGATATAACTGCGGTTAATCCTTCTCTAAAGTCATCACCATTAATATCAAACTTTAGCTTAGAAAGCATTCCTGATTTTTCGGCAAAAGTTTTTAGGGTACGGGTTAGTCCCCTGCGGAAACCCGTTAAGTGGGTACCTCCCTCAATAGTGTTAATGTTGTTTACGTAAGAATATACGTTTTCGCTAAACGAAGTATTGTATTGAATGGCCAACTCTACCGGAACATCATTTTTTTCGGTGGTAATATGAATAACCTTTTCTGTTAGTTTTTCGCGTGTTTCGTCGATAAATTCAACAAATTCTTCCAATCCTCTCTCCGAGTGAAATTTCTCGAATTTATTATTCCCCTCTTCGTCCTGTTCGCGCTCGTCGGTAAGTGTGATGGTTATTCCTCTATTTAAAAACGCCAATTCGCGCATGCGGCTTGCCAAGATGGAATATTTATACTCTACCTGAGTAAAAATAGATTCATCGGCTTTAAATGTAACAATTGTTCCTGTTAAATCTGTTGTACCCACCTGCTGAATATCACTTTTAGGAATACCAGTAGAATACTCTTGAAAATATATTTTACCCTTGCGGTGCACTTCTGCCTTTAAATAACTCGAAAGCGCATTTACACAGGATACACCTACCCCGTGCAGACCACCAGAAACTTTATAGCTATCCTTATCAAACTTACCACCCGCATGTAGCACGGTCATTACAACCTCAAGCGCCGACTTGCCTTCTTTTTCGTGGTGATCGACCGGAATACCGCGTCCGTTGTCTCTTACACTAATGGAATTATCATTTCTAATAATAACATCAATGGTATCGCAATAGCCGGCCATGGCCTCATCAATGGAGTTATCAACAACCTCATAAACCAAATGGTGTAAACCTTTCATCCCGATATCGCCAATGTACATAGCAGGTCGTTTACGTACCGCCTCCAAACCTTCAAGTACGGTAATACTATTGGCTGAGTAATCATTTGAGTTTTGTGCTCGGTTCCGACTGTTTTCGTCAATAAATTCTTGGTTCATCTATAAT
>JAGXIP010000051.1 GCA_024635585.1 Saccharicrinis sp. | reverse complement strand
ATTTTATTGCTGTCGTTTTCCTGGATATACAAACCTGCAAGCTCTTTGCCTCCAAATATATAAAATAAATAAGTTGATTCATTTCATCGAATGCATAATACTCCTTGTGGCTTGTACCCCCGTAAGTATGTATGCGCGAAGCAAAGTTACGGTCGTTATAATAAGTGTAGGCTATATTGTAAACGGATCCGCTTGCTGTGACATAATTTATACCCGTGATATTACCTGATTCGAGATTTATATCTTGCTATCACTTTCGCTGTGTTAACAATTATTTATAACTTCGGACTTTGCTTTTATCGGCACATCATTATTCTCTAAAAGATTTTAAATATATGAAGGTCTTGGTTTTATATGTTAATAGTTTCGCTTACGAGGCAAAAATTAAAAATTTAGAGGATGCACCGCCTCCGGGAGAAGCAAGTGAGATTAAGGATGCCATTGTGGCCTTTATACAGATTGAAGAAACCGATGAAGAAAAGGATGTGCTTAGCCGCGAAAAAAAATTGGTTAATCATTTAAAATGGACGGCCAGGAAAAACGAGACCCAGCGTGTGGTGCTGCATTCGTTTGCACACCTTTCCGAATCGAAAGCTTCCAGCACTTTTACCAAAGACATATTTGACGCTGCTCAAAAAAGATTGGAGAATGCCGGGTATGAGGTATCTCAAACTCCTTTCGGTTACTTTTTAGATTTAAAAATTGATGCGCCGGGCAGCTCTCTTGCCCGCATTTGGGCTAGTCTATAGGAATCCAACTGTTTTGTAAGGCATTCATGAAGTTCAGCTTTACGCATCCCGTTTAATTGAGTGTAGCCTTTTTCAGGTGGCCATCTTTTTTTAAATATCTCAAATAGAAACCTACCACTTGAAACTTTCTGCTAAATATGAAGTCTGCTTGAGCCGCAGGGCTCTTACTTTCTTGTCTTGACACAAGAAAGTAAGCAAAGAAAGTCAAGTCTGCCCGAAAAATATCATTTGTCACTTTACAATGCCTAAGTGCGGCCGGGTGATCTCCGAACAAGTTCGAAGCTTCCCGGTCTTACTAAGGCCTTGCTTCTAGCCCATAATATTTTTCATGATGCCAATCCCCTGCTGAGGTAGGTAGACATCCGCACCAAGCATTTATCCTAAAAAAATAATTGACAACTGTTTATCCTTAACATATTGGTGTTAGTTGCTTTTTAAGAGCCTATTCTGTTATCTTTGCAAAAAAAATATGCCATGTCACAAAAAAAAGTAAGGGTGCGTTTTGCCCCTAGTCCCACAGGACCATTACATATAGGCGGTGTGCGAACCGCTCTTTTTAACTATTTATTTGCCAAAAAACACGGTGGCGATTTTATATTGCGCATTGAAGATACCGACCAAACCCGCTTTGTGGAAGGAGCCGAAGCTTATGTAAACGAGGCACTACAATGGTTGGGAATGCATATTGACGAGGGCGTGGCACAGGGTGGTGCGTACGCTCCGTACAAGCAATCGGAACGCAAAGAGATTTACACGGCCTATGCCGATCGTTTAATCAATGACGGATGGGCTTATTACGCCTTTGATACGCCAGAAGAACTGGATGCAAGAAGGACTGATGCCGAAGCTAATAATACAAAGTTTGCTTACGATATGAACTCTCGTCAAGGGCTTAAAAATTCACTGACACTTCCTAAACAGGAGGTTGAACAGCTCATAGCCAGCGGCACACCTTACGTGGTGCGGTTTAAAATGCCTGCCAACGAAGATGTTTCGGGCGTGGATATGATACGCGGACATGTGAAGTTTAATACCGCTATCCTCGACGACAAAGTGATTTTTAAATCCGACGGACTGCCTACTTACCACTTAGCCAATGTGGTGGATGATTACTTAATGAAGATAACGCATGTAATTAGGGGCGAGGAATGGTTGCCCTCGTTGCCTCTGCATATCATGTTGTACAAAGCTTTTGGTTGGGAGGCAGAGCGCCCTCAATTTGCCCATCTGCCACTTATCCTTAAACCCACGGGCAAGGGTAAGCTCAGCAAGCGCGATGGCGACAAAGCGGGTTTTCCGGTGTTTCCTTTGGAATGGACATCGCCCGATGGCGAAACAGCATCAGGATACCGCGAGTCGGGCTATCTGCCTGAGGCTGTAAATAACCTACTGGCATTGCTGGGATGGAACCCAGGTACCGAGCAGGAGATATTTACCATGGAACAACTCATCGATTCCTTTTCCATCGAAAGGGTCAATAAATCCGGTGCACGTTTCGACCCTGAAAAAGCCAAATGGTTTAATCATCAGTATATCGTTAAAATGAGTGACCAGGAATTGGCCCAAGCCTTTGCCCCTGTGTTGATCGACAAAGGATTAGATGTGCCAATGGATAAAGTTACCGAGATAGTGGCATTGGTGAAGGAGCGTATTAATTTTGTTTCAGATATTTGGGATCAGACATCTTTCTTTTTCGTTGCTCCGGATGAATTCGATCCCAAAGTCGTTAAAAAATGTTGGAAAGGAGATGTGCCTGCTTTCATGGCCGACTTATCAAGTACATTGGATAGCGTTTCCGATTGGAAAGCAGATGCTATTAAGGCATGCATATCCAGCAAGATAGAAGAAAAAGGACTGGGCTTTGGAATGGTAATGAATGCGCTGCGCCTATCTTTGGTTGGAGGCGGTTTTGGTCCCGATTTAATGACCATAGCCCAATTACTCGGAAAACAAGAAACAATCGCCAGGATTAAAAAGGCGGTGGAAACTATCGGGTAAGGCGTAGAAATGTAAAAAACAACCGTGGTCTTTTTCTTGGAGAAAAGCCTGATTCTGTGAGGAAAAAGCGGCACTGAAATTTTTGTATTTTTAACAGATTAGGTAAAAGAGCCAATTCTCGGGCTTTTTTACCTATTTTTGATTTGGACAAAAATAAGGTGTATGCAAAAATCACTTACAAACCCCAACGCTTCGTTTGGTGCAATGCCGGTTTTTATGACGGCCATTTCCACTATTTTAGGAGCCATACTTTTTTTGCGCTTTGGCTGGGCCATTGGTAATGTTGGTTTTATTGGTGTTATCACCATCATTATCATCGGCCATCTGGTTACCATACCTACAGCTTTGGCGGTGGCCGAAATTGCCACCAATCAAAAAGTGCAGGGCGGAGGGGCGTATTACATCATATCCCGCTCCTTTGGCCTTAACATTGGCGGAGCCATTGGTATAGCTCTTTACCTTTCGCAAGCCATTAGTGTGGCGTTCTACATCATTGCTTTCGGTGAGGCCTTTGATGCCCTCATACCGTATCTGGATATTTCCATTGACCCTGTAATTTTTAAAAAACTCGTAACCCTGTTGATGATGGGTATATTAAGTGCTGTGGTACTTATCCGGGGCGCTAATATTGGTATGAAAGCACTTTATGTTGTGGTGGGCATGTTGTTTCTGTCCTTATTTTTTCTCTTTTTGGGATCGCCCACCAGCGAAGCCACTACTTTTGAATTGAATGAAAAAGTAAGCGATCCCAAACCCTTTTTTTATGTATTTACTATTCTGTTTCCGGCCTTTACGGGCATTGCTGCAGGCTTGGGTTTATCGGGCGATTTAAAAGATCCCAAGCGGTCCATCCCCAGGGGCACTTTGTGGGCCACGCTGATAGGTATGATCGTATATATTGGTGTAGCCTACAAAATGACTGTTTCGGCCACAACCGGGGAGTTGGCCAGCGACCAGCTCATTATGCAGCGCATAGCCATTTGGGGACCTATTATTCCCATCGGGCTTGCCGCCGCCACCTTGTCGTCGGCCATCGGATCAGTTTTGGTTGCACCCCGAACCTTGCAAGCCATAGGCTTCGACGATATATTTCCTTATCCTATACTGAACTGTTGGTTGGCTAAGGGAAAGGAAAAAGATAACGACCCCGTTAACGGAACCATTGTTACTATCATTATCGCGTTCTTTTTTGTTGGCATTGGCGATGTTAACTTTGTGGCGCAGATAATATCCATGTTTTTTATGGTCACCTACGGCGTCATCTGCCTCATCAGCTTTTTGGAGCACTTTGCCGCCGACCCCTCTTTCAGACCCACATTTAAACACAATAGATGGTATTATTCGTTGGCTGGAGCCATTTTTTCGTTTTGGCTGATGTTTAAAATGGATGCTACATACGCTTTCATGTCCATTGTTATTATGGGTATCATTTATCTTATCATCAGTAAATACCGCCCTGAACGGCGAGGGTTGGAAAAATTGTTCAAAGGGGTGATGTTCCAATTGAGCCGGCAGATACAGATATTTGTGCAGCAAGCCAATAAAGAGGAGGAAGGATACAACTGGCGTCCCTTTGCGGTATGCGTCAGTGCCGATAGCTTTGAGCGTCAGTCGGCCTTTGACCTGTTGGGCTGGATATCGCATAAATATGGTTTTGGCACCTACATACATTATGTGCAGGGCATGTTAAATTACGAAAACAACATAAAGGCCGGCGGCATGCTGGACAGGCTTATAAATAGGGCAAAAGGGAGCAAAACCCGTGTGTATATCGATACCATCATCAGCCCATCCTATACCTCGGCCATTGCGCAGGTTATACAGTTGTCGGGGCTATCGGGCAAAGGGAGCAACCTGATCCTTTTTGAGTTCCCCAGCGATAATCCATCCTCTTTAAAAAATGCCTTGGATAATTATTCCTTGTTTAATTCGTGCAAGATGGATGTTTGCTTTTTGAACACATCCCTAAAAGGCTTTGGATATAAAAAGGAGATTCATGTGTGGGTAGGGAGGCACGACTTTTACAATGCCAACCTAATGATACTACTGGCCTACATTATACTGGGGCATCCCGACTGGAAAAAAGGATTTATTAAAATATACTTTTTGGCTCCTTCGCAAGATTTTGGCAGCGAGCGGAAAAAGTGGCTCGACCTGATTAAATCCGGAAGACTCCCCATTTCGCCCGCCAACGTTCAGATGATTCTTTTTGGCGAAGGTGACGATAAGGAGGAGATTATCCGGACGAAAAGCCACGATGCCGATCTTACCATCACCGGCTTTACCAACGACGACATTAAGGGCGGCGCGGAACGTTTTACACGCTATGATGGCATGGGCAATATTCTTTTTGTAAATGCCCATCGCAAAAAGGAAATAGAATAGGAGAACCTTAGTGCCAAATTAATCCTACTTACATAAATTATTTTTGCATTTTGATGACAATCGTCGTAACTTAAGCTGTGCTATACACAATCACTTAAAAATTACGCGTCATGAAACGAGCCATAAGAGTAGCCTCTCACATCGGGGTAACATTATTGGCGAGTTCTTCCGATGTATCGGGACCATAGTATGAACAAATAATTTATAATGAGATGAAAAAGTCAATCATTCTTACAACTAAAACATTGTTTTTGTCGGCTCTGTTGCTTTTTGCGTTTTCTTCGTGCGAAAAGCCTATTGAGCCAGAGAACAATTTTGGTCAACTAAAATTTACTTTCTCGGCCAGCGATTTTCAGAGCAACCTTAAATCGGCTGCCGATTACGACAGTACCAAAGTATATACATTACTTGTTACGATTACGGACAAGGATGGAAATTTGGTGATGGATACAGAACCGGTTGAATTGTATAAGTTTTCGGACGGTTTTGTGAGCAAAAAGGTAGAATTAAAAGAAGGTGATTACGCGTTAACAGAATTTATGGTGGTTGACAGTAATGCCGAAGTAATGTATGCCACGCCAAAAGAAGATGCACCATTGGCCTATTTGGTAAACAAGCCCCTGCCTGTGGATTTTACTATATCCGCCAACTCCTCCGTAGGACTCCGTGTTGAGGTATTACCCGTTGACAACCATACTGCTGAGGAATTTGGATATATCAATTTCGGTTTCAGTATTGTAAACCCCCTCGCATTTTATGCTGCAGCATACATTGATAATCCAGTTATGTCATATAGAAGGCTCATCAAAGCTCAATTAAGCATTTACGACCCCGAGGGCAAACATTACCAGTTTAAGCTTGACGCGAAAATAAACGAACTGGTGATAAAAGCCATGAGGGGGCAATATATTTTTGTGGTAAAAACGGACGCTTACGAAAATAAATTCTTGTTTGCACAGGAAGATTTAATGAACACCTCACTCAAAGAACCTTTATATTTACCCCTTGGCGATTCTACCGGGATACACGAACTATTGATACGTACTTCTCCCGAAAATACAAAGGACGCCTTGATTACCGATTTAGATGTCAACATGAATTTTGGCCACCATGCCCTTTTCGCGGCTTCGTTCAGATCAGAACCTATACTAACGGTAATGCGCACCACCCGCAGTTTAATGTACACCAACATACGCAGACATCTGCCCAAATCGGCCACCATTACAAAAGTGGAGCTTGAGCTTACGGTAACTGGAAATATTTACACCATGCAAACAGAAGCTTCTGACTTCCGCCCTATGTACACCGGTGTTTTGAGGCAAGTTACTGAAGAGTGGAAAGAAGATACGGTTACCTGGAACAGCCAGCCTAAAACAATTGAGGCCAACCAGGTTATTATCCACTATAATCCTTGGATTGATTTTAACAAACGCACCTACGACATCACCCCACTGTTTGTCCCTGTTGATAAAATAAACGCCCCCAACTTTGGTTTTTTGTTCAGTCATTATCCCGAAGACATGCCTGGAGGTATTGAGTTTAGCTCGAGTGATGCAAAAATTGAGGGTGACCGACCATTGTTTAAAGTTTATTACACCCTGCCTATGTAATTAAAGATGCAATAAACTACTAAATGCTTATAACGCTCGGGACAAATAGGATTTATTACTATTTGTCCCGATTTTTCTTGTATCCGTATCAATATATTGCTTAATTTTGTTCGTCACCGCAACAAAACCTACCAATGCAAGACAACTCCGGAAAAATTATAAAAAGCATACGACCTTCCAGAATTATCTTACCCATAATTATTGGTATTGGTTTTTCGGGTTATATGCTTTACCGCGAATACCAGCCGGATAGTTTTGACCTTTTGCAGCTATCGTTAAAAACTTTATTTTGGATTGTTGTGTCCTTTTTGTTAATCGCCTTACGCGATCTTGGCTACATGTATCGTATCAGGCTGCTTTCCAATAACCAGCTCTCTTGGCGCAAAGCATTTTCTGTTATCATGTTATGGGAATTTACTTCAGCCATTACACCATCTTCGGTTGGGGGTACCAGTCTAGCTATATTTTTCCTTAACAAAGAAGGCATACGAATAGGGCGCAGCTCGGCCATTGTTATGGTAACCTCGTTTCTGGACGAGCTGTTTTTTATTATTGCTTTTCCCGTTGTTCTTATTTTTATTGGGCGTAGCGATATTTTTTCATTTGGCACCACGGTAATGGAGCACATACCATGGTATAAAAATCAATTTATTCTGTTTGCCCTTACCGGATACGGGCTTAAGTTGATATATACTGTTATATTAACCTATGGCCTGTTTGTAAATCCACGAGGGCTTAAGTTTCTGTTACTCTGGATATTCAAGCTCCCTATTATTCGTAAGTGGCGTCCTGGAGCCAACGAGTCGGGCTCCGATCTTATTAACAGCTCCAATGAATTTAAAAGCTGGCCATTTAAAAAGTGGCTTCAAGCTTTTTCTGCCACCACACTAAGCTGGATAAGTCGTTACTGGATTGTGAACACCATTATAATCGCATTCTTTGGTTTCTCGTTTCTTGATTTCGACGAGCATATGCTGGTGTTCGGAAAGCAATTGGTAATGTGGATTATGATGATTATTAGCCCTACACCCGGAGGTAGTGGTTTTGCTGAGTATGTTTTCAAGGAATTTTTGGCCGGAATAGTGCCCATTGGCACAGGAGTGGCACTCGCATTTGTATGGCGATCGATCAGTTATTACCCTTATTTGTTTATAGGTGGCATTTTAGTGCCGCGCTGGATACGTAAACACTTCATTAAACGTTAGTAATATTTGATAAACACGGGGTATAATTAGACCAAATGATATTTATCAACGGTTCTTTCTCCTTAACTTGGTGCATTAAAGACTCACAAAGTAAAATGCATTTCTTTTTATTAAATATTATCCGAGTGAAATATATATTTGTAGTAATTGTTTTGTTTATTTCGGCATGTAGCAATCATAAAAGTAACAAAGACATTACGGAAAATGAAGATAAAAAAGAGTTGATAATCTATTGCGAAAATGCAATGGTTGCACCTCTAATAAAACTCAAAGATAAGTTTGAGTTGGAAAATAATTGTATCGTCACCCTGAATAACGATTGTGCACAAAATTTAAGCAGTCTGATACGATACAGCCAAAAAGGTGATTTGTATATACCCGCAAGCAATGCTGGTTTCAGAAAGTTGGTTGATAAATACGCTAATTATATCGTTGATTCTGTTTTTATTGGATATAATAGCCTGGCTATTATGGCATTAAAAAATGATACTGTTCCTTTTAAAGGTAACCTTAGCGAACTAAGCGATAAAAAATATGCCCTGATTATTGCCAATCCAGAAACATCCTCCCTTGGTTACGAAACCCGAAGATTGCTGCAAAGTAAAAATTTATATAACCAAGTGCTCCCAAATGTCGTATCATTATCAACCGACAGCAGAGGTTTGATAAAAAGTTTGGTAAACCATGAAGCAAAACTTGTGATTAATTGGCAAAGTGACCTCTACATTAACGAGTATAGCAACAAGGTGGAAGTATTTAGAATTAGTGCCAAGGATCAAGCGCCCTCCGAAATTTATGCCGGGATTCTTTCAACGAGTGCACACCCCGAGTTGGCACAAGATTTTTTAGATTATGCAACCGGGGAGGAAGGGAGAAGTGTTTTTATAAATTATGGTTTTAATAGAAGGAAATCATTAATTTTATAATTTTAAGCCTTGTATTTATTTAGTAGAAGAAAAATAGTGGCAAAACTAACTCATTCAAAAAAAAAGCCTTTCTATATAGGAGAACCAATCATCGTAAAGTTGTATTTGTTGCTTGCTATATTTTTACTTACCATAGCTGCTATTTTGGTGATTGAGAATTACTTTGACCGCACTTATATTGTTAGATATCAGAGAATCATACATAATCAAGAGCAAAAACAAAAGATTGAAAAGGTATTGCAGAAAAATATCTTAAAACTCAATTTGCTGTTCAAGGACTTCTCCTCCATAGAACATCCACAAGTACTTACCAATACCCAAAACAGTATAAACAACTTGGTTGCCGAGTGCCTAAGTATTGTTGAAATACTGGATAACGGCGGAACACTTAACGAAGTTAAACCGGTAAACCTTCAGGAGCAAGAACTGGTTACCGAAGTTATTGTTTATGAGATTGATAAATTCACGGGCACTTTACCGCTAATAAAAGAATTGTCGCCCAAAGTAAACGACTTAAATATTCTATCCTCCAAAATAACCGCAATAATCAAATCACGATTAGAAGAAGGCACAACAGACATGGACAACTTTCAGCAGAACATTGGTTTCTACTTAAAGCAATCCGAAAGTCTTTTTTCGCGCATTAACGAAATCGAAAACAAAATATCGTATGATATAAACAAGAATGTGGTAAAACTCAATAACGCCAGTATCAATATCATCAACAAATACAATAACTTTAAGTATTTGAGTCTTTTTGTTTTTATACTTTTTGCTGGAATTATTACCTACTATTTAATTATTCAGATTAAAAATGTTATAGTAAATCGTAAAAAGGCCGAAGACAATAACGAGAAATTGCTACAAGCGGTTGAGCAAAGCCCTATATCCATTATGATTACCGACACCAAAGGAAACGTGGAGTACGTGAATAAAGGCTTTGAAACCATAACAGGCTTTAGCAAAGATGAAGTGATTAAAAATAGTATCGATTTTTTTCATCATAGCGAGAATAATAATCCTGATTTTTGGCAAACCATTCAGGAAGGGAATATATGGACTGGTGAGGTAAATAACAAAAAAAAGAATGGTGATGGGTATTGGGAAAAGGTACTTATTGCGCCCGTACTGAGTAAAACAAATGCCATATCAAGCTTTATTGCTATAAAAGAGGATATTACAGAAAAGCGAATATTAACACAATCGCTGGAGGAGTCAATTGATTCCTTAAAAACAATTATAGACAATCTTCCCGTAGGTATTTTGATAGTAAACAGCAAAAAAGAAATAATACAAGCCAATGATACCGCAGCTATAATAATGGGGTATAAAAAGCAAGGGGAGGTTATAGAAGCCATGAAAGGATTAGCGTATGGCGAAGTGTTTATTACCCAAAAAGTAGATCAAGTTACCGAACCTACTAGCAACACAATGGTTTCGATGCTCGAGGAACAGTTAGAGGTAAAGCAAAACAACCGCTCCCGCTCAATCTTAAAAAACATTATTCCCATTCGCCTTAACAACCAAACGGTGTTTTTAGAGGCCTTTATGGACATTACTGTTCAAAAAGAAGTGCAGAAAAGAGAGGCTGAGGCTAATAAGGCAAAATCGGAATTTTTGGCCAACATGAGCCACGAAATTCGTACGCCTATGAATGGAATAATAGGGGCTACGGAGCTGCTGAGTACAAGTAAAATGAACACGGAACAACGAAATGTGGTATCTATTATCAGCCGTTCGTGCGAAAACTTGCTTAATATTATCAACGACATTCTGGACTTTTCAAAAATTGAAGCCGGTAAAATGAAAATTGAGCCCTATCCCTTCAACGTGCGTTCCACTATCGAGTACTTGATGGATCAAATGTCGTTTAAAACCAACGAAAAGCAAATAGAGCTCATTAGTTCGGTAGAACAAACCATACCGGGTATTTTAATTGGCGATGAGAGCCGCCTTATACAGGTATTGGTTAATATTATGGGCAATGCCGTAAAATTTACCGGCGAGGGTGAAGTGGTCCTTAAAGTTGAGGTGAGCAAGCAAATTGGCAACCAAATATCCTTGCATTTTACCGTGGAGGATTCGGGCATAGGCATACCCATGGACAAGCTCGAAAAAATATTTGAATCATTTACGCAAGCCGACGGTTCTACCACCCGTAAGTTTGGCGGAACTGGTTTGGGTACCAGTATTTCAAAAATGCTTATCGAACTAATGGGAGGTAAAATATGGGTCGAAAGTCCTAATCCAAATTTTGCATGGAGCAAGGACAGCCCGGGTTCCATATTCCATTTTATATTGCCTTTTAAAATTGATAAAAACCAGACATCCGAGGAACTTCAAAGCGAAAAATTTAAAGGCATTAAAACACTTTTGGTCGATAACCACAAAACCAATGTGCTGCTACTTAAAAAAACTTTAAACAACTGGGGTATTCATCCCCAAAGTTGCTCGGACGAAAATGCTGCTTTACAGCTGATAAAAAAGAAAAGAGACTTAGATCTTATTATTGTCGATTCGCATGTTTTTGGAAAAGAAGATGAGGGATTTATCAACACGGTTAAAGAAATGTTGCCCAAAGTAAAGATTATCGTGTTTACTTCCGACCCTAAGTGGAGCCAAAACTTTAATTTTGAAAACGTAGATCAAGTGATTCTTAAGCCGGTTAAAAACACCCTGTTGTTTAACACCATAGACAATGTGTTTTTTGCCGACAGTAACAAGGTTGAAGATAGTACCAAGGGTGCTGTTTCCTTTAAAGATAGAATAAAGGATAAGGTTATTTTGCTGGTAGAAGATAACATCATAAACCAAAAAATAGCGGAAAAAATGCTGAATAAAATTGGTTTAGAAACTACCATTGCTATAAACGGTAAAGAGGCCGTTGATATGATAACAAGTGGCGAACACCATTTTGATCTGGTGCTTATGGACGTGCAGATGCCGGTAATGAACGGCTTAGACGCCACCAAAGCACTCCGCAACCTTGACATACACGTTCCAATTATAGCCATGACGGCTAACGCCATGAAAGGTGACAGAGAGGTTTGTATAGAAGCCGGCATGAACGACTATATTGGCAAGCCCGTTAAAATGGACGATCTGGCCGCCTTAATGGATAAGTGGATATAGAAAAAGTTTTAATGTCGGCAAATGCAAATGGTAGGCACTATCATGTTTTTATTCATTAAATTATTTTAGTTTTATACCGCCAAAGTAATTCGTTCACTTTTAAATCATTTTTCCATGAGCAAAATAGATTGGGGAAACCTATCGTTTAGTTATATTAAAACTGACTATAACGTACGCAGTTATTTTAAAAACGGCCAATGGAGCGAGTTAGAAGAAAGTACTTCTGAACAGCTTACCATGCATATGGCTGCTACTTGTCTTCATTATGGACAAGAATCCTTTGAAGGGCTAAAGGCTTTCAAGGGGCCGGACGGTAAGGTCCGCGTTTTCCGTATGGACGAAAATGCCAAACGCATGCAACAATCGGCCGACGGTATTTTGATGCAGAAAGTACCCCTTGAATTATTCACCAAAGCGGTAGTTCGTGCCGTACAACTCAATATGGATTACGTGCCGCCC
Organism: Saccharicrinis sp.; assembly: GCA_024635585.1. Lineage (GTDB taxonomy): Bacteria > Bacteroidota > Bacteroidia > Bacteroidales > Marinilabiliaceae > Saccharicrinis. The sequence goes on along the minus strand of JAGXIP010000051.1, from coordinate 32,462 downwards.
TATGATTCGGGTGCTGCTTTGTATATCCGTCCCTTGTTAATTGGCTCGGGTCCCAAGGTAGGTGTTTCTCCGTCTGACGAATATACATTTTTGGTATTTGTAACGCCGGTAGGTCCCTATTTTAAGGAGGGCTTTAAACCTACTAAACAAATGATTAGTCGCAAATTTGATAGAGCGGCTCCACAAGGAACCGGACATCTTAAAGTGGGAGGAAACTATGCAGCAAGTATGCGTGCAGGTGAAATAGCGCACAAAGAAGGATATTCTTCGGTTTTATATTTAGATAGCAGAGAAAAAAAATATATCGACGAAGCGGGCCCAGCCAACTTTTTTGCCATCAAGGGTAACAAATACATCACACCTTTATCCAACTCTATATTACCCAGTATCACCAATATGAGTTTGATACAGTTAGTTCAGGATATGGGATTGGAAGTGGAGCGACGACGGGTGCCTATGGAAGAGCTGGAAGAGTTTGATGAAGTGGGTGCTTGTGGCACAGCGGCTGTGATAAGCCCTGTGGGGCAAATTGACGATGTGGATCTGGGCAAATCGTACCATTTTGGCGACCCCGGCACAGCAGGACCCATAAGTACAAAGCTATATAATAAGCTAAAAGCTATTCAATACGGTAAGGAACCCGATAAATATGGTTGGATTACAATTGTGGAATAATTTATAAACCTACAAAAAAGCCCATCGAAATCTCTCTCGATGGGCTTTTTTGTAAATTATCTGCACTAAACACCTAACAGGTTTTTAAAACCTGTTAGGTGTTTTTTTAAGCCTTCACATTTCTTCTTTCTTCTAAAATCATCAGAGCCTCCTCGCGTATAACCAAAGGCAGTTCAATCCTGCGTAACTGTATGCTTTTTAGCCATCCAGCCACTTCGTTTTCCTTTAAAGTATATAAAACATCCCGAAACTCCTCTATATCGCTGTCCGAATAGGAGGATGCTTTACAGTCCGTAAAACAATCCAGTTCCTCATCGTTATAATATTCTATGGCATCGCTGGCACTCAACAAGCTATCGGTCTCACACACTTCGTGCGCACCGCAGCAATCATCGGCTACCTCTTTTATCTCTACTGCATCTTCTTCATTTCCTCCTCGCGAAGTAAACCAAGCTACAATCAAAGCCGCTATAATAAGTAATACTATATAAATCATAGTGCAAAATTATAAAAAAAGAATCGCGAATAGAGCAATGCTCACTTAAATAATCTTAACTTTTGGTACGTAAAATATTAGCTTATGTGCTTCACCGTAAAATATATCACGCAAAAACAATTAAAATATGCCAAACGCAGAAGCGACTCTCCTGATGAAATAAGCAGGATAGAAAGTGAACTGAAAGACTTAACCCTTGGTATGGAGCCCCAGGAAGCAGCATCGGGTTTTGCTCATCCGCCTCTGCTTGTATTTAGGAACATAACCCCGCTGCAACCTGAATTATTTAACTGGGGATTGGTGCCTTATTGGGTTAAGGATAGAAAAACAGCTGTTCAGATACAAAACCTTACGCTAAATGCCAGAGGCGAAAGCATTTTCGAAAAGCCTTCGTTTAAAAAAGCAGCCGCTCAGCAACGCTGTTTAATTATAGTAGATGGTTTTTACGATTACCATTATATCAATAACAAACCCTATCCATGCCTGTTTCAACATACCGACCAATCTCCAATGGTGCTGGCCGGTCTTTGGGATCACTGCCAAACTAACGAAGGTTCAACCTGGAACACGGCTACCATTGTCACTACCAAAGCAAACGGGCTGGTAAAAGAGATACAAAACAATCCAAAAAAAACGGAGCAGCGCTCACCGTTGATCCTTAACAAAGCCTCCGAAGCGCTTTGGCTTGCCAGCACATCCCAGCATACCATTGAAAATCTTATAAATAACAAAGTAAATACTGAATTGATCGCTTCGGGCATACCAAAACAATCACCCGGTTTATGGGGATGATACTATTTTCTCATCTGGCTATCCTTTTTCACTTTCCAGCAGCCCTAAATTTTTAATTTTATTCACCGACCATTCGGTCGGTTTTTAATATTCGATTTTTTGTTTTAGATTTAAGCTATTATTTGATAAATCGATTTAATTCAAATGAATAAAACATCACCATGAAAACTAAAAAAGATATTGTTGACAATTGGCTTCCACGCTACACCCATCGCAAATTGGCGGATTTTACTTCATATATACTACTAACTAACTTTCAGCATTATGTTGATTTATTTGCCGAATGGCATAATGTGCCTATTGTAGGTGAAGATGCAAACATGCCCAATGCCAGTGCCGAGGGAGTTACCATAATTAATTTTGGTATGGGTAGTCCAAATGCCGCTACCATTATGGATTTATTAAGTGCCATAGAACCCAAAGCCGTACTTTTTTTGGGGAAGTGTGGGGGCTTGAAGATGAAAAATCAACTGGGCGATTTAATTTTACCCATCGCAGCCATTCGCAACGAAGGAACTTCTAATGATTACCTGCCGGCAGAGGTGCCCGCCTTGCCCGCGTTTAGTCTGCAAAGGGCTGTTTCGACCACCATACGCGACCATGGGCGTGACTACTGGACTGGAACGGTTTTTACAACCAACAAAAGGGTGTGGGAATACGACGAGCGTTTTAAACGCTACCTGGTAAAAACCCGTACCATGGCTATCGACATGGAAACAGCCACCATATTTACAGTTGGTTTTGCCAATGAAATACCGGTAGGCGCCTTGCTTTTGGTGTCTGATCAGCCCATGATTAGTGCCGGTATAAAAACCGATGCAAGCGACAAAAAGGTAACGGCTGAGTTTGTAGAGCAACACCTGCGTATTGGCATCGCTTCGTTAAAAGAAATCATTAACGGAGGAAAATCGGTGAAGCACCTGTTGTTTGATAATTAATCGTATTTTTGCGGTAAAAGCAATTACCGGATGACCGAATTTCAACAAATAATGGCGGATCTGAAAAACCGCCGTTTCAAACCCATTTATTTTTTAATGGGCGAAGAAACATACTATATAGATGCCATCACCAATTATATTGTTGACAACGTTTTAACCGAGGAGGAAAAAGGTTTTAACCAAACCGTTTACTACGGCAAAGATTTGGATGCTAAAACGGTTATTATGGCCGCCCGTCGCTACCCCATGATGTCGAAATATCAGGTGGTGGTAATTAAAGAGGCTCAGGAACTTGAGGGAATAGAAGATTTACAGCACTATGCCAGTGTGCCTTTGGATTCTACAATTCTGGTTATCAACTATAAGTATAAATCTCTCGACAAGCGAAAAAAACTGGGTGCTATCTTAAAAAAAAGCAACAGTATTTTCGAGTTTAATAAGCTATACGATAACCAGGTAGGGCCTTGGCTCACACAATATTTAAAAGAACACGGGCTCACCATTGATGCCAAGGCAAGCGCATTAATTATCGAATTTTTAGGCACCGACTTGTCAAAAATTGTTAAGGAAATTGATAAGCTTAAAGTAGCTGTGGGCCCTGGCCTAAAACACATTACTCCTGAGCATATTGAAAAAAACATTGGCATGAGTAAGGATTACAATAGCTTTGAATTGCAAAAAGCCCTTGTAACCAAGGATGTTTTAAAAGCCAACCAAATTATCAAGATGTTTGGAAAGGATCCAAAAAGCCATCCAATACAAGCAGTTATTTCGGTGCTGTTCAATTACTTCTCGAAGTTAATGATTTACTATTATTTGCCTGACAAAGGGAAAGATAACGTGGCTCGTGAATTAAGTATCCGACCATTTTTTGTTCAGGATTACAGCATGGGAGCACGCAATTATCCAGCACGAAAGGTTGTGCACATCATCTCTGTGCTTCGCGAATATGATATGAAAAGCAAAGGTTTTGGTAATGTATCGGCTAGTAATGAAGACTTGCTTAAAGAAATGATTTTTAAAATATTGCATTGATGAACGTACTCGTTATTCTTATAGCTGTAATTGTTGTTATCAGCGCCACGGCTTTTAGTCAGCCTCAAATTTTTAATAAATATAAGTTCAGTCCTTATCAAATTATGCATCGGAAGGAGTATATTCGTTTGTTGTCGCATGGATTTTTGCACGGCTCATGGACCCATCTTTTGGTAAATATGTTTGTGCTCTATTCATTTGGTAATGCTGTCATTTTTTATTTCGACAGTGTTTTTCAGGGACGCGGACAGGTGATGTTTTTGATCTTGTTTTTTGCCGCCCTTATATTTTCGAGCCTTTACTCGCTTTTTAAGGAAAAGGATAATGTTTACTATAGTGCGGTTGGAGCGTCCGGCGCTGTATCGGCAGTGTTGTTTACCAGCATATTTTTTGCACCGTACAGTTTGTTATATTTGTTTGCCATCGTTCCCATACCGGGCATTGTTTTCGGTGTAGCTTATTTGATCTATACAAAAGTAATGGCACAAAAAAATATCGATAACATAGGTCACGATGCCCATTTTTGGGGTGCTGTTTTTGGTTTTGTGTTTCCTATCATTTACAAACCCTCTTTATTTATGCACTTCATTCGGGAATTGCTTCCCTTTATCTAAGCCAAAGCACCCGTTTAAAGTCGTACTTCAAGTACGACCCAAATTCGTGAAATTCGAGGTTAATAATAAATAATTGCGTAGCAATTAGGTATTAATTGTGATGATTTATTTTCAACTCTATTAATTATTTAGTTCTGACTCAATCCAACACTTCGTTATGTTTTTGCAACTATCTGAATGTTACAGTTTTTGCTGAGTTGCGCGATTTTCGCTAACAGGTTATAATATGGTGTTTGTAAATAAGTCTAATGTCTATTATCTAAAATCTAACAGTCTATTGTCAATCAGATTGGGATAAAATTTAATAATCATGAACAAAGCCGTATTTATAGATAGAGATGGCGTGGTAAACAGCGACCATGGCCATTATTATGTGTTCAAGGTCGAGGATTTTGTGTTTAATCCGGATATAGAATTCGCATTGTCAAAATTGAAAAATGCAGGTTTTAAAACCGTACTCGTTACCAACCAGGGTGGAGTAGCGAAAGGCGAGTATCGTTTGGAGGATGTGCAGCACTTGCACAATTTTATGCAAGCTAAACTCAAAAAAGTTGGAGCAGCGTTCGATGCCATTTATTTTTGCCCTCACCATCAGTCAGTTACGGGGTGCGATTGTCGAAAACCAAAACCCGGTATGATACTAAATGCCATCCATGATTTGAACATCAGCCCTACTCAATCGTTTTTAATAGGAGATTCGGATAGAGACATAGAAGCAGGCCATGCAGCAGGGCTACAAGCCTGTTTTAAGGTGAACAAAAACAGCTCGATACTTAAAACGGTTGAGCATATTATTTCGGAAAGCAACAAATGATGAACGAATTTGTAATCTATAACGGCGAGATATATCCATCGGACAAAGTGCCACTGGTATATAATAATCGAGCCTTTAAATATGGCGATGCATTTTTCGAGAGTATAAAATGCAACGGTCATTATCCTTTGCATTTTCATCTGCATTACAAACGGATGGTAAAAGCCATGATAAGTCTAAAAATGGATATTACCTCTTTCCCCACCGAAAAACAATGGCAAGCTTTTATTGTGCAGCTTCTGCGTAAAAAGAAATCTTTTGGGGCATCGCGTGTGCGCCTTCAGGTTTTTAGGAGTGGCGAGGGCTTATACACACCACAAAATCATCAGGTAAACTTCCTCATTGAATCAACGCCACTTACTACTGTGCCTTATGTACTAAACACCAAGGGCTTGTTGGTAGCGGTATATGATGAAATGAAGAAGCAATACAGTCCTTTATCGGCTTTTAAAAATGGCAATTCGCTCCACTATGTGTTGGCTGCTTGCTTTAAAAACGAAAATAATATAGACGATGTGCTGCTTGTAAACGATAAAAGCAAAATCATAGAGGCTAACAGTTCCAATTTATTTTGGATAAAAGATGGCATTGTTTATACACCTTCTATATTTACCGGTTGCATCGACGGCGTAATGAGAGCCGCAATTATAAATAGCATAGAAAAAAACGGACTAATACGGGTTATAGAAACCCAAGGTGCAAGTCAACAAGAATTATTAAATGCCGATGAGCTGTTTATCACCAATGCCATCCATGGCATACAATGGATCGTGGGTTTTAAAGAAAAGCGTTATTTCTGTCAGATAACAAAAAAGATTGTGGAGCTGATCAATAAAGAAACCTTTGGGGATTAAAGCCTGCCGATGTAGACATATGCAACAGAGTATTCTTTTTTCAATCACAAGCTGCTTCCTGTAAACAATTAATCAGGAACAAATCGGGAAACCTATGGTTATACATTATACTGTTCAACCCCTTTGGGGCTGTGTAGCTTCTTCGTGTTAAACCGTGCGTTGCACGCACTGTTATTCATAGTTTTGTCCTTTCAGGACAGTCAATACTTATCGATTGTTTAATTTAATCTCCTGAAAGGAGTAAACTGTGAATAACCACCGGTGGAGCCGGTGGTAAACAATCGAGGGAGGTTTCAGCCCTGAAAGGGTTGAACTGTACTTTCTAATATCACAACCTGACCGCCATAGCTAGGTGCTCTACAGTTGGATTCAAGGATTACAAGAGGTTCTCCCAAAACCAGATTGTCACAGGTAATCACGTACAGAAAAAACCAATTTCCTATCCCTTTACTTCCCCCTGAGCAAATGCACAGGCCCTTCTCTTTTGCGTTCTTCTCCTTTGTTGTATCCTTTGGCGGTAACTACGTAAAAGTACACCCCTTCGGCAGCATCTTTGCCTCCAATTTTACCGTCCCATGCCTCGCCCGGGTCGCTTGTTTGAAAAACTTTGCGCCCCCAACGGTTAAAAACAATCATTTTAAATTCCTTAATCGAAGTATAAACAGCCATAAACTCGTCGTTGGTTCCGTCGCCATCGGGCGTAAAAACATTGGGCAACTCAAGATAAATTTCCTCAATTTTTATGGGACCCAGCTCTTGTTTATCTGAACATTCGCTATTAGAGTTTTTAACCGTTACGAACATTTTATATGTCCCTAACTCCTTAAACGTCTTATCTAACAATTGGAGATCGAGACCTACATTTATGCCACTTTCATTTTCAATTTCAATGGTGTAGCTATCAATAAAACCTTTCGACGAATCATTGAGAGATACGGAAATTTCGGAAGATCCCGTATATTCTGTAAGTCCTGTAAACTTAGTATTAACCGGCAATTCGTTCTTATTTCCTCTGTCAGTTACATCAAAAGTAAAATCCGCTTTTACGGCTATGGGTTCGTCATAAACAAAATCAGCCTCCAAACTATGTGCACCATTAAATGCTATTGCTTTGACAGTATAAGTTATTGGCTCTGTAGGCGCATCCATAGTGGGCCGTGCAACTGTTTCTGTGCTCGCATCACTCGCCGGATCAGAAGTCCATTCGTAACTCAGTTGATAGTTAACGCTGGATGAATCTCCGTTTGCCGGATTAACGTAGTTAAGTGGTTTGGTTGTGGTGTTGGCGGTAAGCTGTAAATTGAAACAGTCGCTAACAATAGTTTCAACTTCGAGAGTAAGTATTCTGGGTACAAAAGTCCAGCAAACATCCTGCCTCACCACTACACCATTATCATTTACCGTAACCCGATAGGCACCATCTTCAATAGTCGTATTCGGAAAATCAGGATTGTTGCTAGTTATTGAATTAATCCAGCTTCCGTTATCAATATCATATTTTTCCCAAGTATAGGTTATATTGGTACCGGCATGTGTTGCAGCACTTAACTCAGCCGCAGCACTATCCGTGTAAAAATATAATTTATCGTTTTCCGAATATTCAGAATTCTCTGTGGCCGTATGACCAACAGAAACTATTTGAGCCGAAAGCCGAGGGCTTACAACAAGCAAGCAAATTAAAATATACTTAAAAAAGGTATTCATGGGTATGTGTGCCAATTAAATTTAAACAATAGTTCAAAGATATTTATTTAAACGGTTATCCTAAAAATAAATTGCAAATGGACAAATTTGGGAAAAGAAAAATATTCAAGAGTGGTAAAATCTGCCAAGTAAAATCGAACTCGAGATATTGAACGTAGGTGAAAAATACAATTGAAAAAATATGTGCTTCGTTATTAATTTCTCAAACTGACAAAGATGTACAGGTTTTAAAGTCGTGTTATATTCCATATATTTGTATCTTTAATTTAAACGATTATGAACTTACAATATATATCAGACAGCAAAGGACAAACAACTGGTGTATTCACTTTACAATTGATGAAAAAAATGAAACCATAATCATTTCAGCTGTATTGCATACAAGCCGAGACCCTGAGTTATGGAAACAGATAAAATAAAAGCCCGATTGCTCCTGCTTTTTCACTTGTTCCAGCAACCACTCCCTTCTGCTTTCTCTTGGATTATCAATAATGGCTTTGACCACCTCCTTACTGGTAAAACGTTTAAAATCTCCTAACAATAGCTCAGGTTTTTGTCCTTTGTAACTTCTGAAAATTAAAAGAACATGATTGCATCGGATTGCTTCTTACATTCCTAAAAACAACAAAAGCCACATTGTTTCTAATGCAGCTTCTGTTATCTTATGTTAGTAATGTACCAGATTAGTTTTCTTTATATCACACTTTGTAATCTTGCGGCAGCGGGGGTTAGGTATATCAACAAGTCAATTCATACTTTATCCTAAAAGCATAATATCATTAATAATATCAGTAGGGTTTTTAAAAGACCAAAAGATTACTTTTTCCTTGTATTTAATAACCTTATGATTGATTTTCACTCCCCTTCCAATAATTGGAATATCATAATAGGGTTCTATTGAAACGATATCTTCCTTTGAAAATGAGAATTTTCCAATCATAAAGGCTTTTAAAACCAGTTTTTCCTTTGTGGCTTTTAAGGTGGCGAAAGGCCATGTGGCATTAGCCATTCCCACTCTTATGCCGCCTGTTATTTTTAGTTGATTCATATTTTATTAATTAGGAAGATTTAATGCCGAACCTATTTAAAAAACATATTTTTCATTGCTTTTAAATAAATACAAGGTATCATTATTAAAACCCTTTGTTATTGAGTCCCCAACTGATGCTATTTCACTAAATCCAGAAGGCGAATATTTGTAATTCTTGGATTGAGGTATCAACACTTTTCTTCCAGAATTTAATTCAATATAACTTGAACCATGACTTGGCTTGATTTTAATAATTTGTCCTTCCAAAACAGAGTTTTTTTCTATAAACTCATATGTTCTGTTCTTGTATTGTTCAATAACAAGTAAGGCAATACCCAATAGTACAATGAAAGAAACAGAAAAAATATACCAATATTTAGGTTTTATATTCGTAAGCATAATTAATAGATTTTAGTTTGACCCCAGTTGCCATCGATACTAACCGGCAATGCCGAAACTCCAACTGATATTGTATAACTTATACCAACAACGTAACCACTCCCACGATTTCCCATTATAGATGCACCACCCCCTACATTGAATACTTCACCAACAGAACCATAAACAGTAAATCGTCCATCCCTAATATTATCAAAACCAAAATTACTATAATCACCACTTAAATAGTAATATTCAGTCACTGTTGCTCCAAGGGATGCAGAGGGAACCCCTGCTGCAAACATGCCTAAATCAGCCATTTGAGCTCCAGCTCCTTTATTAGGGCCATTTAAAAGCCGAATGTATCCTCCTTCAACTTCAGAACCTCCAACACCTGTAATAATTTTAACGCCTCCAGATACTGAAATTGCATCAGGATAATGCATAAATAGTCCCGCTGGTCCAAAAGCGGGTGAACTACCTGCTATTCCTAATCTAGCCCAGCCTGGCAAATCATATGGACTATACCAACTATTACCCCCTCCGTTTGAGGCAAGTAAGGTATAACCCCGACTTGTTTTCCTGGTTGTTCGCATGTCAGCCAATGACCAGTCGGTAGGGTTACGACGGTTGCCCCATGGGTCGTAGGCGTATTTCTCTATTATAACATTATTTTTACTTAGAGCTATCAGGGAGCCCTACCCCCGCTACCGCGCAGCCTGCTCCGTCAAAACGAAGATTATATTGTGTGGTTTAATAATGCTAAAGTAAGGAAATCCTACACAAAAAGTGAACGATTGTATCGAATTGCTTCTTCCTAAAAACAACAAAAGCTGCCCTTTTAAAAATGCAGCTTTGTTATTTTTATCTCTTAATCACACGATACAATCGTGCGACAGCGGGGGACAGCGGGGGGACAAAGAAATTCTGGAGCTTATAAAGTTGACTCCATAAGAAAGCCCCGGAAAATCTCCGAGGCTTATTTATCAAAAAGGACACGAACATATCTTACATCAACAAGAGGCTACCATACAATAAACCAAAACATGATTAACTTTTCTTCCTTACTAATTGCTGTTCCTTTTGAATATCCATGTTCCCACTCTTTCATAGAGCTCGGTCTATAAACATCTGATTCCTCTTTCCAAAAACAACCATGCTCTGCTTCCTGAACATAAACCTCCATATCAGAAGGAACTATGTATCGTTGATGCATATACCTTTTCCCTCCAATAATAGTGTCTGTTTGGTTAAATCCTAATTTAAAATCATATCTTCCAAGATCTGGAATAGGGTAGCTATTGGGATAATAAATATCATGACTCTTATTAAACACAACTTTTTCTTTAAAAATCATACTAACTATAAAGTTATTTATATTAGAAGCTACTGTTTTGTATATAAATGACTTAGGAGCATTCAACAAACTATCTTTCAAACTACAAATAACTATAGAATAAGCCCTTTGCGATCTAACGTAATAGCTAGACGGATTAACAGGTGGTACTAAAAAATCTGCACTAATAAAATCTAACTCATCTAAAGTTTCAAAATGATTAAATACATCGTCTAAAATTAGACTTTTTTCAATTTTGCCATTATTGATTTTTATAGCTTTATAAAGTTTATAGTTATTAAATCCTTTACAAGATGAGAATAAGAATATTAGTATCAAATAAAAAAAAACGTGTAATTTCATTTTAATTTTCATCTATGAATTGGTTTATAAATATATTATTATAAGGATATTCATTCCAACCATTATAAATCACAGTACTTTTATAATTTTGGTTTCCGTAAGCCGGTTGCATGAAAGAGTCAAACCATGTTAAACCTTTTGCAAAAACGTCACTAGCGTAGTTAATATAATATCTATTAACTGTTTCCTGAACGAAACCAAATTTAATTCGTCCTTCGGCCATTGCATACTCATTTTTAACAACCGACCCTTTGGGAAAATAGTCTGTCTTCTCTATTACTATAACAGTTTTCCCATAATTTAAATTTGTACTGCGTCCGTGACTCAGTGGGACGTTAATTACGGAACTCGATTCATAATTAACGTATTGAGTAGGAAGTGGCACATAACCATAATTTTCAAGATTTGTCATCTGCATATCTCTCAACCCTACGTTCAACTCAGGAGTAGATAACCCTATTGACTGCATTCCGTCTAATAATGGCCCGATTTGTCTCAATGATGGTTTTGTGTTTATGTTATAAGATCCAGTATCAAAATCATGCCCCCTAGAATTTAACCTCCTTGGCGAAGTAGCCCAATTATAGCTGGCAATATAATCAGTACCTCCATAAGCATATTCACTAGGCCTGTTTATTGGTTTATAACTATGCATATTAATGTCCGTGCTCACATACCACGACGATGGAAACCAATCTGTTCTATCAGCCCATTTGGTAAAGTTATCTAATCCTGTCCAAACATTATCCCATCCCCGCTTTAAACTCCATGTCCATGGCTCATACCATTTATTACCTGTAGGGTCTGTATACAACAATGGGTTGTTCATACAGTAGGTGTATCTATTGTAATTCAGCGGCATATCAGGAGCCTGCAACATAGGGTCGGGGCTTAAAAATCGACTTAGTACAGGATCATACACCCTACCATTCATATTGATCAAGCCGAAACCGTCCAAGTGCTCCCCGCTAAGGCGGGGCAGGCTGTGCATGGTATAGCCTCGGCTGGTATATTGGTACTTTCCATCCAAGTTGGCTGCTTCTGCCCAGTTTTCGGGGTTACGTCGGTTGCCCTCCCGCTTAGGCGGGATTAGTTCGGCTAAAAGTTTTTATGCACGCATAAAAACTAAGTCCTCACTGAACACGGATTCCCGATATCGCTTACTCATCGGGATAAACTCCTGCGTAGCGTTCTACAACAAGGCCCGAGGTATTTGTTAAGGCCAGTAAGTTACCCTGATAATCGGTATGGGTATAATACAAGCCGCTTTTATTTATCTCCACTTCATCGGTAATATACATGGCTGCTAAACCGGAGACTGCGCTAATATAATGAATTGTACGGGTTTTACCACCGGGCAAAACTTCTTCCTAAAAACAACAAAAGCTGCCCTTTTAAAAATGCAGCATTGTTATCTTATGCTAGTAATATACCAGATTAGTTTTCTTTTTATCACATGATACAATCTCCGTTTTGACGGAGCAGGCTGTGCGACAGCGGGGGATTTTAGCTACTACACAGGCTAAATAATTCCACAAAAATCCAAATAAAGAAATTAATCGTTAGTAATAAAGTTAGTATTCCTATAAAAAAATATCCTCGAGTAGTATCCCCATCTTTTTGTTTGTGTATGAAACGCTTATAATACAATAGGTTATTAATGCTTAACATCCGTTTATCTACTTTTAAACCGTTGTTAACCAGTATTCTTCTAATTATCAATAGAAAGATAAAGAATAATATTCCAGAAGCTATTAATGTAAAATTAAAATATTCCATAATTTAGTATAGTTTATCTCTACGTAATAAAGTGTAAATCTTACCGGTATCTGATTTTTTAATGGTTATGGTATCGTTATCTTTTTCTTTAAATATGGAATCCCCAACAGATACTAATTCATTTATACCGTAATCATTGGAACCTTCAATTTCATTAGCAATTATAGTGCATTTGCTATCATCCACTTTTAACATCGATACTACTAAAAAATCTCTTAATCTATTGGATAAAAAATCATATTTAAATATAACCTGACCTTCTATTCTATTTTCCATTCTAACTAAAGGATATTCTGATTCTAACCGCATAGACTCATTATTGCCCTTTTTTATATTAAAAAAGATAACAAAAGCAATAAACACTAAAAAAACTACTAAAAATCCTACCTGTATTTTGTCTTTCTTCATAATTCCTATTTAAAATAGTTGACTTCCCCTTGATTATATCCCGCATCAAGTAAAAACGGTGAACCTCCAGCTCCCGATGTAAAGGATATTCCCAAAAGACGATATTCCATATCGTTTGGCTTTGACCACGACACAGCACCACCCATACCAAATAAACCAAATGCACTACCTCCAGCATAAGCTTTATACCTGAATCCTTCCAAGTAAGCAAGTCTAATATTATTATTGCCACCTGTAAAATCATATCTGGTTATGTCAGCTCCAACACTAAGTCCCGTTCCTGATCCTCCAGCAACCTCATTATAGGTTATGTATCTACCAGCGTCTTCACCTCTAACCATTAAAATGATTCCAAGGTCACCTTCAACTCCAACAAGATTAGCACCACCATCAATGGCTATGGCTCCCATACCAAACAATGGATTAGGATACCATCCATAAGCGCTTATAATGATAGGAGATTGATCCCTTAATTGAATTGCAAGGGCAACACTAGCTTTTCCCACCTTTAATTATCAACCAAACTGCAAGTCCAAGTTCTCCAATTGCCATAGGAAGAGCTAAAATCATCTCCAAATTGGTTACAATATCTGATTGAGCAAGAGTCAATTTTAGGAAGTGGATAACTATATATGAAATTCCAGCGATTAATGTCAAATACCACAAAATCTTTGGTATTCGGGTATCAAGCCTCATCAAAATTCCAACCAATAAAAGATGGATTCCAAATATTATTAACCCCGCACTCCAAGTCGATTGGAACAATTGAAAATTCTTGATAAGAATTTCGTTACTTATTTCAGTATGATTAAGATTTATCGTTAGATAAAATGTTGCAATTCCAAAAATTACTGTGTAAACAATTCTCAAAATACCAGATAGCAGTGCAATCTTCCTATTTACATTTTTAAAGTAAAGATAAAGGGTCAGGGAAACCAACGTGTCAAGCAAGATCACTATTAGAATTGTTAATAACATGAATTTGTAAAGTTGCAAATTGCTGGTAAGGTTTCTTTGGACAAAATCTAATTGAGTGGTGCTAAATATTTTTGGCAATGCAAATCCAAAGGCAAATCCGGTTATTACTGCCATTAACAATAATGTGTATCCCGTAATTCTTGCAACCGTTCTGTTATTTTTCATTTTATTCTTCTTTTTTGTTTGTCTGTAAAAGAAAATCGTTTGTATTTTTCGTTTAGACCAAGTTTGTTGCAATTTGTTGTTTTTTGTTGCCATAGTTTGGCGCTTATTTTATATTCACTTTTTAAAGGTTCTTAATTTTGGCTTTTCTCCAAAAGTAAATAGCAAATAAAGTGGTGACAACAGGAATCATTAGGCCATATTCGTCTATCCAAAAAGTCGATTTTTCATTCGTAATGGTTAAAGGAGTAAAAATCTTTTGAAGATAGATATTATGCACAGAATGGTATAGAGCAGCCGGCCAAAGACTCTTTGATTTAAAGGTGTAATAAGCTAAAATTACCGACATCCCAAGAATCATTATTGTAAAAATGGTAATATGAAAGATAACATTTCCACTTCCATTATACATTAGCATAATAAGTGGCCAATGCCATAATGCCCATAATCAGGACTTTATTTAATTTTTATCGTTATGCTTGAGACGATGATGAAGTTGTTTAGTTACATTACACCTAAGTGGATAAAATAAGCAAAGTTGCTAACGATATGTAGAAATTATCCCATATACAGCGCATTCATTTCTTATTTAAATCCTGCTTTTTGTCACTTTACCTGGATTTATCCATTTCCACGCGAGCCACACAATAACCAGGGTAGTAGCTATTTCGATAATACCACAGAATAAATAATATTTTGTAGGCGCACTAGCAAAAAATGTAACTGTTTGAACAAGCGTCATGTTTATTCCGGCCATAATGTTTGTCCACCGGTTGGCCTTATAATTTAATATTCTCGACAGCAGAACCATTGCAATCGGAATTTCCATAAGGATTGCAGCTCCTAATAAGATATTTTCATTCATTTACATTCCGCTTACACTTCCTGTCAGATATTGTTTTAGCAGGTTTACATCCATTAAACCCATTATATCGCAATACAAATAATTTAAAATTACGAAAATCCACAGCGTGGAAAGCAATAGTTTTGGGTCTATTTTTTTAGTTTCCATTTTCTCTATATTCATAAAATTTCGTTTAATGTTGTTTCCTCAAAAGGTGAGCATCAGTTATTATTTTTCACTTTAAGTCCTTCAATTCTTTGCTTATAGTAATCGCTACCACTTATTTCAAAAGCTTTTCTTACCTATTTAATTGCATTGGTAAAGTCACCTTTTCTTTCATAATAATCAGCCATAGAATCAAATGAATTTGCACTTTCAGGATAATACTCAATGGCAAGTTCAAAGTACATTTTTGCCTTTTCAAACGGTTCCATATCCATATTCATATAACCTGACATATTTAAAATTTCTTCCGGATAAGGAGGTTCAGAATATCCAAAATGGTCTTTTAGCTTCTTTTCCCTGTATTTTATTATGCTGAGAAGTTCTTCTTTGGGTGTGTCAGGCGAATTGAATTTATCTGTATTTTCCCATTGATACCATTTAAAAAGTGAGATTAAACCATCCATAATTGATGGAAACGGAATGGTGCCGTGTAAGTCTCTGGGATAAAATTTCCATTCAAAAGACAATCCGTTTTTAGCGTTTTGCCTTACCACGTTTGAAAAGGCAATATTGGAACGGGCAAACATTGTCAATTCTGTTGTGTATTGCATCACATTGTCTATCGTTACCTTCGAGTCCTGCATGTTCAATTGCCCACTTAAAGACATAAATAAAGATTTGTTTTCATATTTTTGAGTGGTAAGTAATCCTTCCGCTTCATTTAATAATTTTTGCCCGTCCCAATCCAAACTTGGGTCGATGGCTAAGTAATTGGCAAATAAATGCTGGTGTTTTAGAAGTGAATAAATTGTAAACAAGCCTCCGTAAGAATGACCGATTAATGTTCTAAAATTGGTCACAGGATATTTGTTTTCGATAAATGGGATTAGTTCTTTCTCAATGAATTTACTGAAACTTTCAGCCTCCCCATTTTCGTCATTAAATGGCATTCCATATTTTGTTTTTATGGTTGATGTGGTTAAATCTCTTATCCTGTTCTTTTCATTAGAGATTCCAACAAGTACCATTTCGGGCATAAACCCGCCACTGTAATAACTATGCACATCTACAAGAGTTGGAAGAAACATTTCTCCGTCTAAAAGAAAAACCACCGGGTATTTCAAATTTTTCTCTGGGTTATAGCCGGAAGGTAGTTGAATGTAGATTTTTCGGGATTCTTTTAAAATTTGGGAATAAAGACTATCCATAACACCTACTTTTTGCAAAAACTGTTGATTTTGATTTGCCTGAGCATTTCCAAACTGCTGAATGAGAATGATGAGTCCAATAGTCAGTAATATTCTTAATCTATTTTTCATTTTATAGTTATTAATTTTCACCTGATGTTAGTTAGCTGCACTTTTATTTTGTTTCAAGAATACAAATTATATAAACACCATATTGTTAAAGTCCATCCACAAATCGCCGGAATGAACTCACAAATAATTCCTGCTCTTCCATATATCCTTCATGAGCGCTATTGTTTTTATACATTTGTTGTAGCTGGCTTTTATTATTCTACTTTGGGTTTATAACCTTTGCTTTAAAATTTATGGAACCATCTATTAAGATTAATTCAATATCAGATACTGTAATTTTTAAATCCTGCATTCCACCATTTTGATGACCATTGATAAAAAATTCAGTTTTACTTATTGGTATTAATTTGACAGTTTTGATATGACTTGTTTTAACTGCTTCGTCCATAAACATTCCTTGTATTTTATGGTCAGCGTTAATACTTAACACCATTCCGATATCAACTGTTTCAAAATGAAATCTAATATGAGCATTTATAACTTCGTTGCCTTCAATTTTATAAATATTGTACGATATAAATTTACCTGCATTTTGCAAAAAATTTGCCCACATTCCTTTTAATTCCCCTATGCCTTCTTCTGTACCTAAAAACCCTTTCATTTGATCATTGGCATAATTTGTAAGTCCTTCAAAATTCTGAGTACTTATTGCATTCGCAAAAAACAACGCAGTTTCACTTGAGGCATCATTTTCTTTTGCATTTCTTGAAAACGCATAGGTGAAAACCGACCAAGGTTCTTTACCAACTGTTTCTAATAAATAGGTGTTCCCTTCTATTTTTAAGATAAGTGAGTGTTCGTTATCCAATTGATAGGTTTTAGTAACATCAGTTATGCTATAATTTGTATTCTTTCTTGGGATGGGTAATATTCCTATATTTTCTCCTTGAAACAGTGAAATAATTTTATCGGTAATTTCAGGGACAAAAGTAACTTCGCCTGGAAACTCATCAATTACGGGATTTACAGATGTAGCGTTGGAAAGGATGATTATTCTACTATTTTTTTCTGGCAACGAACCCATCACCGAAGCATAACCAGGAAGTAAGCCATTATTGTATACCCATTTCTCATCTCCTTTGCGGTCAATTACCCAGCCTAACCCAGATTCCATTTCATTAACGCCCATAGCTTGTGTAGAGGTGTAGATTCTATTCCTGGATTCAGCTTTTAATAATGTTCCATTATCAAAAGCTTGCATAAATTTAAATAAATCAACAGTGGTTGAATTTATATCAGCCGCACCTTTAAGCCATGATGGATGGAAAGATGAATTGATTTTTTTAAATTCATTCATCCCTAAACCTAAATACGGTTGCGCTTTTTTGTTTAAAGGTTTGAATGATGCAACAGCTGTATTTTTCATTCCTGCAGGTTTAAAAACTGCTTGTTCCATAAAGTCAGTATAAGACTCTCCGCTTACTTTTTCAATGATATTAGCTAAAAGCAAGTATCCAAAATTATTATAGTCGTAACCTGTTCCAGGCTCAAATTTTAATTTAGAATCTTTATATTTTTCCAAAAGTTCATCAAAAGTTATTGCGTTTTCTTCTGGCATAATTCCATTTCCATTATCGTCTGTTCTGCCAATATTGGCCTCCATACCCGAACTGTTATTTAACAAATGTTGAATTGTTATGCTTTTTGAATAGTCAGGTATAAAATATGGGAACCAGGTTGAAATGGGTGTTTCTAATGTAAGTTTTCCCTCTTCAACTAATTTCATAATTCCAACCGCTGTCAATGATTTTGTAAGCGAAGCAATACCATATACTGATTTTTCAGTGTTTTTTTTATGCCCAGCTAAATCAGCATAACCAAAGCTTTTTTGATAAATTATAGTATTGTCTTTGCTAATTAAAACACTTCCGACAAAGCGGTTGTAATAAGAATAACTTTCAAATAACTCATCAATATTCTTTGCTAATTCCTTATCGGAACTTGATTGTCCATAGGAATAAATTCCTAAGACTAAAGCGAATAAAATTACCAGTGCTTTTTTCATTTTTTTAATGACTTTATAATTATTTGAAGCAATAGTAGAATGTTTAAATGACAGCAAAAAAAGAATGTGATTGTTGCCTGCTTTGATGTGATAGATACTCCTAATTATGTGAAAAAAGGCAAACTTCACAGTAACATAGAATTTGGTCACAAGAATGACCTCTTTTCTCCCTTTAAATATTTTAAACTATTTTAAACCCTACTTTTGACAAACAAACTCTTCAGTATGAAAAAACATATCGAACCAATAATTCATATTCTGGTATGGGGAATAGGTTACTTTTTAATTTTAAGCTATACATCTACCATAGGTAATTTCAGGAAAGATACAGGGCCCTACTGGGTTGCCCTTCTTTTCGGGATGTTAATGAATCAAACCGTTTTTTATACAAGCGCATTTTATTTGGTCCCAAAATTTTTGCGACTAAAAAAAATCAGGGCATTAATCTTTCTTTTAATAGGTGGTTTTGCACTCATTAATTTATTTGAAAGCAGTATAGATTATAGGTATTTGGCAGCTTTTTTCTCTTCAGCGAGTGAGTCTTTTGTTGTGTTTTTACTTTATAATTCCGTGGTTAGTTTTTTTATCTTACTAGTCGCTTTGTCATATGCACTAATTAAATATTGGATACAAAATGAAAAATTCAAAAGAATGTTGTTGGAAGAAAAGCTTTCCACAGAAATGGCTTTTTTAAAATCTAAAATTAATCCTCATTTTTTGTTTAATGTTTTAAATAGTTTTTATGCAAAATCATTAAAGTATAATGCTCCTGAATTAGCCGATGGAATTGCTAAACTGGCAGAATTGATGCGTTATATGGTGTATGAAACAAATGAAGACAAAGTAGCTCTTGAAAAAGAGATTCATCACCTTAAAAATTTTATTCAGGTTTATCAGTTACGAATTGCTGAAGAAGACGATGTGTCTATAAATTTTGATATTAAAGGAGATCCAAACGCAATTAAAATAAGCCCTATGTTGCTTATTCCTTTTGTTGAAAACGCGATTAAGCATGGAATTGATCCTAAGGCGAAATCAATAATCAATATTTCCTTGAAAGTGGATGCTAAAAATTTATTTTTTAAAGTAAGCAATACAATACATCAAAGTGTTTATGCCCTAGTCGATAAGCCCTCTGGTTTCGGTCTTGATAATTTAAAAAAGAGACTTTCCATTTTATATCCAAATTCCTATACTTTGGAAACAAAAGAAGAAAAGGGATATTTTATATCTTTACTTATTCTGCAACTTGATTAACGATTCGTATGAACTGTGTAATAATTGATGATGAACCAGATGCCATTGATGTACTTAAATATCATTTAAGTAGCATACCATTTGTAGTATTACAGAAAACGTTTAGAGATCCTTTGGATGCGCTTGAATATCTGCAACAGCATACAATTGATCTTATTTTCTTAGATATAAATATGCCTAAATTATCGGGGATTAACTTTCCTAAGTTTTTGCAAAATCCACCACTTATTGTATTTACTACAGCTTATTCAGATTATGCTTTGGAAAGTTATGAGCTCAAAGCAGTTGACTATCTTTTAAAACCCATTGAATTTAACAGGCTGCTTCAAGCAGTAATGAAGGCACAACAGCTATTAGAGAAGAACATCGGGACCGCAAATTCCATTTCTGAAATTTCTCCCGATATCTCTGAGCAAACAATTTTTATTAAAAGCGGCTCAGAATTTCATCAGTTGTTTATTCAACAAATAAAATACATCGAAAGTGATGGTAATTATGTGACTTTCTTTACCGATAAACGACCTGTTTTGGCTCGCTATAAACTCTCTGAAGTATTAGAATTACTTCCAAAAGAATCTTTTACAAGAATACATCGATCCTATATTGTTGCTTTAAAACATATTGAAACGGTTAAAAAACACTGTGTAGTCATCAACGGTAAAGAGATTCCCATAAGCAGTAATTTTAGAGAGGGGTTTATTGCTATAATAGATCATATGACTAAGAAAAGGGTCAATAAAACCTAAAAATGAAAAATTTTATAGGGAATTGGCTTTTGCAAGCATTTTTTAGGACATGTCACACGTACCGCTAACGTATAAGTATTTTATCCTTTGCACAACGTATAAATAAAGTGCAATTGTAAAAACTGCATGAAAGGGCTGTTTTTTGAAATTTGAGGCAAGCAAATTCAACTTTTCACCCTCATATAAACTCAGCTCGTTTCATACCCTTGGCATTTTCTTTATCTTTGCCTATCATTAAAATTAAATAGGTGCAAAATTATCTGGAGGAATTAAATACAGCACAGCAGCAAGCGGTAGTGTCAAGCGAGGGAGCGTCGTTGGTTATTGCAGGGGCAGGATCGGGCAAAACACGGGTGTTAACTTATCGGATTGCTCATTTGCTTATGCAAGGCGTTCCGCCACATCGCATTCTAGCCTTAACTTTTACGAACAAAGCAGCCAAGGAGATGAAGCTGCGTATTGCCACCATGGTGGGTAACGATGTGGCTCAAAAATTATGGATGGGTACTTTTCACTCCGTATTTGCGCGTATCCTGCGCAGCGAGGCCGATAAATTGCACTATCCCTCCTCTTTTACAATTTACGATACGGCCGACTCAAAAAGCCTTATCAAGTCCATCATCTCTCAAATGAAGCTGAACGATAAGGAATACAAGCCCGGTCAAGTGCTGGGTCGGATATCTTCGGCCAAAAACGATTTGGTAACTCCTGCTGCCTATGCCCGCGATCAGCACCGTATGATGGAAGATCAGGCATCGCGCAAAGGAATGATTCACGAAATTTATACCCGTTATATGCGCCAATGCTATAAGTTTGGTGCCATGGATTTCGACGATTTGTTGCTTAATACCAATATCCTGTTTCGCGACCATCCAGAAGTGCTGCAAAAATACCAGAACTGGATTCAATATATTTTGGTTGATGAGTATCAGGATACCAATTACTCGCAATACATCATTATTAAAAAATTGGCCGAAAAGCATGGTAATATTTGTGTGGTAGGCGATGATGCACAAAGTATTTATAGTTTTAGAGGTGCTAAAATTGAGAATATATTAAACTTCAGGAACGATTACCCCGATTACAAGTTATTTAAGCTGGAGCAGAATTATCGTTCAACCCAAAATATTGTGAATGCCGCCAACAGCATTATTTCCAATAATACCAGACAAATAAAAAAAGCTGTCTTTTCGGAAAAAGATACGGGTAACCGGATAAAAATACACAATGCTTATTCCGATATAGAAGAGGGCTACATCGTTATTAATGATATCAAGGATAAAAAACTGCGACAAAATTACGACTATCAGGATTTTGCCATTTTATACCGCACCAATGCCCAATCGCGTATTTTTGAGGAAGCACTGCGAAGAAGCAACATGCCTTATAAAATATATGGCGGTTTAAGTTTTTATCAGCGTAAGGAAATCAAGGATTTACTGGCCTACTGCCGGGTTACAGTAAACTCTGCCGACCAGGAAGCCCTTAAGCGCATCATCAACTATCCCACACGTGGAATCGGAAAAACCACCCTCGACAAAATTGAAGAGGCAGCGAACGTATCGGGTAAAGGGATGTGGGAAGTGCTGATATCCATAGAAGATACGGCACGCTTGGTTAACGCCGGAACGCAGCGTAAGTTACAATCGTTTGTAGGCATGATAAATGTTTTTGCTGCCAGTATGAAACAGCAGTCGGCCTACGACCTGGTGATGGAAATAGCCACGCAAAGCGGCATGATGAAAGACTTATACCAGGATAGAACACCCGAAGCAGTTGCCCGTCAGGAAAACGTACAGGAATTATTGAACGGTATTCAGGAATTTACCAACAACCAATTGGAGCAAGGTAGCGAAAACGGTTTAATTAACTTTCTAGAAGAAGTATCGTTGCTTACCGATCAGGATAACGAAACGGAGGACGACATCAATAAGGTGACTTTGATGACGATACACTCCAGTAAAGGATTGGAATTTAAAAACGTGTATGTGGTTGGGGTTGAGGAAGGTCTGTTCCCTTCGTCTATGACTCAGGAAAGTGAGCAAGGGGTTGAAGAAGAGCGTAGGTTGTTTTATGTTGCCGTAACCAGAGCCGAAGATAATGCAACTATTTCCTTCGCACGCACACGCTATAAATATGGCGAGTCGGCTTTTTGTCGTCCCAGTAGATTTATCAATGAAATTAATGAGGAGTTTGTTGAGTTTGCCAACGATCAGGTAAAAATTACCGATAAGCCAGGGAGGTTCGCTCCAAAACAAACCGAGCGACGCTCGTTTTCACATGTTCAGGCCAACCAAAAACCGGGTTATAACTTTAAAAAAGTAGAGAATAGTCCGGAAACTTCCAGGCCTATCACTAACTCAGGAGGATCACATGGTAACCTTAAGCCCGGATTAACCGTAGAACATATTCGGTTTGGAAGAGGCACTATAATAAGCATCGACGGTGAGATGCCCAACGCAAAAGCCACTGTAAACTTTGAAAATACAGGTTTAAAACAATTGCTTTTAAAATTTGCCAAACTTAAAATTTTGGGTTAAGTTTGCAAAATAGTACTTCATGCACATCACATGTTTACTGCACCAATCACGATTGACACCCCCAAAATCCAAATTATTGTATTTTAAAAGTACATTCTTTTAGGTAGCAAGGATTTTAAAATTACTTCAAACAACATTGATTTTACAAGAGATTTTCATTACGTATGGATTATAATTCAAAAAGGAATAAGATGCGTCTGCCTGAATACGGCCGACATATCCAAACAATGGTTGACTACTGTGTTTCCATTGAAGACAAAGCTGAAAGGACACGATGTGCCCATTCCATCATTGGTAACATGGGAAATATGTTTCCACATTTGCGCGATGTAAACGATTTTAAGCATAAGTTATGGGATCATTTGGCCATTATGTCCGACTTTAAATTGGATATAGAAACACCATTTGAGCTCCCTGAATTAGAAACACTGAACGAGCGACCAAAAAAGTTAGCTTACAATAACCATCGTATTCGATACCGTCATTACGGCCGCACCATCGAAAAAATGATCGACAAGGCTACCGAAATGGAAGAAGGCGATTTAAAACACCATCTTATTTTATTGATTGCCAATAACATGAAAAAGTCCTTACTCACGTGGAATAATGATTTCCCGGGCGACGAAAGGGTTTTTTCTGACATGAGGGAAATGTCGGGCAACAAGTTGGTAATACCCGAAAATCTTAAAATACCAGAGCAAAGAGAAAGCAACGGCATTAGCAATACAAACCCAACACCAAGCAGTAACTATAGCCAAAATAGGAACAAAAAAAAGCGTACCTTCAAGCGCCACGACGAACAAAAAAATTAAACCCTTACCGTTTACATTCCATCCATAATGAATTCTTTCGAAATTGAAGGGGGTCATAAGCTCTGCGGTGAAATAACACCTCAAGGAGCTAAGAACGAAGCACTCCAAGTTATTTGTGCCACCCTGCTTACAACCCAAGAGGTTGAAATAAGTAATATTCCTGATATTATAGATGTAAATAACCTTATCGACCTCTTAAGGCATATTGGTGTACAAGTAAATAAGAAAAGTGAAGACACCTACACATTTAGGGCACACAATATTGATCTTGAGTATCTTCAGGGTAAGGAGTTTAGGAGCAAAGCATCATCGTTGCGAGGTTCCATTATGATTATGGGGCCGCTTTTGGCACGCTACGGAAAAGCCTACTTCCCGAAGCCCGGTGGCGATAAGATAGGACGAAGAAGACTTGATACGCACTTTGTGGGCTTTGAGAAGCTTGGTGCACGTTTTCATTATAACGCCAACGAAATTTTTTACAGCATCGAAACCGATGGACTCAAAGGTGCCTATATGCTTTTGGACGAGGCATCGGTAACAGGTACTGCTAATATTGTGCTGGCTGCTGTGCTGGCAGAAGGGAAAACTACCATTTATAACGCTGCGTGCGAACCTTACCTACAACAACTGTGTAAAATGCTGGTGAGCATGGGAGCACAAATATCAGGCATAGGCTCTAACTTATTATATATTGATGGTGTAAAAAGCTTATCAGGTTGTCAGCATCGTTTACTGCCTGATATGATTGAGATCGGTAGTTTCATTGGCATGGCCGCCATGACGGGTTCTGAAATAACCATTAAGGATACCGCCTACGATCAACTTGGCGTTATCCCACAGGCGTTTGCCAAATTGGGTGTTAAAATGGAGCGTAGGGGAGATGATATTTTTATCCCGGAACAAAACCAATACGAGATAGATACATTTATCGATGGCTCTATTATGACCATTGCCGATGCTCCTTGGCCCGGACTTACACCTGACTTGCTAAGTGTTTTGCTGGTCATTGCTACCCAAGCCAAAGGGAGTGTGCTCATCCATCAAAAAATGTTCGAGAGCCGTTTGTTTTTCGTCGATAAACTTATTGATATGGGTGCGCGTATCATACTCTGCGATCCGCATAGAGCTACCGTTATTGGGCTTAACAAAGAAACGCCACTTAGAGGAACCACACTTACTTCGCCGGATATTCGTGCCGGGGTGGCCTTGTTAATTGCAGCACTCTCGGCCAAAGGGAAAAGCACTATACAAAACATAAATCAGATAGATAGAGGATATCAAAATATTGATGTGCGACTTCAAAAATTGGGTGCGAAAATTAAAAGAGTGTAAATAAAGTCTTACTTTCTTGTGTCAAGACAAGAAAGTAAGAGACCCTCCGGCTTGAGGAGAGAGAGAGGTTTTAGTGATTAATAATTAACCTGCTTGCGCAGTATCCCTCCCCGCAGAGCCTGCTCCGCAGAATTGCGGAGGTTTTTTACTGTCGGGAAAAACCTAGTTTCGTATTAACAATGTTTAACCAAAGCTCTTTTTGATCTTTTATGAGCATGTTAATTATTGCGATAAGGTGCTGAAATATAGGTATGTATATCGTATTTATATCAGTAAAGATAAAAATACATTCTTGTAAAACCGACTAAGATAGCTTATCTGAATCTCATTTCCAAACATTATTTTTTGGTTGCTGTTGTTATTCAACATACTTTTGCCAACTGTTTTTATAACACTTGTCATGAAAACTATTGCGTTAATCTAAATTAAGATTAACCACACTGTAAAAATCGTAACCTTTGCAGTGTTAGTATTAACTAAAACTATAATGTATGAGAAAGCTAAAACTATTATTATTAGTTGTTTTAGTAGGATCAGGTTTTTTATCGTTCATCAATGGCATACCCGAACCAAAAGTAGGGTTGAACCTTGGAGATAGAGTTCCTGAATTACAAACTACCTTGTTAAATGGTAACGAGTTTGATTTGAAATCGTTGCAAGGAAAAATGGTTTTATTGGATTTTTGGGCATCGTACGACGGAGAATCTCGTATGGATAATCATCAGAAAATGATGCTTCAAAAAAAATTTGCAAACAGTAAATTTTATAAAGGCGAAGGATTTGTAGTGGTTTCCATATCATTGGATAGATTTAAATCGCCCTTAAACAATGCAATTAGGGAGGATGGACTTATTAACGCCCTGCATATCTGCGACTACAAAGGCGTAGAATCTTCTATCTCTAAAACATTTCAGGTTGATAAGCCCATCAACTACCTAATTGATGGCGACGGTCGTTTGGTAGCCTCTAGCCAAAGTATGGATAAAGTGACGGAGTCACTTGAATACCTTTCCAGAAATTAATCTTCTATTATTGTACTTTTGTTTAAATACTATATCTCTCAATTAATTGAGGCAAGATTATTGTTTTAATTTTGGAAAGGCACATTGTTTGTTCTCGAACATTTGTGTTAAATTCACGTTTTAAAAACAGATTAAGTAATAAATAAGTATGATGAGGAATAAATTTAAATTGTTTGCCTTTTTATCGGTTATGTTGAGCATTGGATACGTATCTGCTGCAAATAACGAAAAGGTTATAACTGGACTAGAAATCGGAAATAAAGCACCCGAAATAAAGTTAATGTCACCGCAAGGCGAGGTGATTGCACTGAGTTCGTTAAAAGGAAAAATGGTGCTTATTGATTTTTGGGCTTCATGGTGTGGTCCTTGTCGTCGCGAAAATCCAAGTGTAGTGGAGGCATATCAAACTTATAAGGATAAGAATTTTGACAATGCCAAAGGGTTTACAGTTTACAGTGTATCGCTGGATAAAAATAAAGACAGATGGGTAGCTGCAATTGGCGAAGACAAACTTTCTTGGTCGTACCATGTAAGCGATTTATTAGGATGGAGTTCAAAAGCCGCACAAGTTTATGGCGTTAGAGGTATTCCAGATAACTTTTTAATTGATGGCGATGGAATAATTGTAGCCAAGAGATTGCGAGGCCCATATTTGGAGGCTGCCTTAAAACAATTGGTAAAATAAAAACTTATGCCAAACGGTTGGTGTGATATGTATGCACCTGCTACGGTATAAAATAATAACTAATAATGGCGGTGCATTAATTGCGCTGCCATTGTTTGTTTATGCATATGACAGGATGGATTGAAAGCAAGTAAAACGCTGTCAATTTGTCCCAATAAATAGCATTGGCAAATTGTTTGTAATGATATGCGAGTTTAATATAAAACGCAAAAACAATAAATATAATGGCAAGTAAAAAGTCAAAACAAAAAGATGAAGTAGAAGTAATCGAAGAAAAGATTACTTCAACTCAAAATGAAGATAGCAGCGATCAAATAGAAGAATCAGAGGAAAATCAGGAAGATAGCGAAGCAACTTGTGAAGAAGAAGAGGTGGATAAGGTGGAAGAACTAACTTTAAAGGTGTCTGAGCTCAACGATAAATATTTACGCTTAACTGCTGAATATGATAACTACCGAAAGCGAACGCTCAAGGAACGAATGGAGTTAATTAAAAGTGCCGGCGAAGGAACACTTAAAGCACTGTTGCCTGTAGTGGATGATTTTGACAGAGCCATTTCGCATTTAAACGAAGCTTCGGATTTAGAAGCCGTTAAAAAAGGTATAGATTTGATTTACACTAAATTTCAGGAGTTTTTAAAACGCAATGGCGTGGTTGAGATTGAAGCTAAGGATAAAGATTTTGATACGGATCTTCACGAAGCAATTACAAAAATTCCTGCACCATCCGATAGCATGAAAGGCAAAGTGGTAGATTGTATCGAAAAGGGTTATATGCTGAACGATAAAATTATACGTTTTGCAAAAGTTGTAGTGGGAGAATAATTAAGTACGTGAGATACATATTATGTCGAAAAGAGATTATTACGAAGTTTTAGAGGTTTCAAAAGAGGCCTCCGTTGAGGAAATTAAAAAAGCCTACCGGAAAAAGGCCATGCAATTCCACCCGGACAAAAATCCTGGTGATAAAGGAGCTGAAGAAAAATTCAAAGAAGCCGCTGAGGCCTACGAGGTACTTAGTAACGCACAGAAAAAATCGCGCTACGACCAATATGGTCATGCCGGTGTAGGTGGTGCTGCAGGTGGTGGTTTCGGTGGTGGCGGCATGTCAATGGACGACATATTTTCGCATTTTGGTGATATTTTTGGTGGCGGAGGTAGCAGCTTCGGTGGGTTTAGTGGCTTTGGCGGATTTGGTGGCGGAGGCCGTCAACGTGTAAGCAAAGGCTCCAATCTGCGCGTTAAGGTTACCCTCACATTGGATGAGATATTGAAGGGCGTTGAAAAAAAGATTAAAGTCAAAAAATATGTGCCCTGTAAGCATTGTAGCGGTTCAGGTGCCGATGGTGGCGCTTCGCACAGCACTTGTTCCACATGCCATGGATCAGGACAGGTAACGCGTATTTCAAATACCATTTTAGGTCAGATGCAAACCGCATCAACCTGCCCTACCTGTGGAGGCGAAGGAAAAATAATTACCAACAAATGTAAATACTGTGCCGGTGAAGGTATTGAAAAGGAGGAGGAAGTAATCTCCATCAATATCCCTGCGGGTGTTGAGGAAGGCATGCAGCTTTCCGTATCGGGTAAAGGTAATGCCGCACGCAGAGGAGGTATAAACGGCGATTTGCTGGTATTGATACATGAAGCGGAGCACGCCGAATTGGTGAGAGACGGAAGAGACCTGTTATATAATATGTATGTAAGCATACCGCAAGCAACATTAGGGTCTCCAGTAGAAATACCAACACTCGAAGGTCGAGTAAAAGTTAAAATTGAAGCTGGAACACAACCCGGGAAAGTGTTACGTCTTAGAGGCAAAGGTTTACCCGAGGTAAATAGTTATGGACGTGGAGACCTTTTGGTTAAGATAAACGTGTGGATACCTAAAGATATATCCAAAGATGAAAAAAAGATCATGGAAAAAATGGCCGAGTCTGACTCTTTTAAACCTGACCTTTCGACTCAAGATAAAAACTTTTTTAGCAAAGTGAAGGATATGTTTTAGTACAACGTATTCCTATTAAATATCATAAAAAGCCCGTTTGCAATGTGAACGGGCTTTTTTACGTTTTTATTTAAACCTTGACAGGAACTTATATTATTTCAATAAAAAATCGAAATAACTATTGACATGCATTGGATATGGTTGTAATTTGTACCTATTGAAGTCATATTACTATATCCCATTAAGAATAGGAGCATTCAAAATGTGTGTGAGGTTTAGGTTAGTTTTTTATGAATGTTTCCGGGTGCCTGTCTTAGATAAGACAGGCATTTTTTTTTATCCTCCAATATTTTTGTATTTTCCCACCTAGGTATCCCTACCTGTGGTAGCGATTGAAATTTTCGTGCGCTTAAAATCAGGCCGGGTAATCAAATTTCAATTTATTAATACTTTTAAAAATGAGCGTAAAAAAGATACTATTTGTATGCCTTGGTAATATCTGTCGATCGCCAAGTGCCGAAGCCGTTATGCGGGCAAAACTCAAGGAACATCATCGAAGCGATAAGTATATTATTGATTCGGCAGGTATAACTGATTTTCATGAAGGTGGTGCAGCAGATGGCCGCATGCAACAGCACGCACAGCGACGAAACTACAATTTAACCAGCATCAGTAGACCTGTTATTGCCCCTAAGGATTTTGATGATTTTGATTTTATAATTGGCATGGACGATCAGAATATGCGCGATTTAAAGGCCTTAGCTTCAAGCAAAGCACATGTAAATAAATTAAGCCGCATGACAGATTATTGCACAAATTTTACGATGAAGGAGGTGCCCGATCCCTATTATGGAGGTGCTGCTGGTTTTGAACTGGTGCTGGATTTATTGGAAGATGCTTGCGAAGGTCTTATCAAAAAACTTGAAGGTGGACAATCAAATAAAGGATAAAATAGAATCCATCCTCGGTGAGGATATCATGGATAGCAATGCACAAGGAGGAGGCTGCATTGCCGATTCACAGTTAATTACCAGCTCCTCGGGTAAAGCGTATTTCCTGAAACAAGGTTTTAGCAATGGCATGTTTAAAAACGAAGCTAACGGGCTGCGCGAAATAGAACGCTCCGGATCCATACGCACACCCAATATTATTGTGGTTGAGGATAATTTTTTATTGCTGGAATTTATCACGCAAGGCTTAAAAACAAAAGAGGCCATGTATGATTTTGGTTGCGATTTAGCCCTAATGCATAAATTCTTAGGTAAAAGCTATGGATTTTACGAAGATAATTTCATTGGCGCTAACCCCCAAATAAACACGGAGTCGGACAGTTGGGGAGATTTTTATTTTAACAATAGACTGAAATACCAATATCAACAGGCCGAACAAAACGGATATGTTACCCCGGAGTTGAAGCGCAAATTTTTACAACTCGAAAAAATATTTCATTTTATTATTGAGAGTAGTGCAGAGCCTCCTTCGCTATTACATGGCGATTTATGGGGCGGAAATTATTTGATAGATGAAAACAAAAAAGCCGTATTAATCGATCCAGCAGTTTATTACGGACACCGCGAAGCCGACCTTGCCATGACCAAACTCTTTGGTGGATTTTCGACGGAGTTTTACGAAGGTTATCAACATACCTTTCCGCTCAATGAGGGTTTTCAATATCGTGAAAAAATATACCTATTGTACCATGTTTTAAACCATCTAAATTTGTTTGGGCGAGGGTATTATTCGCAAACCATAAGCCTGATCGATTTTTATTTGGACGTGTAATTCCTTAATATCTTCACCTAACCAAAATATTCTAACAATCAATTGAAGTTAAAAACACGTTAAATAAGCAACAAAATCTCCTATAAAAAATGGGATTGATAAAAATTAGTTATTTTTGGACTCTAAGTTTGCGCATGTAAATGGCAAATGTTTATGTATTAATCTGATATTCAGAGAACAATCCAAAGAAAAATGAAGAATCACAAACTGCTTAATAATCTGCTCGGATGGCTAACTTTTACCATTGCCGCGGTAGTTTACACCATGACACTTGAACCTACGGCCAGTTTTTGGGATTGTGGTGAATTTATATCAACTTCCTTCAAATTGCTGGTGGGTCACCCTCCGGGAGCTCCCGTATTTATGATTCTGGGTCGTTTCTTCACGCTTTTTGCACCTGATACTTCTTCAGTAGCCTTTACTATAAATCTGATGAGTGCGCTTTCGAGTGCTTTCACTATTTTGTTTTTGTTCTGGACTATTACCCACTTGGGACGCAGGTTTTTTATGAACCAGGATAACGAAACCTGGAGATCGTGGTCTGTTTTGGGTGCCGGATTGGTAGGTGCCTTGGCTTATACTTTTTCCGATACATTTTGGTTTTCGGCTGTGGAGGGCGAGGTGTATGCCATGTCGTCGCTATTTACCGCCGTGGTATTTTGGGCTATCTTAAAATGGGAAGATGTGGCCGACGATAAATACGCCAATCGTTGGTTAATCTTAATTGCCTATCTGATGGGTCTATCCATAGGGGTACACCTCTTAAACTTATTGGCCATACCAGCCATCGTATTGGTTTATTATTACAAAAAATTTAATGTTACCCAAAAAGGTATTGCCACAGCATTGGGCATCTCTGTCGTGTTATTGGTAGGCATCCTCTATGGTATCATCCCTTACACCATAAAAATAGCCAGTTGGTTCGAGTTGCTTTTTGTCAATTCGTTCGGTGCCCCTTTCAACACAGGGCTTGCCGTGTATTTAGTTTTATTGATGGCAGGTTTAATTGCAGGTATTCTGTACACTCACAAACACCAAAAGGTTATTTTGAATACCCTTTTACTGGGTACCACGGTTATACTGATTGGCTATTCATCATTTGCCATGATTGTTATCCGTTCGTATGCCAACCCTACTATGGATCAAAACTCGCCCGAAGATGTTTTTTCGATGATGGGTTATCTTAACCGGGAGCAATACGGCGACAGACCATTGTTTTCTGGACAATATTACAACTCACCAATCGACAGTGAAAAGTCGAGGGAAAAGAAAGGCGATCCCGTGCGTATTAAAAAGGATGGCGAATACAAAACCGTGGACTTTAAACCGCATTACGTTTTTGACAGTAACACCACCACAATTTTTCCGCGTATGTACAGCCGCGAGGATCGTCATATATCGCAATACAAATATTGGGGTGGTGGCAGTGCAAGCGGACCAAAAGTTCAAATTCAAGATCCGGAAACAGGCGATATGAAAACCATCACCTTACCAAGCTTCGGTCAAAACTTGCGTTTCTTTTTTAACTATCAGATAAAATACATGTACTTTAGGTACTTTATGTGGAATTTTGCCGGACGCCAAAACGATATGCAGGGCAATGGCGAAGTACACAAAGGAAATTGGATTTCCGGAATACCTATACTTGAT